>JBHEKP010000232.1:0-26191 GCA_041859375.1 Candidatus Hydrogenedentales bacterium | reverse complement strand
AGTTTGGTGCGCCCGTAAACGCTCAGCGGCGCGGTGGGCGCGTCCTCTGCGTAGGGCGCTTCCGACGCCCCGTCAAAGACAAAGTCCGTGGAGTAATAGACCACCGGCGCGCCCGCCTCCGCCGCGGCCTCCGCCACCCGCCGCGCGCCGTCTTCGTTGATGCGCCGGGCCGTTTCCGGCTCGTCCTCCGCCTTTTCCACATCCGTGTACGCGGCGGCGTTGATCACCAGCGCGGGAGAGTGTTTGCGGATGAACCCGCCGGCGACGCCGGGCAGGGTGATGTCGCATTCGGGCATGTCCGCGACGGCGACCTCCGCGCGCGGCGCGAGCAGGGCCGTGAGATCGCGCCCCAACTGCCCCCTGCCGCCGAAGATAACCACACTGCCCGTCATGCTTCCGTGTTCCCTTTCGGTGCGCGGTTGAAGCGCCCAAAGGGATGGTACCACGCGTCCCCGTCTTCCTTCCATAACTAGCCAACGGACATAAAAAAAACATGCCGCCGTTCCCTGGGGAACCGCGGCATGCGGGTAATTTATGGTGCCGGAGAAAGGACTTGAACCTTCACGCCCTTGCGAGCACATGGACCTGAACCATGCGTGTCTGCCAATTCCACCACTCCGGCGGCAAAGACGGGCAAATTGTATATCACGCGCCGCCCGCGTGTCAATTTTCTTGCGGCTTCGCGGGGGGCTCCGACTTTTCCAGCAGGGACATCTCCTCCCGCAGCATGGCCCGCGCGCCCTCCTCCATCTTGTCCGACTCCAGCAGGCTCCGGTAGGCGCGCAGGGCGTCTTCGCGCCGGCCCATTTTGACCATGGCGCGCGCCGCGGCCCAGGACAGGTCCATGTCGTCGGGGTATGACGCCAGCGCCTCCTCCAGCATGGTCAGCGCCTCCCGCGCGCGGTCCTGGCGCACGCGCATGTCGGCCCACTGCACCACGAGCGCGGGCTGAAGCTCCGGTGCCAGGCACCGCCTTGCGCCGTTGAAGAGCATGTCCGCGCGCCCGTACTCGCCCGTCACGGCAAAGACCAGGGCGAGGTTGAATGCGGCGTTGCAGGTCCGCGCCTCGTCCGGGGCGTCCTGCTGGAGCAGCTCAAAGAGCATGATGCCGGCCCAGCCAAACTCCTGCGCCGGGGACAGGGGCGCGTCGGGGCGCACCGAGCGCGCCGCCGTGGCCAGCACCAGCGTGGCGTTGTCCATGGCCTCCGGTCCGCGCCGCAGCACCGCGTCCACCGCCGCCACCTGCGGCAGGGGGGGGGACGGCGGGGTCCTGGCCGCAAGCTGATCGCAGGAGCGGAGGATCATGGCCCGCATGGCGGGGATGCGGCCCGTGGTGAAGGCAAACCGCGCCAGGTTGGTCCACACCTCGCCCCGGAGCGGGGCGTACTGCACCGCCAGCCCGTAGGCGTCCTCCGCGCCGTCCAGGTCGGAAAAGCCCACCTCCAGCACGTTCGCGTAAAACAGGTTCATCGTCGCCAGCGCGTTGCGGTCGGGCTCCCGCTTGTTGCGCAGCCAGTCAATCTGGTCCGAAAGCGCCGTGCGCAGACGTCCGAAGCGGTTGTGCTCCCGCGCGAACTGGAGAAACAGCGGCCAGGTGTCGTCGTCGGCGGGATCCGCCTGCGCGGCCCGGGCAAAAGCCTGCTCCGCGCCGTCAAAGTCCGAAAGGGCCACGCACACCCGGCCCAGGTTCCGGTAAATGCCGGCCCGGCCCTCGGTGGCGTCCTCCGAAACCACCGCCTGCTGGAGGTGGGTGCGCGCCATTTGCCAGTACTCCCGCGCCTTGTCGGCGATGTCCGGGTTTTTCCGGGCGGCCAGCAGCGCCGCGCCCAGCGACGCCGCGCGGCCCAGGGCGTCGTGGGCCTGGGCGAACATGGGGCAGAGTTCCAGCACAAACCGCGCGTTCTCCGCGGCGGCGTCGTACAGCCGCAGCGCCTCCAGGGCGCCCTCGCGGGTCTCCGTGTCGGTGCGCTGGGCGCGCACCATCTGCGCCTCCGCCAGCGTGGTGCGCATGACGATGTCATTCGGGTTGAGGGCGAGCGCGGTGTTGAATTCCTTTTCCGCCGTCTCCATGTCCTGCCGAACCATGGCCAACTGCCCCAGACGCCAGGGGAAGCGGTGCTTCCAGGGGGCAATCATCCTGCCAAGCTCATAGTGGCGCGCCGCAAGGGCGTATTGCTTGGAGGCCTGCGCGCCCACCCCCTGATGATGGTGGTACATGCCCGCAAACTCGCGGGTGCCCAGCAGCAGGAAAAACAGGACCGCCGCCGCCGCGGGCCACCGCAGCCATGCCGGAACGCGGGGGCCTCCGCCGGATTCCGGGGGCGCTCCGCGCTCCGCCAGCCCCTCCATCAGCCCGAAAAACACGAAGAGCAGCGATGCGGAAACGGGCAGCCGCAGGTTGAACCCGAAAAGGCCGTCCACAAAAAACGCGGTGAAAACCGCTGCGAAAAGCCAGCCCAGCCGCCGCCGCGCCTGGTCGCGGGCAGTCCACGCCATGATCAGCGCGCCGCCCAGGGCCGTGCACATCAGCGCCAGCCACACCCCCGCCGCGGGCAGCCCCGAATCCACCGCAAGCTCCAGCGGATCATTGTGCACGTGGTGGTTCATGGTCAGATCACGGGCGAAATTTTCCTGCTCGTGGAAGGTCCAGAACCGGGGGTTCTCAATTTTGTAACACCCCGGGCCGAATCCGAGCACCGGCCTGCTGAGCGCCATCCTGGACGAGCCCACCAGCGACTGGTAGCGGAGCAGCACCGACGCGTCCACCGGAAACGCCGTGCCCGTGCGCCATTTCAGCAGGGCCATCGCCCCGCCGCCCGCCAGCGCGGCCAGCAGCGCGGCTGACACCAGGGCCGCCGCCGCGGCACGGTGCGGTTTTTTCAGCAGCCGCCGGAAAAGCCATGCGAGCGCGAGCACACCCGCCGCGGCGGCCAGCGCCACCACCCCGCCCCGCTGACCGGTGTGCCAGAGGTAGGCGGCGAATCCCGCCATGAGCGGAAGCGCCCAAAACCATCCCGACATGAGCAGCAGCACCGTCACCGGCAGCGCCAGCACCAGCACATGGGCGGCGTAATTGGGGTTGCCAAAGGTGGAGGGAAGCTGCCGGTACACCTCCGAATCCTGGCTTTCCCAGGGAAACGGGTCGTATCCGGCCGCCTGCAGGGCGGCATACAGGGCGGCAACGCCCACCGCCGCGCAGACAAAGCGGAACAGCCGGAGCACCTGGCCGGGCTCAAAAAACACCTGGGACGCGGTGAAATACAGCGCCGTGAGGAAGAAAAAACGCGAGAATTCCACCAGCGAGGCCCACCGGTGCTGTGAGGCCAGCGCCGACGCCAGCAGCAACGCGCAAAACAGCGTCACCAGCTCGGCCAGCATCCGGGGCCGGCGCACCGGCAGGGAAAACCACCGCTGCGCCAGCAGCCACCCGGCGCAGAGGAACGCGCCGAACCACTGCAGAACCAGCCACTTAATCTCCCCCGCCGCGTCACGGGTTTCCGCGTAAAGCGCCAGCACCAGCAGAAAGAAGTACGCGGAGAAGATTCCGCGGAATATTTTCAGTACAATTTCCCTGCGGTAAGTCACGGTGCGAACTCCAGGGGCCGACCCCCGGGGCCATGCTATCATCGCAGGCGCGGACACCGCAACAGCGGACCCAAACATGACAACGGGAGAATCCACCATGGGCATGATGTTCCGTGCGGCGGCGCTGCCGCTGGTGCTGGCTGTTTTTGCGGTTTCCTCCGCCTTTGCCGGGGAGCCGGTGCGCCTGCTGGTTGTGGTGGGCGGCCATGACTTTGAAATGAAGCCTTTCCGGGACATGGTGGACGGGCTTGGGGGCGTCCAGGCCGACATGGCCGTGCTCAAGGACGACAGCGAGGTTTTTGAGGACATCTCGGAGTGGGGTTACGACTGCGTCCTGCTCTACAACATGAGCCAGCGCATTTCTGAAAAGCGCAGGGAAAACCTGCTTGCCCTGCTTGATCGGGGGGTGGGGCTGGTGGTGATGCACCACGCCATCGCCGCCTTCAACGACTGGCCGGAATACTGGAAAATCATCGGCGCGCGGTATTTCCTCAAGGATGTGAAGGAGGGGGACAGGGCTTTTCCCCAGTCCACCTACCGGCATGACACCGAATTTGTGGTGCGCCCGGAGGATCCAAACCATCCCGTCACCGCGGGGCTGAAGCCCTTCACCATCACGGACGAAACCTACAAGGGTTTTCTCACCGAACCGGACAACCATCTCCTGCTGACCACGGACCACCCCGACAGCCAGCGGGAAATCGGCTGGTGCCGCACCCATAAAAACGCGCGGGTGTGCTTCATCCAGCCCGGACACGGCCCGGACATCTTCAGCCTGCCCGAATTCCGGCAATTGACGGAACAGGCGGTCCGCTGGGCCGCCCCCGGCGCGAAACCCGCAACCGGGGACGGAAACACCGGCGAACCGCCCGCGTCCGTCAAATAATCAATCAGAGAACGATGCGCTGCTGCGCCGCGTCAAAGCGGGCCACCTTGTCCTCGCGCAGCGCCAGCGCGCCCATCTGCAGCGCCGTCTGCACCTGGTAGGCCAGTTCCGCGTTGCTCGCGGTGTTTGTGTCGCGGTTCAGGCAGTGCTCGATGAAGGACTTGAAGTAGGCCTTCGTGTCCTCGCCCTGCTCGACGGGGAAGCGCCTGGTGTTTTTGTCGGGGTTTTCCACCGGAACCAGCACAATCTCGTTGCCCTCCAGGGTGATGGCCGCGTCCCAGCCCCGGATAATGGGAACGCGCCCGCCCGCGCCCCGTTCGCCCGTGCCCTGGAGCGGGTTGCCCTGGGTGCCCAGCACCGCCACGGTGAGCCCGCCCGGGTATTCGATGAGCATGTTGAAGGTGTCGGGCACCTCGCGCGGCTCGTAGCGGTACTTGCCGCCCACGCCAACCACCTTGGCGGGCATGCCGCCGCCCAGCATGAACAGGGTGGGCGTGAGGGAGTGGGGGAAAAGATCGGTCACCGGACCGCCGGAGTAATCCTCGTACATGCGCCAGCGGAAGAAGCGGCTCACGTCAAAGGGCCTCCGGGGCGCGTCGCCCAGAAACGCCTCCCAGTTCAGCTCGGGGCCCGGTTTCACATTGGCGTCGTCAATGGGCATGCCGGACTCGCCCCAGTCGCCCACGCGGAAATAACCGCACTCCGCGTGGATGGGCTTGCCGATGGCGCCCTCCGCGATCATCTTCTTCATCTGGTGCCATGCCGAGTCTGACAGCCCCTGCGTGCCGAGCTGGAACACCCTGCCGGACTCCTTCACGGCCATGGCCAGTTCGCGGGTCAGCTCGAACTGCCGCCAGTGGGTCACCGGCTTCTCGCAGTACACGTCCTTGCCCGCCTTCACCGCGTCCAGCGCCTGGTAGCCGTGGTGGTGGTCCGGCGTGGCGATGCTCACCACGTCCACCGAGGGGTCCGCGAGCAGTTCGCGGTAGTCCTCGTAGGCCTTGGCGTCGTATTTTTTGGCCATGCGGTCCCGGCGCGGCTTGTACACGTCGCACACCGCCGCAATCTCGATGGGCAGGCCCTCGCTCTTCACCCAGTCATAGGAGGACACATGCGCCCCGGAGCGGCCGCCGCAGCCGATGATGCCGATGCGCAGCCGCGCGTTGGGGCTGTTGGCCGCGTGCGCCCTGCGGGCCGCGCCCGCAACGCCCGCCGTTGCCGCGGCCATGGTGGCATGGCGCAGGAATTCGCGCCGCGTCGCCCCGGATTCGGATGTGATGCTCATGGTTTTGGGCTCCTTGTGCCGGGGCTGCCGCCCCCGTTGAGGTTATTTCCCGGACTGCCAGGCCTTGCAGGCGGCGTCGATGGTTTCGGGGGACTGCGCGCCGTCCCAGACGGCGACGGCGTAGGTGAGCGTCAGCGTGTCGCCGGGGGACAGGGGCAGGGGCTGCTTCCACAGGTTCAGCGTGGCCGACAGGTAGGCGAAGCCCTCCGGCATGGTGAACCACACCGTGGGGTGGCGCGGGTTGGACGGGGCGGCAAACATGGCGACGGTGACGGGCTTGCCCTTCGTTTTGGCGGTGTAGGCGCACCACTCGCCGGGGGTGTTGTGCTCCTTGCCGCGCACCAGTTCCCCCGGCGCGCCCGAGGAATGCATGAACGGCCCCTGCTTGTCCATGTCCTCGGCGAAGCGCATGCCGAGGCCGTAATAATGGTCGCCGGTCAGGGTGATTTTCCCGCCGTCCTTGTCGGCCTCCAGCCGGCTGGTCCATTCCACCAGGGCCGGGCCGTCCTTTGCCGCCGCGGTTCCCTTCACGGTGCGGAGTTCGCGCAGCACCCTTTTCCCGTCAGGAAGCACCCATTCCAGCTCTTCGGTGAGGGAGGCGCCGCTCTGCTGAAAGCGCTTTGACACCTCTTTTCCGGCCTCGGGAAGCTCGCCCCAGAAGGTGACGCCGTCCACGCCGAGGGCAAACATCAGCCCGTGGTGGTGGATGTGGTCGGGCACCTGGTCCCGAATCACGTTCAGGCCGGACGGGGTGAAGAGTTCCTGCACGTAGGATTTGTTGGGCGCCGGCCCCACCCGGTAGGTGAACAGGGTGGTTTCACCCTCCTTGACGGGCACGACACTGCCGGGGGCGGGCTGTCCGGCGGCGAAGGAAAACACAAGAGCCCCAAGGACCGACAAGCAGGCCGTGTTCATTGGCGCAGCTCCCTGATGTTGGTTTTCTGACAAAACACCGGATCATGGTAAGCGGCGGCGTTCGGGGAATCAAACGCCGTGTCAGGCGAGCTTCATCACCCCCGGCACCGCCACGGGCGGCACGGCAAGCTCCCCGAAGGAGAGCGCCTTTGGGGTGAGATCAAGCTCGCTCTTTTCAAGCGCCCATTTCCAGGTGACCTCCTGTCCGGTGTAGGCGGACATGCGCCCCATGATGGCGGTGAGGGTGCTTTCCGCCAGGCCGTGCGCCTCGTTCACGGGCTTGTTGGCGCGGATGCAGGCAATCAGGTCCGCGTGCTCCTGGACATAGGGATCCGTCTGGTCCCCCTTGAAGACATATTTGTTCTTGCCCTGGATGGCGTTTCCCGGCACCGCCGAGCCCAATGTGCCCGCCACGTATTCCGTGACCCGGTTGTCGGTGTTTTCCATCTGGCGGCACAGGCTCTGCACGCGGACGCCCCCCGGATATTCATACTCCACCGCGAAATGGTCGAAGATGTGGCCGTATTCCGGGCCGGTGCGCTGCTGGCGGCCGCCCATGCCGAGGCATTTTACCGGCGGCGCGCCCATGATCCAGTTGATCACATCCAGGTTGTGGAGGTGCTGTTCCACAATGTGGTCGCCGGAAAGCCAGGTGAAATAGTTCCAGTTTCGGATCTGCCATTCCACGTCGGACCAGCCTTCCTTGCGGAGCACCGCCGGGTAGTAGCCGAAGTCCCCAATCCAGTAGCAGGCGGCGGAGACAATCTCGCCGATGGCGCCGTCCTGGATGCGGCGGATGATTTCCTGGTAGGGCTTCTGGTGCCTGCGCTGGGTGCCCGCCACAATGGAAAGGCCCTTCTTGTCCGCCAGCTTTGCCGTTTCCATGATGGAGCGGACGCCCGCCGGGCAGACCGCCGCCGGTTTTTCCATGAACACATGGCGGCCCGCCTCGACCGCGGCGCGCAAATGGGCGGGCCGGAACGCGGGCGGCTGGCACATGAGCACAATGTCCACGTCACTGGCGATGACCCTGTCACCCGCGTCAAAGCCTGTGAAGCACGATGAGTCGTCCAGTTTCACCCGGTCACCCATTGCGGCGAGTTTTTCCCGCGCATCCGCCATGTGGTCCCCGAAAAGATCGCCCGCCGCCACCAGGGTCACGTCCGGGTCGGCGTCAAAACAGTTGCGCACCGCGCCCAGTCCGCGCCGGCCGCAGCCAATCAGCCCGATCCGAAGGGGCTTCCCCTCCGCGCCGGTTGCGGTGCGCGCCGTCATTGCGGCCACTCCCGCCGCGGCGGCGGCCCTGCCGCTGGTCATGAGAAAATCACGTCGGGTGGGGGTGTTCGTGCTGTCGCTTGGGCGCATCGCTCGTTCTCCGGATGGGTTGGTTTCCTGATGGAATACGGCCTGAATTGTCGGAAAACGACGCGGAACAAATCAATTTTTTGGAGTTTTTTTGAAAAGCCACCGCGCCATGCACCATGCTTATGGAAGTATGAAACCACAAGCGTCCCCGGCCCGTGGTCCGGGAGCGGAAAACAACCGCCGGGGACGGGAAAGACGGAGAACAGGATGAACCGGTTGCGGCATGCCACGCTTGCGGGGGTGTTGTGTTCGTTCATCCTGCTGCAGGGCTGCGATTTCAGGCAGGAGGCCATCGCCCTTTCAAACTGGACCGTGGATTTCAGCCGCAACGAGGCGCCCTATCCCCTTTATGTGTGGAACCTGAACAAAACCATCCCCGAGCTTACCGTGGGCGTCAAGCCCAGCGAATCCTGGATACATGTGAGCGAGGGGGAGATTGCCAGCCGCGCCCCGGCCGATCCCGAAAAGGGGCCTTTTGACAAAAAGGTGGTCATCATCCGGATCGACCGGAGCAAACTGGACAAGGGGGAGCACAAAGGGGAGATTAAATTCACCTCCAAGGGGGTAAGGGAAAAAACGGTGGAGGTCCGGGTGGTGATGGACCAGGACGGCCGGATGGACACCCTGAATGTGGTTAATCCGGTGGCCGCGTATTCCTCCCCCTACCTGATCGATTTTTCCTTCGGGCTTAAGGACGCCAGGGGGGCCGCCCTCGTGGCGGAGCCGGCCCAGTTCAAGATTGAGGCACTGGAGGACGACAATCCGGTCAAGTCTGACTCGGGGCTCCAGTTGCGGCGGGGCACGGCCCGCCAGTTGAAGATGGACATCGTGCTGGACTACAGCATCAGGATGCAGGAGACCCCCGGCGCGATCCAGGGCATGGAGGAAACCGCCAAGAATGTGCTGCTGCCCGCGCTGAATCTTGAGGCGCTCGCCGGGGTCACGGAATTCCACAGGGATGACCGGGACGCCGGGAATGTGGCGGATTTCACACTGGACCGGGGGTATGTGCGGGGCCGCATTGAGGCGGTGCAGCCCGATTATGTCCAGGGTTTTTATTCCGGTGCGCGGATTTACGACGCCATTGTCGCGTCAGCCAAAAAATTCGACGATGGGGAACCCCTCCAGGAGTCCAGACACATTGTCCTGTTCACCGTCGGGGCGGACACCTCCAGTGTGTATTCGCTGGATGATGCGGTCCGGGCGGCCACACAGCGGGGCGTGCATGTCCTTGTGGTGGGTTTCGGGGATGACACCACCCTGCCGATGCTGCTTGATTTGACAAGCCGCACGGGCGGGGAATTTTTCCCCGTGAAAAACATGCAGGATATTCCCACGACCATACAGCAGGTGATAGAGAACCTTGAGGGCCAGTACATTCTGCGCTGGGCGAGCCTGAACCGGAGCGTGGATGCGTTTCTGCCCTCGTTTTCACTGGCGCTGGGGGAGGGAAGGGCCGTGTTCACACCCAAGGACCGGTTTAAGCCCTCCGATCACAGGGGAAATGTGCTTGAGGGACGCCTCCGGCTTGTCACCTCGTCAAACGCGCTGAACAGCAGCATAGTTTTGCGCGCGGACTATGTGCCCCGCTTTGTGCGCCAGATAAGGCTTTATGTGATGAGCCGCATGGATTTCGAGGCGGGCCTGGTGGAGCCTGCCGACAATGGAATCCTGGGCGGATGGACGCTGGAGACTGTTCCGGACGAGGACAGCGGCGGATTCTGGCTCAACATGACCACCACCCAGGGGCCCGCCCAGTTTGCCGCCTTTGGCCCGCTGGTCCGCTTCGATTTCCCTTATCCGCCTCCGGAGGACAAACCGCTCTTTGAGGAGATGTACACGGATAATTCCGTCTATGACGGGGGAATTGGGTTCACCATTGAGGGGTTTGATAATCCGGACGGCAAATGACAAGGGCCGGCAGGGAGGCCCCAACAGCCGGAGACACTCAGATTGCCAGCACACACCTGTCCAGAATGCGGCGCGGTCCAGCGCTTTTCAGGCCAAAATCCCCCGGGCAGGGTTTGCCCGTCCTGCGGCGCGTTGCTCAGGGCTGTCCAGCATGCGGACAAGCCCGCCGAGGTGATTGACATTCAGGTGGAGCCGCTGGGCGGCGCGTCAAATGAAGGCTCTCCGGGGGCGGGGGCGGTGCCGCCGGATGCGGAAAACGCGGAGGTTCGGTTTTGGCGCTTTGAGCGGAGGAACGGCGGCTCCTGCGCGGGTTGCGGCGTGGGATGTTTTGCCCTCGTGGTGGCGGCGCTGCTTTTGATTGGCAGGGGATGCGCCGCGGTTTTGCGCTGAAAAAATAAACGAACCGGGCGGGGTGAACCGCGCGGTCCGTTTCAAAAGGCCCGCGGACGGGCCTTGGGATTGCGGGGGAACGCCTAGCGGCGGCGGATTTTCACGTGCTGGAGCAGGGTCTGGGGCATGGTGCCGTAGGGGCTGCTCTTCAGTTTGTAAATCTTCTCGATAATCTCGGAGATTTCCTTTTCGTCAAAACCGGCCGCCTTGCTTTCGCAAACCGCCTCGTGAAGGCGGGTGATGGTCCGGCGGCGGCAGTCCTCGCGGCATTTGTCCTCGATGTCCTTGCTCACAAACACGCCCATGCCCCGGCGGGTGTAAAGCAGGCCCATCACCACAAGGTCACGGTAAGCCTTGGACACCGTGTTTGTGTTGACCGTGAGCCTCTCCGCCAGTTCCCGCACCGCCGGAAGCTGGTCGCCCGGTTTCAGCCGCCCCGAGGAGATGGCAAACTGGACATGGTTCTCAATTTGGATGTAAACGGCCACGCTGCTTTGGAGGTCGATTGTGGACAACAGGTCCAGGAGATCTCCGCTTGTTTGGTGTTTGGGTCGTGTCATGGTATCCTTCACCTTGTTCCTTTGGCTGCGGTTTTGTCCATGCACCTTGGGATAATGCAGGACCGGGAACTGCCTCACACGTCATGGGTCAAAAAATAAAGACGTAAAAAACCTGATAATCAAAAAAGGTTTACATTAAGTGTACCCTGTTTGTCATAATTGCAACAACTTTTATTTTCGCTTTTAACAGTATTAGAGATTTGAAGGTTTATCCGTTTTTGGCAAAGAGTGTGTTGTTGGCCGGGATGGGCCCACAAAAGGATTTGGCCGTGCATATGAAAAAAGTGATGTTTCTGTTGGCCGGGTTGGTGCTTGCCGGGTGTGCTGGAACAGGATCGCCGGTAAAAAATACGGAATCCCAGGAAAAGGCCGCCGTTAAGGCGGATGAGGGTTCTGGTGCGCAGCCGCAGGTTGTCATTGACAACCGTCCCAAGGGGGCGGTGTCTGTTTCTTTGACCAATGTGGTTAACCAGCCTTTGGACGGGCGTGTGGACCTGCTTAGCCTGGAGGGTGCCGCCAACCGCAGTTTTGACGTGTTGAAGGGCGCGGCAAATTCCGCGCAGCCCGAGGGGGAATACCGGGCTTATGTGCATGTGCTGGAGGGCGGAGTGCCCGTGCTGGTCGAAGTGAGGGACCTTTCCCTCAAAGCGGGGAAAACGGAAACCATTGCCGTGAACCTTCTGGAGGGCGCAAGCGGGGCGGTGCCCCTGCGGGCATTCGACAGCGACGGCGACCTTGCGATAGACCGGGTGGAGATGGCCGCGGGCACTGATGAGAAAGACCCGGCGAGCATGCCAGGGAGGGCCACCCTCCCGGCGGACATGCGCACGCTCAGGAAGGGTGCGGCCTGGTATCGGGGCGATTTGCACGCATACTCAAACCATGGCACCGGGACAGAATCTGTCTCCGCCCTCGTGGGCCGGGCGGAGGCCTCGGGGTTGGACTTTCTGGCGATTACAGACCGGAACACCCTTGCGGCGTTAAAAGACCCCGGTTTCACCTCGCAAAAGACCCTTTTGATCCCGGCCATGGAATGGGGAAATGATCAGATGGGTGTTGCCCTGGTGTATGGCCCGCGCACCCAGCCCGACCTCCCCGGCAGCATCCCCTCCGCGCAGGCGGAATGCGTCCGGATTCAGGCGCAGGGCGGCATTTGGGCCGTTGCGCACCCCTGTTTCCCCTCCAAACCCTGGCAGTGGGGCCTGAGCTATGTGAACGCCGTTGAAATCTGGTTCCGCGAGTGGCGGGAAACCCCGCCGCTGGCCCTTCAGGCGCTCAGGGAGGAGGTGAAAATTCGCAAGGACGGGGGATTGGTCCATTCCATTGCGGCCGCCGCGGGCGCATACAACCAGGGGGACATGTCCGCAAACGCGCAATCCGCGCTGTTCTGGGACTACGAGTTGAACCGGGGGCTCATGGCCTGCGCCATTGCCGGCAGCGGTTCGGGAAGCAAGAAAGTGCCCCTTGGCAGGCCGGTCACCTACATTCATGCCCGCGACCTTTCCGTGCCCGCGTTGCTGGAGGGACTGCGGCTCGGGCGCACCTGCGTGTCCTGTGACATAAACGGCCCCGAATTGTTTTTCGCCGCCGATGTGACCGGCGACGGAACCATGGATGTGGGCATCGGCGGTGTGGTTCCCCTGAATTCCGACGTGGCTTTTGTCGCCGGGGTGAAGCGCGCCCTGGGAAAGAAACTTCAGGTGCTGGAAAACGGCCGCCCAATCCGCACGGTGCCAATCAACGCGGAAGACACCGCCATCCGTTTCATCCGCAGGCCTTCGGTGTATTCCAGCTACCGGCTGCGCGTCATTGGACCGGCTGATCCCAAGGAAAAAGGCTTTGGCCCGATACAGGTCTATGCGGTTTCCAGCCCGATATACGCGCAGGACATCACGCAGGAACTGCTGTGGAGGAACCCCAACTTTGACCCGAGCAAGACCTGGGTCAGAATCAAGTCCGACAACATGCAGGAGGTTGAACTGCCCGAAAACCAGCCGCCCGCCGAACTGAAGCCGCTGTAGGGCGGGTCATGCCGGTTCCGCGGGGGCCTCGCGGAACTTTTTGCCGGTTTTGAGGAAATCATTGTAGGCGGCCAGCACCGTGTCCGCGTCGCCCTCCACCTGCACCACCCGGTCCTCTATCCACACCGCCCGGTTGCAGAGTTCGCGGATGAGCGCCGCGTTGTGGGAGACGAACACAATGGTCGTGTCTTTGGAACGCATGCGCTCCTTCATCACGGACACCGATTTTTGCTGGAAATCAGCGTCACCCACGCCGATCACCTCGTCAATCAGCAGCACATCCGGCTCGGCCTGGAAGGCCACGGCAAACCCGAGGCGCGCCTTCATGCCGGACGAATAGGACGACACAGGCTGGTCGATGAATTCATCCAGTTCCGCAAAACGGATGATGTCGTCCATTTTCGAGGAGATTTCCCGCCGGGTCATGCCCTGGAACATGCCGCCCAGAATCGCGTTTTCCCTGCCCGAAAGATAAGGGAGGAAACCCAGGCTCAGCGACAGCAGGGAGGTGGAGACGCCGTGGTTTTCGAGTTCGCCGCAGTCGGGGCTCATCACCCCGGCCAGCAGCCGCAGGAGGGTGCTTTTCCCCACGCCGTTTTTGCCGATGATGCCCAGCGAGTCCCCCTCATACAAATCAAAGGTCACATCACGCAGCGCCCAAAACCTGCGGCGGCTGAAAAGGCTCTGCCGCAGCCAGTAGCTCACGCCGACATGGCGCAGGCTGATGACGCGTTTCCCGGGGGCGCTCATCGGGCTATCCTTTTCGCAAAGAGCGGATCAAGCCGTGTTATGAGCATCCAGCCGGACAGGGCGGCAATCCCGGAAACCGCCCCCACCACCCCGAGCAACCCCCAGGAGGGCCACCGCTGGTACATGAGCGCGTCCCGCATGGCGTTGATGATGGGAATCGCGGGGTTAAACTGAAGAAAGAACTGCGCCTTGGGCGGCAAATCGGAAACCGCGTAAAAAATCCCGGACATGTAAAACATGATGCGCAGGCCCTGCGTGATGAGTTTTCCCGCATCGGGGACAAAAGTCACCACTGCCGCCAGGGGCAGGGAGAGGGCCAGCACAAACAGCACCTCGACAAAAAGAACCACGGGGAACGCCAAAAAGGTGGGCCCCACGGGGTAACCGTACAGGAAAAGCACGGTAAAGAGAAGGAGCAGGGAAAAAACATACTCCATCAGGCAGGTGCAAAGGGCGATCATGGGGTAAATCACCTTGGGAAAGGCCACCTGCCGCACCATGGCCACATTTTGCAGGATCGAATTGGCGGCGCGAACCACCGTCGCCTCGATAAACCGCCACACCACCAGCCCGGTGAGGAGAAAGGGAATAAAATCTTCGGTGTTTCGGCCCAGAAACAGCCCAAAGACCAGATAATAAATGACCATGTTGATAAGCGGATCGAGCACCCACCACACCACCCCCAGATAGGTGCGCTCCGCCTCGGCGCGGAAATCCGCCCACGCCTTGTGCAGGACCAAATTTTTATAATGTCCAAATCCCAAGCCGGCCATTTGCGTTGTGCCCGAATAAAAAAGTTGGAAACCAAGGGATTGTAGCCCACGGGACGCAAACGGCACAAACTGGGAGGGGTGTCCATATAATGGATTGTACAAGCCAAACAGGGCTAATTATCTACAGGGCATAAACTTGGAACCATTTGGCGGGGAGGGCCGACTTGTGGCGCGATTGGGTGAAAAAATGTCCCCAAATAGGGGTTGACACGGGGGGATTTCTAGTATATGATTGTGTATGGCAGAGCACATGAGGAATCGAGGCCGGATGTGACGGAACCCGGTTTCCATGTGACGAACTGCTGGCAATTAAAGACGAGCGTGAGGCTGTTTTCTTGGGTGTGTGGAGCCAAACCGGTCTTTTTGAACAAGGAGGACGTAGCATCATGAAGAAAGCTTTCCACAGTGTTTCGATGATCGCGGTTATTTGCGCGGTCGTCCTGGGTGCGGGGGCCGCGATGGCCCAACACACCCCGGTTACAACGTGTCCGGCGCAGTTGACCACGCCGTACACCACGGTGCCCAGTTATGCTGTTTCACCGCCGACGGTGACCACGGCGGTCAATTTCCCGGCCCCCGGCACCTATGATTTCTGCGCGTATCTGGACACGGTGTATTGCTCGCTGGCACCGGTGGCCTCCTCTTTCCCCGAGGTCAACGATTTTGCCTATCTGATTCAGTGCCTGAATGCCGACATCAACGGCCCGCTGAATCTGGACCCGGAAGCCACCCTGCCGATCACCCCGAACGGCATTCCCGACGGGCGTTATGAGCTGGCCATCATGGCGGCGATCATGAACAACACCGCCCACCCGAAGCATGCGGAAGTCATGGCGGCTTTCCAGGCGAACTACAACATCATCAGCCCCCTGCTCATCCAGGGCCTGATCAACGAGGGGTACAACAACCTGCTCTTCCTCCTTGCCCCCCATCTCGCCGGCGGCCTTATCGGCGTGCTTTCCGCCTACTCGGCCCTTGACGATCCGAACACCAACGCCGCCATCGGCGAACTGATGGGTCTGCTGGAAGACATCGGCGTGACTGCTCCGGATCCGAGTGTGCTTACCGGTCTTGCCTACCTTGGCCCGCTGGGTGATGCGGACGGCGACGGTTTCACCAACAAGAAAGAGTACCAGTATTTCGTGACGGGTCAGGGCTACAGCGCTTCCCAGTATGTTGCCGCCGCCCTTGACGCCGCCCAGGCCCCGCCGAACACCGGCCCGAAGGTCATCATCGTTGGCGCGGGCATCTTCGAGGAAGGTGCGAAGGTTCGCCTGTCCGCTTCCGTGACCGGTGGCGAAGCCGCCAGCTATCAGTGGTACAAGGACAGCAACGCGATTGACGGGCAGACGGGTTCGACCCTGTCCTTCGCCAGCATCACCCCGGCTGATGCGGGTCTGTACCAGTGCTACGTTGACGTTCCCGAGAAGGAAATTGTGGAGTCCGACCCGGTGGCCATCCGCGTTGCCCCGCCGAACTCCCTGCCGGTTGCCGGCGGCCTTGGTCTTGCCCTGCTGGCGGGCGCCTGCGCCCTTGCCGGTGCGGCTGGCATCCGCCGCAAGTAACCTTCATCACCGCAGTGACGCGGCCGCCGACCTTCGGGTCGGCGGCCCTTTTTTTTGGGCGCAATTTGACTGGCAGCCGCGCCGTCCGTATGCTAGTTTCCATCCACTGGGTTTCTTACCGCGCGAGGAGGACTCTTCATGCGCCTTCACGGAAAAAGTTATTCCGCAAAAGAGTTGCGCAAACGGATTGGCAACATGGACCAGGTGGCGGGCATCCGCACAGTGCAGCTTGATGACGGCATTGAGCGCCCCGGACGGGCGGCTGTCATCACGACAGGCACCGGCCTGGAGGTGGTGGTGTCGCTGGACCGGGGCCTCGACATTTCGTCCGCCTCCCACCAGGGCCGCGCAATGGGCTGGCGCTCCTCCTGTGGCGATGTGGCGCCGCAGTATTACGAGGCGGAGGGCATCCGCTGGCTGCGCAGTTACGCCGGCGGCCTGGTGGCCACCTGCGGTCTCACCAACGTGGGCGCGCCGGATCCGGACAGCGCCCTGAACGGGCGCGGGCTTCACGGACGCATCGGCAACATCCCCGGGCGCAACATCAAGATATCCCAGGAATGGTGCGGTGACGATTATTTGCTCTGCGTGCAGGGGTCAATCCGCGAGACCTCCGTTTTCGGGGAAAACCTTGTGCTGAACCGCAGCGTGTACACGGCGCTGGGCGAGGACCGGTTTTGGATCCGGGACGTGCTGGTAAACGAGGGGTTCAACGTTCAGCCCTTCATGCTTCTTTACCATTGCAACATTGGCTGGCCGGCCCTTGACGCAGGTTCGCGCATGGTTTCGCCCAGCCGTTTTGTGGCCCCCCGCGACGAGACGGCAAGGAACGGTCTTGAGCGCTGGAATGAAATGGACGGCCCGTCGCGCAACTTCGCGGAAAAGGTCTACTACCACGACATGGCGGCGGACAAAAACGGCGAGGTGACCGCCGCGATCCTGAATGACGGTTTTGACGCGGGCAACGGCTTCGGTGTGTACGTGAAATACAGCAAGAAGGAACTGCCCCGCTTTGTGCAGTGGAAAATGACCGGGGAGCAGGTATATGTCTGCGGCCTTGAACCCTGCACCTGCGGAATCGAGGGGCGCGATGTGGATGAAAAACACGGCCTGCTTCAGGCGCTCCGGCCCGGGGAGACGCGCGAGTTCAACCTGGAATTCGGTGTGGTAACCCATCCGGAGGAGGCGCTGATGCTCCGCAGGGCCGCCGAAAAGACCACAACGTCCTTCAAGGACCATTATCTGGAGTTTGTCCAGCCGGTCCGCAAAAAGAAGTAACCCGGACGCGGCAGCCAAAAAATGTGGGACAGCCTGAAATCCGCCTTCGCATCAAGTTTTCCCGGCCCCGGCCAGCCGGTGTGCCTGCGCGCGCCCGGCAGGGTGAACCTCATCGGCGAGCATACCGACTACAACGGCCTTCCCGTGCTGCCCATGACCATCTCAAGGGAAATCAGGGTGGCTGCGGGACCGCGCGCGGACAACCGCATTGTCCTGCGCAACATGGACCCGTCGTTCCCGCCCCTTTCCTTTGACAACGCGCCCTGCATCATTCCCTCCTGCGCCGGTTCCTGGGACAATTATGTGAAGGCGGCCGTGTCCGCGCTGAACAATTTTTCCGAGCCGCCGCGCCATGCCGGCATGAACCTGCTGTTTGACGCGGACCTTCCCCCAGGGGCGGGATTAAGCTCCTCTTCCGCGCTGGTGGTGCTTTCCGGGCTGGCCTACCTTGAGGTGACGGGGCGTCCTGTCGAAGGGGCCGCCGCGCGTCTTCAGTTTGCCGAGCGGATGGCCGATGCGGAGCATTTTGTGGGCACACGGGGGGGCGGCATGGATCAGGCGGCGATCATGTGCGGTTCAACGGGGCACGCCTGCAAGATAGATTTTTTCCCGCTCAGGGTGCAGGCCGCGCCCCTGCCCTCGGACTGCGCCGTCATGGTCTGCAACTCCATGGTCAGGGTCGAAAAGAGCGGCGCGGCGCGCGCCATGTACAACACCAATCCGCGCCTTTGCGCGCTGGCATGCGAACTTGTGCGGGTGCAGCTCAGGCGGGACATCGGCGAGGAGGTTCCCCTGGCCCGCCTGGGGGATTTGTGGTACGGGCCGCTTTGCATGACCACGCGCGAGGTGGAGGACCTTTTCCGGCGGGCCGTGCCCCGCGCGCGCATGTCCCTGGCGCAGATTGCGCGGCTGCTCGACTGCGCGCCCGCGGATGTCGCCCGAAAGTGGCTGGACGGCACCACTGTGGGCGGGGAGGAGGTGGACCTGCTTCCCCGTCTCATGCATCAAACCTCGGAATTCCGCCGGGTCGAAAATGCCCGGGACGCGCTCATTGCCGATGACCCCGCCGCCCTTGGCGTGCTGATGAACGACTCGCACCTGAGCTGCCGCAACAACCTGCGCATCAGCACTCCGGAGATGGATCTGCTGGTGGACACGGCGCTCAGGGCGGGCGCGCTGGGCGCGCGCCTCACCGGCGCGGGCTTCGGCGGCGCCACGGTGAACCTGGTGTGGCGGGATCAGGTGGCGTCCTTCACGGACCTGGTGACCAGGCATTACTACCGGGAACACCTTGGATGGACCGGCGAGGCGCCCGTTTTTGAGGCGGTCACCTCCCCGGGTGCCGGAAAAATAACCGCCGCCTGAAACGCCGCACACCGGCCCCGGCGTGTTTCAGCAGGCCAGGGTGACGGACAGTTCGGCGCCTTGGCGAAGCACCAGTTCCGCCGGGAGGGACAGCACCGCCGCGCCTTCCGAAACTTCCACATCCGCCTCCACGCTCCGTCCCCCGGCGGACAACGTCACGGAGGAGGGCGTCTTTTCCGCAGGCAGGCCGAGGCGAAGCGATTTCAGGCGCAAAGATCCCCAGATTATGCGAATTTGGTTTGACTGCGTGTTCTCACCGCGCTGCTGCGCGAACACCAGCCATCCTTCGGCGGTGGTGAAAAGGCCCTTGTAGTTTTCCGGGGTCATGCGCGGGTTAAAACCGAGCACACCGGCCGGGCCGTGGTGATAAAATCCGGCGAGGGACAGGTACACCCCCCAGCTCGCCATGGCGCGGGCGTAGTGGTCGCCGCATTCAATTTCGTTGTAGGGGTTGAACACCCGCGGATGGTACCGGTCATGGACGGCCCGGCATATGGCCAGGGACTCCTCAACCATGCCCTCGGCGGCCATGTGTCCGGCCACCTGGTACTCGATGCCGGTCCATACCTCCTCGCGGTAGAGCACGCCCTCCTTAAGGTGTTCGCTGCGCGGCCAGGTGCAGGTGAACAGGCCCGCCTGCCCCGGCGCGATGAACCAGCGGAAGGGCGGGAATTTGTCGTTGAAGGGGCCGATGTCCGGGGCCCAGTTGTATTTCCACACGGCGCGCAGGGCGGAGAGCACCTTCTCCGGATCGTAAATATGCCCGAGGCCGAGCTGGTGCGCCCATCCCTGGCCAAATAACTGGTCGGAAAGGCAGCCTTCAGCGTACTGGTGCTTGGGGTGCTTTTTCAGGTCCACCTCCTGCACGAAGTACTCGCCGTTCCACAGGCGTTTTTCCGTGTTGGCGCGGCCCTTCTCATAAATCCCCCGAACCTTTGCGGCAAATTCCCTGTCGCCCGTTTCCAGCGCCATTTCCTCGGCGGCGCGCAGCGCCGCAAGGTACAGGCTGCCCACAAAGGTGTTGGCCCCGAAGAAATTGATGTCAAAGGTGTTGTGCTGCAGGTCTTCAATCAGCCCGTCGCCGTTCTCATCCTTGCCGATGGAAAATTCCAGCGCCTTGCGGATGCGCGGCCAGTTGCGGTCGAGAAACGCGCCGTCCGCGGACATCAGATGCTCCCGGTACGCCTTCAGGATGGTGCCGCACTGGCCGTCGGCGGCGTAATTGTCATCACTGCGGAAACCCACCAAACCCGTGTCCGGATGGAACCCGCCGCCGTCGGCGCGGTCCCGGAAATCCTGCATCTCCCGCACCCTGCGGGTCAGCTCGGGGAACAGGCGCGCCTCGGTGTGGGAATAGTTCCACACGTGGGTGCAGGTGCCCTGGCAGCAGGTCACGCCCTCGTAGGCGTAGAAGCGCCCGTTGGCCCACCATTGGCAGGTGCCCGTGGCCAGGGTGGACACGGTGGAAAGCAGCCGGTCCAGCAGCCAGTAGGGCAGGGTGGAGTCGTAATAGGTGTCGCGCCAGAGGCGGGTGTCCGCCGTGAGGCGTTCATGGTTGTCGAAGAGGTAATTTGCGGCCGCAGCGGCGTCGGGAAAACGCGCCGCATAGTAATGGCCGTTCGCCTGGTTCGGAAAATGCCATGCCACGGCGAAGACAAAAGTGTGCTTTCCGCCCGGCTGCAATGTCACCGGCGCCGCCGCCACCACCGCCGCGCGCCGTTCATTCAGGCCGTAGTCCCCCGGCTTGTCCAGCGGCGGGCATTCCTCCGCCAGTGGAAGGCCTGCCAGCCACGCCGCCGTTTCCCCGTCCCCCATCACCGGCCCCGACAGGGCGAGGCACATGGTGCCGTAGTCCGGGGAATTTTCCATCGGCGGCACCTCGTTCGCGTGGGGCTTGTCCGCGAATATTATCTGGTCCGCGTTGATGTGGCCCCATCCGCCGGAGGCGTCGTCCAGAATGACAATGCGCGCCTCCCGGCCCTCAAATTCAGAGACGTCCCAGTGACGCCATGCAAGCGCCTCTGTGTTGAGGCCCGCGGCGGTGCGCGCGGGCTTGCCGTCCACCACAAGCTGAATTTCCGTTCGGCCCGCCTGGCTGCCGCCGCCGACCAGGAAGTTCACAAAGCGCCGGGACACGGTGAACACCGGCGACACCAGGCGTCCCCGCGTGTCGTCGCCGCCGTTGAAACTGTTCACCAGTCCCGCGCCCTCGAAGCCGGTGACGGGTTGCTGGTGGGGCAGGGTGCCCTTTGCGGGCGCCGTGCCGAAGGCGTCCCCCTCCGCCTTCCAGTCGCCGTAGTCCGCGCCCTCAAAATCGGCGAAGACGATCTCCCCGCGCAGTTCCCGCGCGGCGGCCTCGGCCTCACTGCCTTTCAGCGGTTCCGCGCCGTGCACCGCAAGGGTCCGTGTCGTGCCGCCCGTAATCCGGGTCGTGCGCCGGCCCTGGTAGAAGGAGCCCCGGTGCATCAGCACGGGGTTTTCAAGCATCCCCGCCACGGTCGCCTCCAGGGCTGCGCCGGATGTGTTTTCCAGCGTGTAGTGGAAAAGGGTTGCGGGCAGCGCGGAATCCGCCGCGTTCAGGGGGATGAAGGGGGAAAAAGCCTCCAGTGACACCTTGAGCGGAAATGAGGGATCCCCCATGGCAATCTGCGCGATGGGGTATTCCCCCTTGAATTCCACCGCCTGAAAGCCGGCGGCGTCCAGTGCGCGCGCGTGTGTTCCGTCCTTGTCCCGTGCCACGGCGGCGAAACGCTGAAAGACCGGTTTGGCCGGGCTGCGTCGAAGGAAGGTGGCGTTGGTTTTATCCACCCAGAGCGATTCGGCGTTGTTGAAGATCTGCCAGCATCCCAGTGTGCCGTCGCCGCAGAGGTACATCTGGCCGCTGCCGATGCCGCCGCAGGGCATGCCGATGGCATCCAGATCGGCGCCGGAGAACACCTCCTTTGCGCCGCGCTCATACAGTGAGCGCACCCAGGCCGGATCCAGTTTTTTGTCCGCCGGAACGAGATGGCCCGAGGCGGCGTCGGACGCGTTAAAGGGGCCCGCCATCGCGGTCACCGGCCCCAGTGCGGTGGTGGCCAGCATGCCCAGTCCCGCCACCCGCATGAACTCGCGCCGGTCCAGCGCCGGTCCGCCGCACCCCCCGCCGCCGCATCCGCAGCCTGCGCCTGTTTCCGCCTGTCCGTCAACGGGGAGCGGGTTCTTGTCAGAATGGTTCATGTGTTGCTCCTTTTCCGGCCGTGGATGGCACAGGGCATTTTTGCATGGAACGACTGAAAACCGCAATGTGCGGGTTTTGCTTTTTCCACAGCGGGGCGGCGTGGGGGACTACAAGACCCGGTCCGCCTGTTACCAAATCAGCCGCTTTGGCGTTGTCCCCCCCGGATGCGCTATTCTTGCGGTGGTTTCCCCCGTTTGCCGCGCGCCGGATGGCAGTTTTTCATTTCAGCACCCGGAACCGCGGCGAAAGCAAGGAATTTGCATGGACTCTTTTTCGCACAACCGGTTCAAGAGTGAATTCGCCCCCTGTGGTTATCTGGTCGGCACGGACGTCTGGCGTCGTTTCGGCCTGTCCGAGGCGGCGCGTGCGCAGGAACCCAACTCCGGTGTCATGCGCGCCCGCGCGGCCCGAATACTCGCGGCGCGGCTGAACATGGGCAGGGATTTTTCCATCCCCGGCACCCTTCCCGCGCGGGCGGGTGAAATTCTCGCCATGGGGCTTCTCACCGAGGCCCTCCGTTATGTGGCGGAGCATTACTGCCTCGGGGTCAATCCGGGGGTTGTGGCAAAGGCGCTGTCGCGCCTGGACAAAGAACCGGCAGACCGCGCCATAAGCGCGTTTGCGGCCCTTTTTTCCCCGCTTTCCGTGCTGCGCGGGGAACTGGACGTGGAGCAATATCTGGCGGGGACCGTCCAGGATGTTCCGAACCGGGAAACAGCGGTGCTTGAGTCCATGCTGCTCCAGGTGACCACGGAGAATCCCGCCCTTGCCGCCTACCGGGAGGTGCATGACACGGCGGAACTGAAGAAAAACGCCCCCCTTGAGTGGTACATCGGCCGTCTTGAGGCATGGTTTGCGTCACAACCGCCCCATCCGGGCACCGGACTTACCCTGATGGACATGCTGCGCGCCCCGGCGCGGGCCTGCCCGGAGTCCATCGAGGCGCAGCTTGAATATGTGCTGGGGCGCTGGCAGGCTTTTCTGCCCGAGGAACTGCTGGCCGAGGCGCGCACGGCGCAGGGAATGATTCGCGAGGAAACCACGATGCGGGGCTTCGGCCCCGGGGAAAGCAGGCCCCTTTCCTTTGGCGCCGCCGGCGGCGAGGCCGGCGGTTTTTACGCCGAACCCGAGGCGTTCACCCCCGACAAGGACTGGATGCCCAATGTGGTGCTCATCGCCAAGTCGGTGTATGTCTGGCTGTACCAGCTTTCCAAAAAACACGGCCGGAACATCTCCCGGCTGGACGAGATACCCGATGTGGAATTGGATCAACTGGCGCAATGGGGTTTCAACGCCGTCTGGCTGATTGGGCTGTGGGAGCGCTCCTGCGCCTCCCGCGACATAAAGCGGCGCATGGGCAACCCCGAGGCGGAGGCCTCCGCCTATTCGTTGTATGACTACGCCATCGCGGGGGATCTCGGCGGCGAGGCCGCCTACCACAATCTGGCCGACCGTGCCTGGAAACGGGGCATCCGCCTTGCCAGCGACATGGTGCCGAACCACATGGGCATATTCTCCCGCTGGATGGTGGAGCATCCCGACCGGTTCATGCAGCTTCGGGAACCGCCCTTTCCCGGCTACCGTTTCACCGGCCCCAACCTGTCGCCCGACCCCCGCGTGGGCATTTACCTGGAGGACGGATACTGGAACCACAGCGACGCCGCGGTGGTGTTCAAGCGGGTGGACCAGTGGACGGGTGACACCCGGTACATTTACCACGGCAACGACGGCACAAGCATGCCCTGGAACGACACCGCCCAGTTGAACTTCATGATCCCGGAAACCCGCGAGGCGGTCATTCAAACCATCCTGCACGTGGCGCGCAAGTCGCCCATCATCCGTTTTGACGCCGCGATGACCCTGGCCAAGCGCCATTACCAGCGGTTGTGGTTTCCCAAGCCGGGCGACGGCGGGGCCATTCCCTCGCGCGCGGAGCAGGGGATGACCCGCGAGGAGTTTGACCGGTGGTTCCCGGAGGAATTCTGGCGGCAGGTGGTGGACCGCGTGGCCGCCGAAGCGCCCAACACCCTGCTACTGGCCGAGGCGTTCTGGCTGATGGAGGGATACTTTGTCCGCACCCTCGGCATGCACCGCGTTTATAACAGCGCCTTCATGAACATGCTGAAGATGGAGGAGAACGTCAAGTTCAGGCAGACGGTCAAAAATGTCCTCGAATTCAGCCCCGAGGTGCTCCAGCGCTTTGTGAATTTCATGAACAACCCGGACGAGGACACCGCCGTCGCCCAGTTCGGCAACGGCGACAAGTATTTCGGCGTGGCCGTGCTGCTCTCCACCATGCCCGGCCTGCCCATGTTCGGACACGGCCAGATTGAGGGGCTCACCGAAAAATACGGCATGGAATACCGCCGCGCCTATTATGACGAATCGCCCGATTATGATCTTGTGCGCCGCCATGAGCGGGAGATCTTTCCGCTGACCCGGTTGCGCCACATTTTCAGCGGCGCGCGGAATTTCGCCTTTTATGACTTCGTCACGCCGGACGGCTGGGTGGACGAGAATGTGTTCGCCTATTCCAACCGTGACGGAAACGACCGGGCGCTCATTGTTTACAACAATGTCCACACGATGACACGGGGTGTGCTGCACACCTCCACCGCCATAAACCTCGGAAGCGCCGAGGAGAAGCGGCTCCACCGTGTCCGACTGGCCGACGCGCTCGGGCTTAACACCGGCAGCCGGTGGTATGTGATTTTCAGGGACTGCCGGACGGACCTTGAGCATCTCCACCATTCCGCCTCGCTGGCGGAGTATGGTTTTCATGTGGAGCTGCGGGGGTATGAATATCTTGCCCTGGTGGAATGGCGGCAGGTGGAGGACACCGACGCGTCATGGGGACGCCTTCACGGGATGCTGGCGGGCCGGGGGGTGCCCAGCGTTGAGGAAGCCTACCTAGAGATGCATCTGGCGCCCCTGCTGGATCCTTTCAGGGAACTGATCTCTTCCGCGGCGTTCAGCTTGTTGCACGCGGAAAAATACCCGGTGAAAAACTGGACGCTTCTGCGCGGCGGCATGGGGAAGTTTTTGGAGGCGGTGCGGATGCGCATCGGGGGGGAATATCCCGTGGCATCGGTTTTGGAGCAGGCTTTGCTCGAACTGAAGGCGGTGCGGGGGTTGCCGGACACCATCACCGCGCTTGACGCGGATCCCGGCACAAAGGACTGGTTGTCGGCCGCGCTGGGTGTTGGCGGGGGGGGGGAGACCGGCGTGTGGCGGACGCTCTTTGCCGCAGCCATGCTGCGCCCCCTGGGATTGATGGCGGCCCCCCCGGAGTATAAACGGGCTGTTCCACCCGTGGAGTGTGACGGGGGCGAAGATGGGGGGCTGGTCCCTGCCGGTGTCAGAACAACGGGCGGATTTGACGCGGAGGCCGCATCCGCGGCGTGGATGCGCGAGTGGTTTCTTGTGCGGCAGCTTGCCCGTGTCTTTGAGGAGGGGGACGGCGGCCGGGGGCGCGCCCTGATGGATGCCCAGCTCGCGCGCATTGTCCTCGCCCATGCCCGCCACCTGCGCGCCCTGAACACGGGCGTGTGGGGTCCGGCGGTCCACGCCCTTTTTGGGGACGCGGATGTGCGGGCGTTTCTTCTGGTGCACACCTTTGCGAACCGCCGCTGGTTCAACAGGGAGCGGTTGGAGTTGCTGCTTTCCGGCATCGCGGTCGGACATGTGGCGGCGCAGGCGGCGTCCGGCGGCGTGTCAGGCGTTGGTGCGGACGGCATGCGTGACGACGCCGCAATCCTGCTGGAAACCGCCGAAGACGCGGGGTATGACTTTGACGCATTTCTGGCCTTGCTGAAATAAGAAAGGCGGTCCGGGGCAAACCGGACCGCCTTGGCGGAAGCCACGCTTAAATGTCGGGAATGGGGGTGCTGTCCACCGTCGCGGGCGCGCCGAGTTCGTATCGGATGATGCCGCTGGCGTCGCAGTAAAACCCCTTCGTTCCCGTTGTCCAAAATGTGGTGGGGTTTGCGTTGATGGTGTAATTGCTCTCAACCCCGCCAAATTCATAGGTGTAGCCGTTTTTTGCCACAGTCCAGTCCCCGTTTAAAAACGGGGGGGTGGCGTCCGTCAAATCAGACAGGGTTGCCGTGTAATGGTTGTTTTGGGCGTGGTAGGCCGCCTCAGCCGAAACACAGGCCCTCAGGTTTTGCAACGCCCCGGCCTCATTTGCCTGAATTCGGGAACGCAACAGATTTGGGATGGCGATTGCGGCGATAATCGCGATGATGGCTATCACGATCATCAGCTCAATCAGGGTGAACCCACTCTTTTTGGTCATTCACACACCCTTTTGCCTCAAAGTT
>JBHEKP010000218.1:0-24351 GCA_041859375.1 Candidatus Hydrogenedentales bacterium | reverse complement strand
TCCAATATATCCCCGGAGGCAAGAGTTGAACTGCTCAGGCGTGTCGCGGGCGGGGCTGTGGCGGTGTTCTTGGAGCCGGGCGCGTTCAAGCGGGGCGATGACGCCACAGGCTGGCTGCCGCTGAAAAACAAGGGTGCCCTTACCCGTTTCTCCGACTGGCTGTATCACAAGGAGTGTGTGGCAAAGAAACACGCTTTTTTTGACGGGTTGCAGCCGCCGGGCGTGATGGACTGGGACTATTACGGGCCGCTCACCACCAATGTGTTTTTTGAGGGCCAGGACACGCCCGATGACACCGCCGCGGCGGCCTTTGCCGTGTGCCATTCCAGCCGTCCCGACGGCTATGCGGCGGGACTGATGCTGGGCTCCTATTCCTTCGGGGCGGGCCGCATTGTGTTGAACACATTCAATATTCTGGGCAATGTGGACAAGCATCCCGCGGCGGACCGGTTACTGCTGAATCTTATAAGCACGGCTGCCGGAACAGCCCAGGCATCCCCTGTGCCGCCTCCCCAGGGTTTCGCGGAAACACTCAAGAGCATAGGGTTCTAATCTTGGAGTATCGTCCCATGCGATTCACTTCCTGTCTGGTGTTTATGGTTGCCGTTCTTGCCGCGCCGCTGTCATTTTCGGAGGCCGTTCCCTTTCTTGGCCGCTGGGCGTTGAGTCCCGACAATGGCGGGGCGGGATGGCTTGAGGTGCGGCAGGCTGAGGGATTTCTGGATGGAACACTGCTGTGGATGGGCGGCAGTCCGGAACCGTTGACAAGGGTGTATTTGGACGACGGCAGGCTTGTGGCGCTCCGCGTGTGGAACGAGGAAGTGCGGGATACGTCCGGTGCGGTGACACACACCCTGGCCCATCCTGTGACACTCACCGCCACGCTGGACGGGGAAAAGCTGCTGGGGGAACTCTCCCAGCCTTCCAACGACGGGCTGGGTGTGTTTCGTGAGGCCTTTTGCGGCGCGCGGATCCCCCCCACAGGCCCGCGTCCCGACCTGTCAACGGTCCACTTTGGCGAGCCGGTCAGTTTGTTCAATGGGAAAAACCTCGACGGCTGGGTGGTGATGGGCGGTGCGCACTGGGGGGGGCTTGGCGACGGTTCGGGAAAGTCACAGGGCTGGATTCCCGTGGATGAGAATGTGGCGAACGGATGGACCGCCGGAGATGGAATCCTCCGCAACGCGCCCGAGCAAAAAGAGGGTGAGCCGTATAAAAGGTACGGCAATCTCGCCACACGCGGGATGTTCGGGGATTTCAACCTTACCCTTGAGGCGCGTGTGCCCGCCGGCGGGAACAGCGGCATATATCTGCGGGGCATTTACGAGATACAGGTGATAGACAGCTTCGGCAAGCCCCTGGACTGCCACAACATGGGCGCGCTCTACGGGCGCATCACCCCGGCGGTTGCCGCGGAGAAGGCGGCGGGGGAATGGCAGTCACTGGACATCACCCTGGTGGAACGGCATCTGACGGTGAAACTCAACGGCACGACCATCATTGACAACCAGCCCGTGGCCGGATGCACCGGCGGCGCGCTGTGGTCCGACGAATCGCGCCCCGGCCCGTTTTATCTGCAGGGGGATCACACTGCGGTTGAATACAGAAACATCGTGCTGAGGCCGGTGCTGAAACAGACGCCGGTTCAGGCAATGCGCTGAAACACCTCCACCATGGCGGCCACCGCCAGCGGAACGAGCAGGTTGTCATCGGGGTAAACCCGCATGAACCATGCCCGCGTCCGCCTTGGCATCAACCGCAGGGGAAGCCACACCAGCGGACGGATCATCAGCATGAATCCGCCGGTGTAACCCTCTATCCAGCCTGTTGCCAAAGGAACCGCCAAAAGCACAGCCCATCCGGGCGGACATCCGTTCACAAGCCCGGAGAGGTAAAGGGCCCCCGATCCTGCAATGGTAAAGGCGGCCAACCCCCATATCCGCACATGCCGGGAACCACGCATTCCCGCGAGCAGCCGCGCTCCGGCGGCGGCGGGATCGGCCAGCGCCAGCACGGAAAGCGCCCCGGTCAGGGCGGTGTCGCCCAGCAGACCGAAGCGCCAGAACGACGCCATCAACGCCGCGGCAAAGAGCATGTAGGTGGATGCGTTGAAACGCCGCCGCTCACCCCGGCGCAGCATGGCCCCGTAAAAGGGGAGTTGCTCAACGGCCTTTTCCTGTTCCGGCACGGTAATGCGCACCAGGTCGATCACAAAGAGGGCCGCCGCACCCAGCCATACCACCCCCACCAGGGCGTCACGGCCTGGAATGACAAAATGGGCATCTTTCCAAAGATGGAAAATGACCACGGTGCCCAGGCAGCCAACCACATGCCAAACCCTGCGCCTGGTGTTCCATGCGGCAAAGGTGACGGAGTTGACGCCTGTTTGTGTCATGCCTGTTCCCAGGAGATGGGGTTCCTTGTTCCAGTCCATGATAGGGGTTGGTAAAGACGCAATCAATTTGCGCGCCGGGGCGGCAGGCCCCAAAACCCTGCTATACTCCCGTCCATGACCACAGGCGCAAAAACAGCATTGCTTGCCATCGCGGGGGGGGGGACGGCGCTTTTCGTGTTTTTTGCCGCGTTTTTTTTC
Source organism: Candidatus Hydrogenedentales bacterium (assembly GCA_041859375.1). Taxonomy (GTDB): domain Bacteria; phylum Hydrogenedentota; class Hydrogenedentia; order Hydrogenedentales; family CAITNO01; genus JBHEKP01. The sequence goes on along the minus strand of JBHEKP010000218.1, from coordinate 21,758 downwards.
CTTTTCCAAAAACCGGCGGACTTTGAGAATCCCCATGATCCGCGCGGGGACGCCCATTGGAAGCTTAGTTTCATGCGGCGCATGGCGGCCAACGACGCTTATGAGTTCGACACCCATGACACCCATCCCACCAGGGGATGGACGCCCAAGCCGGGTGCGCGCATCGACGGTCCGGAGCCGCTCACCATTAACGCCAAAGGTTTCCGGTCAAGGCAGGAATATGTCTTCCAACCGGACAAATACCGGGTGATGGTGGTGGGGGAGTCCTTCACCTACGGCTTGGAGGTGGGTGACGGAGTGGAGTGGCCCGCGGTGCTCCAGGAATTGGATGACCGGATGCAGGTGGTCAATCTGGCCGTGCCGGGCTATGGAACAGACCAGATTCTCATCACCCTCAGGGAATCCATCAACGAATACCGGCCGCATCTTGTCATTATGGCCCTCACCCATGACGACTTCAGCAGGTCGCTGCTGACGTTCAGGGAATACAAGAAGCCAAGATTTATGATGGACGGCACCGGTACCCTGACGCTCACCAACACGCCGGTTGGCGGGCTTGAGGAAACCTATCAGTCACTGCTGTCGGAATACGGCGGCCCCGGCAGCGAAAAACTGGCCACCGAAGACGCCGCGCTTCGTGCCCGTCTGAAATCGGGCGAATATTACCGGGAATGGGAGGCGTTAAACCGCCGTCTTCTTGGGGAGGCCGTCCTTTGCTGCAGGGGGCATGGCGCGGAATTGCTGCTGGTGTATTTGACGGCGGCGTATGATGTGGCCGGGGAGGGGAATGAGAAACTCAAGCCCACCCCCGTGGAAACAGCCATGATGGACACAGCCGAATCCGGGGAGGGAACGGCCTATTGTGACACCCGGCGGCCTTTTGTGGAGGCGGGCGGTCCCTGGGTTAGGGGCCACTACAAGGCCCGGGAGCACCAACTGGCGGCCTATGTCATTTACAAGGCGGTTCAGGAACGCGGTTCCTGGAAAAAGGCATTTCCTCCACCCGGTTGAGCCTAATTTTGGACATTCCGCCCGGTTACAGGGCATACTTCCGGCCATCCCTGTTTTTCGGAACAGGGATGAATTGTGTATTTATCCCGTAATTAACGAGGTAAAGCCCCATGCTCACGGACAATATTTTAAACTTGATTGGCAACACCCCCCTGATTCGCCTTAAACAGGAGCCCATCTTTGCCAAGGCGGAATTCCTCAATCCCGGCGGAAGCATCAAGGACCGTGTGGCCCTTTCCATGATTGAGGGTGCCGAGGCGAAGGGGTTGCTGAACGGGGATTCCATCATTGTGGAGCCCACATCGGGCAACACGGGCATCGGTATTGCGTTGGTGGGGGGGCTGAAGGGCTACAAGGTCCGGATTGTGATGCCGGAAAACATGAGCGAGGAGCGGAAGAAACTGATTCAGGCCCTGGGCGCCGAACTGGTGCTTACCCCCGCCGGGGAAAGCATTGGCGGCGCGGTGGCACTGGTCAACAAGATGCGGGATGAGGATCCAAAGGTTTTTGTGCCGCAGCAGTTTGAAAATCCGGACAATCCCCGCATCCATTACGAGCAGACCGCCCGCGAACTGTGGCGGCAAATGAACGGTGATGTGGACTGCTTTGTGGCGGGGGTGGGGAGCGGCGGCACCCTTCAGGGCGTGGGCCGTTTTTTGAAGGAGCACAAGCCGGGCGTGAAACTGGTGGCCGTGGAACCGAAAAACGTCTCGGCCCTGCTTGGCCATGAGCCGGGGTTGCACCAGATACAGGGCATCGGCGACGGGTTTATTCCCGCCGTGCTCGATGTGTCGATGATTGACGACGTCATTGAGGTGACGGACGAGGACGCCATTGCCACCACCCGCGATCTGGGCACCCATTGCGGCATGCTCGTGGGCATTTCGTCGGGCGCCAATGTGTGGGCGGCCCGCCAGCTGGCCGGCCGGATGAAGGGCAACATTGCCACCGTGCTGCCGGATCGGGCGGAGCGGTATTTCAGCACGGCCCTCATGTGATGGGATGCGGGCGGCTTTGCCTCAAAACAGGCAGTCCGCCTGAAATGGGTCAGGGCGGCGCTGGTTTTTACGGTGCATCCGGCGGGAGATATTTGATTTAAGTCATTCATAAAAATATACTTGCGTCATGTTTTCGGGGAGGAACGAAATTCGGAGCGCACTGGCACGGCCTTTGCTTGTTTCCCGTCGGGTTTTTCCGCCCGTTTTAGGGTATCCAATGATGCTTAACCGGTAAAGGCACAAGCGGACATGGAGAACAGCGTATGATTAAGGCGAAACGGTTGACGATGCATTACGGGCCGGTGGTGGCGCTCGATGATGTGTCATTCGAGGTCAACCAGGGTGAAATCGTGGGGTTGCTCGGCCCGAACGGCGCCGGCAAGTCCACCACCATGAAAATCCTGACCACCTACCTTCATCCCACCCGCGGCACCGCCGAAGTGGGCGGTGTGGACATCCTCAAGGACCCGCTAAAGGTGCGCAAATCCATCGGCTACCTGCCGGAGATTTTGCCCCTTTACATGGACATGGAGGTGCGGTCCTACCTGGATTTCGTGGCGCGGGCGCGGGGACTTTCGGGCAACCACCTGAAATCCCGGATTGACTCCGTGCTGGACACCTGCGGGCTGCGGCAGATGTACCGCAAGATTATCCGCGAACTGTCCAAGGGCTACAAGCAGCGCACCGCGCTTGCCCAGGCGCTGGTGCATGATCCGGACGTGATCATCCTGGACGAGCCGACATCCGGCCTGGACCCGCACCAGATTCTTGAAATCCGCCACCTGATTGAGCAGCTTTCCAAGAACAAGACGGTCATCCTTTCCACCCACATCCTGCAGGAGGTGGAGGCCACGGCGGACCGTATTGTCATCATCAACCGGGGCCGCATCGTCGGCGACGGCACCATCAGCGAGCTGCGCAACCGGGCGAAGGACTGCGAGCGCATTGCGGTGGCCGTGGAGGGCGACCGCGCGGAGATCAGCCGTTACCTGTCCGGGGTGGAGGGCGTGAAAAAGGTGGAGTCCGCCGGGGAGGCCGACGGATGCCCCGCGTTTCTGCTGTTCAGCCCGACCAACCAGAACCCCTGGCGGGGCGTCAACGAGCTGGCGCGCGCCAAAGGCTGGAAGATTCGTGAACTTGGGGACAAACCGCTGACATTGGAAGAGACCTTCCTTCGTCTGACCGAAAGGGCCGCGCAGGGCGCGGACCGCGACTAGGAGGCAGGAAGATGAAAAACGCCATTTCAATACTCCGCCGCGACCTGGGGGCCTATTTCACCTCCCCCATCGGCTACATTTACATGATGGTCTTCGTCACCATCAGCGTGGGACTTTACATCACCTCGTTTTTTGTGTTTCCCATCGCGGACATGCGCCCCTACTTTGATCAATTGCCCATCCTGCTCTGCGTGTTCATCCCCGCGGTGACCATGCGCATCTGGGCGGAGGAGCGCAAGGAAAACACGTGGGAGATGCTGCTCACCTTCCCCATGAAGGCGTGGGAGCTGGTGATTGGCAAATTCCTGGCCGCGCTGGTGTTCTACATGCTGGCGCTGGGCGCGACGGTGACCGTGCCCGCGATGCTCTTCTCGCTGGGCAACCCGGATCCGGGCGCGATTATCGGGGGATACCTGGGCACGCTGCTCATGGGTTCCTTCTTCCTGGCGCTGGGCATCCTCTTCTCCGGCTTCTTCAAGGACCAGATTGTGGCCTTTGTGGTGACGCTGCTGACCAGCTTCGTCTTCTTCCTGGTGGGCACGGACTTCATCGCGTCCTACATTGACGGGCGCGTGGCCGGGCTCGGCTCGCTGCTGGCGGATCTGCTCGGCGTGTTCAGCCACTACGGATCCTTCATCCGCGGCGTCATTGACCTCGCGGACGTGGCCTTCTTCCTGGTCTGGATTTGCGTGTTCCTCTCGCTCAACGTGCTCTACATCGACGGGCGCAACCGGCCCGGCGCGAAGATGATCTTCTCCGCCGCGCTGGCCATGAGCGTGGCCATCGGCATGCTGTTCAACTATGTCATGGCGGGCACGAGCCTGGGCCGCATGGACATGACCCAGGGCAGCATCTACACCATCGCGAACGCCACCAGTGACATCCTGGGGAAACTGGACAGCGAGGTGCAGATCAAGGTTTACATCACGCCCCGCGACAAGATGCCGACGCAGATGCGCAACCTGGAGCGCGACATCACCGACAAGCTTGAGGAAATGCGCCTGGCCTCCGGCGGAAAGCTCAATTTTGAGACGGTCCCCCTGGAGGCGGCCCAGCTTCAGTACACCGAGCCGGAGAAGGAGGACGACGGCAAGGAGAAGACCGAGGACGAGGCCATCGAGAAGCGCATGCTGGACAAGGGCGTGGAGCCCTTCAGCGTGCAGGCCATGAGCGCGGACGAAATGACCAACAAGCTCGTTTATTCCAGCATCGGCGTGGCCTACAGCACCAAGCCCGAGGAAATCATCCCGCAGGTGATCCCCGACGAGATGGCCGGGCGCGGCCCCGCCGCCTCGACGGTGACGGTGTCCCAGCTCGAGTACCGGCTGGCGAACACCATCTACAAGATGTCCCGCCCCGAGGCCGCCGTGGTGGCGCTGGTGGCGCCGAAGGAGGCGGTGAACATTGACCCGCAGATGCGGCAGATGCTCATGCAGATGGGCCAGCCCGTGCCCGATCAGGAAGACCCCTACGAGTACCTCCAGCAGATTCTCGAGTACGAGAAGTACGACGTGCGCCGCGTTGACCTGACCAAGGAAAGCCCGCTGCCCGACAAGTACGACACGCTTGTGGTGGTCAACCCCCGCTCGCTCAACGACCGGCAGCGCTGGGAGATCAACCGGGCGCTGGTTTCCGGAAAGAACGTTGTGCTCGCCGTCCAGAACTTTGAATGGGACTACAACGTGACCCACCAGGGCGTCCGCTTCTCGCGGCGCGATGAGCAGCCCAATGTGAACGACCTGCTTTCCGCCTACGGCCTGGGCGTGAGCAACGACGTGCTGATGGACAAGAGCAACGTAACGCTCACGGTGCAGGCCGGCGGGGGCGGCCTCGCCGCCCTGATGGGGCAGCCCGTGCCCTCGCCGACGCACATCCTTGTGTCGAACGCGACCATGTCGCCCGAGTCCTCCATCACCAACCGTCTTGCGGGCGTCCTTTACCTGTGGGGCACGGCGCTCACCCTGGACGAGGCGAAACTGAAAGAGGCGGGCCTGTCGCACAACGTGCTCATGAGCACCACTTCAGGCGCGTGGACAGTGCCGTCGGCGGCTCCCATGAACCAGTCCTCCTTCGAGCCGGAGGGCAAGGAGACGAAGGCCTACCCGCTGATGGCCATGGTCACCGGCCAGTTCCCCGACGCGTTCAAGGACAAGCCGCGGCCCGTGTGGCCCAAGGCGCAGCCGCAGCCCGGCATGCCGCCCGAGCCCGAGGAGCCGGACACGGAGCCGGCCGCCGCGCCGGTGGAGGCGAAGCCAGGAAAGCTCGTCCTCATGGGCTGCTCGGAAATGTTCCGCAAAAACTTCCTGCAGGCGTCCAACCTTGACCTGTTCCTGAACAGCGTGGACGGGGTGACGCTGGACGACAGCCTGGTGCAGATTCGCGGACGCAAGCCGATTGACAGGATGATTGAAAAGCCCGGCGACAACGTCAAGATGGCGTGGCGTCTGGCCAACTACGGTCTGGCAAACACCATCATCGCCCTTTCGGGGCTTACTTTCTTCGCCATGCGCCGCCGCGCCCGCAATGCGTACACAATGGCCCAATCCAGGGCGAACGGATAGCGCGCGCCGCAACAAAGGGACAGGAGAACAATCATGAAAGCGACCAAACTGATACCGTTCCTGGTGGTCCTGCTGGTGCTGGCCGGACTGGCCGTGTGGCGGAAAAACAGCGAGAAAAAGCCGGCGTCACTGGCAAGCCAGGTGAAACTGGAGCGGCTCACCCCCGAGGGCATCGGCGCCGCCGACATAGGCAAGGTGGAGCTTTTCTCCGGGGCGAAGCCCGAGGAGAAGGTGGTGCTTGAAAAGTCCGGCGAGGACTGGAAAATCACCTCCCTTTTCAACGCGCCGGTCAACCGGGAAAGTTATGACGAGTTCCTCGGCAACATCCTCAGGATGAAGGGTGAATTCAGGGCCACCGCCGACAACGACGAGCGTCTGGCCCAATATGAGCTGAAGGACGATCAGGCCTTTCACGTGCTTGCCTACAAGGCCGGCGAGACCGCCCCGGCGGTGGATTTGCGCGTCGGCAAATCCGCCGATTTCCGCACGGTGTTTGTGCGCCGCGCCGGGGACAAGCAGGTCTTTGTGGAATCCATCAACCCGAAGCGCGACGCCGGTGTGAGCGACTCCGGCGGCGACGGGGCCGTTCCCAAGTCGACGAAATGGCTGAAAACGGACCTGCTCAAGCTGGAAAAGGACAAAATCACCAAGGTGGCCCTGACCCTTCCGGACAAACAGCTTGTTTTCGAGCGGCGCGAGAAGCCGAAGCCGCCCGAGGAACCGAAACCCGAAGCCGCCGAGGGCGAGGGTGAGGGCGAGGGCGAGGGCGAGGGCGAGAAGCCGGCCGAACCCGCCAAGCCGGAATATGAATGGGTGCTGGCCTCCGGCGGTTTTGCACCGGCATTTTCCGACATGGAATTGCAGACACTGCTCGGCAGGTTCACCAACCTCACCGTAACCGACGTGAAGGATCCAACGAAAAAAGCCGAGTGGGGGCTTGAGACACCCCAGTACAAGGCGGTCATTTCGGTGGAGGGCCAGAACGACGTGGTTCTCATCGGCGGACGGCCCCAGCCCGGTGGCGACACATACCTGATGGTGGAAGGGGCCGCCGACGGCCTGGTCTACCAAATGAACAAGATTAATTTCGAGCAGATCTTTGCGAAGGGTTCGCCCCTTTTCACCCTGCCCGGACTGACCCTGGCCAAGGAGGAGATCACACGCGTTGAAATCGCGGGACCGGATGGCCGCGCCGTGCTTGAACCCGCGGAGGGCGCCTGGCGCGTCACGGAACCTGCCCTTGATCTTGAGGCGCAGAAGACGGCGATTGACAACCTGGTCACCGCCGCCGCCGCCGTCAAGCCGGCGGACTACGCGGACGCTGGGGTTGACATCGGCGCGCTGGACCGCACCGTCACGGTTGCGGCGGGAGCGTCCACCCATGTCATACGCTTCGGCGCGGACTCCAAGTGCATTGACGGCGTCTACGTGCGGTTGGACGACAACCCCGCGGCCCTGGTGCTTTCCAAGACCGACGCCGCAAAACTGCTGGTCCCGGTCCGCGACCTTTATTCCATGTCGGTGTTTTCCGGCGCGCTGGAAAATGTGGACCGGATTGACGTGCGCCAGGGTGAGGCGAAATACGCCCTGCTCAAGGAGGGCGAGGCCTGGAAACTGGAACGCGACGGCGCGGTTGACACCGCCAAACCGGAAGCGGCGAATGACCTGCTGGTCACGCTGCGCGGTTTCCAGATGAAGGGGTTCCGTCTTGGAGAGGCTCCCCAGCTTGCCGAGACGTCGGTTTCCGTCCAGTGCCGCAAGACGGACGGTTCGGTGGTTTCCGTGGACTTTTCCCCGGCTGTTGACGGTCTCCACAAGGCTGTGGTGGGCGGCAAGGCAATCCTGTTCGACGTTGACGCGGCGGACATGGAATCACTGGCGGCTGATCTTACCGCGGCTGGAGAAAAACCGGAGCCTCCGAAGGCCCCTGAGACCGTCCCGGCGGCGGACGCGGCAGCCGTGCCAGCGGCCCCCGCGGCGGATGCGGGCACCCCGGCGCCTGAGCAGCCCGTTGTGACCATTGATCCGGCCAGTCTGGGTGCCCCCGCCCCGGCACCCGCCGCAAACTGACACAAGACACAGAAGTTTCCGCCGATCCATTCTGATGGGTCGGCGGAATTTTTTGAACCCGGCATCCGGAACACATGGAGGGTTACACAATGACGACCAGCCTTCGAAAAGATGCCTTGGCGGCCTGCCTCGCCGTGCTGATCCTTTTCACGGCGGTTTCCGCCGCCGGTGAGGAAATCGGTGATTCCCGGCGCAACGCGATTGTGCGGGCCATTGAGAAAGTGGCCCCCGCCGTGGTAACCATCAACGTGGTGCAGATTCAAACCGAGCGGGCGGACCCCTTCTTTGACATGTTCGGTTTTCCCATGGGCGGCCCGCGGGTGCGCCAGCGCGCCGTGGAGGGAATCGGCAGCGGATTCATCATGGACGCCGACGGCCATATCGTGACCAATTACCATGTGCTTCAGAACGCCGACGCCATTTCCTCCGTGACCCTGCCCGACGGGCGCAATCTGGAGGTGACCCTTGTGGGCGCGGACGAGCGTTCGGATCTTGCCGTGCTGAAGGTTGCGGGAGGCGGCGCGGGAATCCCGTATGTCGCCACGGGCAATTCGGAGGAGCTGCTAACCGGTGAGTGGGTTATTGCCATCGGCAACCCCTTCGGCAACATGATGAGCGATCCACAGCCAAGCGTGAGCGTCGGTGTGGTTTCCGCCAACCACCGGCGGGTGAGCCGCGAGGTGGGCGGCGGCGACCGGCTGTACCAGGATCTCATCCAGACCGACGCAGCCATCAATCCGGGCAACAGTGGAGGGCCCTTGGTGAACTCCGCCGGCGAGGTGGTGGGGGTGAACACCATGATCTTCAGCAACAGCGGCGGCTACCAGGGCCTGGGTTTCGCCATACCCATGAACCGGGTGCGGCGTGTCGCCGACGAGCTGATCAAGCACGGAAGGCGGCGTGATCCCTGGTTTGGCTTCAGGGGCCAGGCCCTGTCCGAAGTGAACGCCTACACCCTGCGACAGCTTGGCATGCAGGCGGAAAACGGCGTGCTGGTGACGGAAATCATGCGGAGCAGCCCCGCCTACAAGGAGGGGCTGGATGTGGGCGACGTGGTTGTCGCGGTCAACGGGGAACCTGTCTCCCACCCCACCGATGTGGATTTCGCGAATTGGAGTCTTTTCATCGGCGACAAGGCCACCCTGCGGATTGACCGGAAGGGGGTCATGAGTGAAATCACCTTTACTGTGGAGGAGATTCCCCGGTAACGGCATTCACACCCGAATAAAAAGGCCCCCGTGCTGTGGAAGCACGGGGGCTTTATTTTTTGCTGTCGTTTTGGGCTTACTGTTCGTAGGGGGGGACGCGCAGTATCATGAGCCGGATTTCGGTCATGTCCTCGACGGCATAGCGGATGCCCTCGCGGCCGATGCCGCTGTCCTTCACGCCGCCGTAGGGCATGTGATCCACCCGCCAGGAGGGCACGTCGCCGATGACGACACCACCGACCTCCAGCGTGTCCCATGCTTTTTGCGCCTTGTAAATATCGCGGGTGAAGACGCCCGCCTGAAGTCCGAAGCGGCTGTTGTTGACTTCCTCCAGGGCTTCCTCAAAACGCTTGAAGGGGGCCAGCAGCGCCATGGGGCCGAAGAATTCCTCGGCGTAGGCCGGTTCGGACTTCGGCACGTTTTCCAGCAGGGTGGCGTCCACCATGCGCCCGTTGCGCCTGCCGCCGCAGAGCAGCCCCGCGCCCGCGGCCACCGCGGAGTTGATCCATTTTTCCATGCGCGCCGCCTCGGCGTCGGAAATGACGGGGCCGATGAAGGTGTCCTCCAGTTTGGGATCGCCCGCCTTGAGTTTTGAAACCGCGGCGGTGAGCTTGTCCCGCACCTCGGCGTAGATGTCCTCGTGGACAAGGATGCGCTGCACACTGATACAGCTCTGTCCGGACTGGTAAAAGGCGCCGGTGACTATCCGTTCCACCACCTCGTCCGTGTTGCCCCAGTCCTTATCGACGATGACTGCGGCGTTGCCGCCGAGTTCCAGCACCACCTTCTTTTTGCCCGACTGCGCCTTGAGATCCCAGCCCACCTCGGGTGATCCGGTGAAACTCAGCAGTTTCAGGCGGTCATCGGTGGTGAAAAGGCCGGCGCCGTCGCGTTTGCAGGGAAGGATGGAGAATGCGCCCTCGGGAAGGTCCGCCTCGGAAAGGATTTCCCCGATGATCAACGCGCCGAGGGGCGTGAGACTTGCCGGTTTCAGCACGAAGGGGCAGCCCACCGCCAGGGCGGGCGCGATTTTGTGCGCCGCAAGGTTTAACGGAAAATTGAAGGGGGAGATGAAGGAGCACGGCCCGATGGGAACACGCTTCCACATGCCCCTGTAGCCGGTGGCGCGTGCGCTCCGGTCCATGGAGAGCACCTCGCCGCCGATGTTCACCGCCTCCTCCGCCGCAACCTTGAAGGTGTCAATCAGGCGGGAGACCTCGCCCCGGCTGTCCTTGATGGGTTTCCCGCCCTCGACGCAAAGGCTGTAGGCCAGTTCGTCAAAACGCTCCCTGAACCTGGCCACGCAGTGCTCCAGCACGGCCTGCCGCTCATGGGAGGCCATGCGCGCCATGGGTCCGGCGGCCTCGACGGCCTTTGCTATGGCCGTGTCTATGGCCTTTGCGTCGGCCAGGGCCACGCGGGCGGCCACCTCCCCGGTATACTTGTCAATGACCTCAAGGTCCGCGTTCGGGGCGGCGGGCTTGTTTGCCAGGTAATAGGGATAGGCGGCCTTCAGCATGGTGTGGTTCTCCTTTTACGCGTTTATTCAGGTGTTAATCCGGAGCTTTTCGGTGAGCCGCTCGTTTTCGCGGTAGTCAATGGGGACGGCGATCACGACAGGACGGTCCGCCTCAAAGGCCTCCTCGATGGCCGCCGCCAGATCGCGGGACCGGTTCACCTGGATGCCCTTGCAGCCGATGCTCTCGGCCAGCTTTACGAAGTCCGGATTGCCGAAGTTCAGCTCGGTGTGGTGGCCGAACTGGTTTTCCTGCTTCCATTCGATGAGGTTGTAGCCGTTGTCCACCCACACCATGCACACGATGTTTGTGCGGCAGCGCACGGCCGTTTCAAGCTCCTGCATGTTCATCATGAACCCGCCGTCGCCGCAGATTGCCATGATGCGGCGGTCCGGGTAGACCAGCTTGGCGGCAATGGCGCCGGGCAGCGCCCCGCCCATGGAGCAGAAACCGTTCGGGATGAGGCAGGTATTGGGTTCGTCGCAGTGGTAATACTGGGCGATCCACATTTTGTGGGTGCCCACGTCGCTCAGCAGAATGTCGTGCGGGCCAAGGGCCTGGCGCACGTCCCACAGTGCCTTTTGCGGCCGCGTCACACCCTCGGTGTCGTCGTCCTTGTGCTCCGCGAGCACCTCCAGCATGCGGCTTCGGGTGATGGCCGCGATTTCGGGCCGCCAGCGCTGCTGGTTGGCGCGTATCCGCTCGTTCATCATCCACAGGGTGTGCGCCAAATCACCCACCACCTCCACCTCAAGCTGGTAGTTGTGATCCACCACCGCAGGCAGGAAGTCAATGTGCACGATTTTCTTGTCGCCCCACTTGTTCCACGCGCGCGGTGAGAACTCCACAAGGTCATAGCCCACGGTGATGACCACGTCCGCAGCCTCTATCGCGGAATTGGCCAGCGAGCGGGGCTGAAGGCCGATGGTGAACACGCACTCCTCGGCGTCGCGGGAAACACAGCCCTTGCCCATGTAGGTGCTGATCACCGGAATGCCCGTCATTTCCGTGAACATGCGCAGCTGCTTGCTTGCGCGGGTTCGGATGGTTCCGTTTCCGGCGAGGATGATTGGGTTCTTCGCGTTGCGAATCACCGCCATGGCCATGTTCACGATTTTGTCGTCGGCCACCGATCTGCGGAGATAGTTGACCTTCATCGGGCTTTTGGTCGCCGGCAGCGCGGCAATGTCGTCTGATATTTCGATGTGGCAGGCACCCGGTTTCTCGCGGGTGGCCTGCTTGAACGCGCGCCTCACCACCTCGGGGATGTTGTCCGGATGGATGATCGGCGTCGCCCACTTGGTGATGGGCTTGAAGAGGGAGACCACGTCAATGTACTGGTGGCTTTCCTTGTGCTGGCGCTGCGAGTCCGCCTGGCCGGTGATCACCACCATCGGGGCACGGTCGCTGTTGGCGCTCGCCACACCGGTCACAAGATTGGTCGCGCCGGGGCCCAGAGTGCTCAGGCAGACCCCCGCCTCACCGGTCAGTTTTCCATAGGTTTCCGCCATGAAAGCCGCCGCCTGCTCATGGCGGCACATGATAAATTTAATCGGTGACTTTTCCAGCGCCATCATAAAATGGGCGTTTTCCTCGCCTGGAAGTCCGAAAATGAATTTTACGCCCTCCTGTTCGAGGCATTTAACAAAAAGTTCGGCGGAATTCATGGTTTAAGTGGTCTCCTGCGGCGAAATCCCGTCAGTTTTGGTTGCGTTCATTAATTGAAAAAACGGCTGCACGTTAATTAGCACGTGCGCCGTCTTCAGGCCTTCTCGGTCAAATTGCTTATCACCGGCATCAAGTCTCGTCAACCTCCCAAACTTGGCATGCAGTATGGTTTGTTTTCCATTATTTACATGCGTAATAAGAATAACAAGAAGTCTTTGGGGCTTATTTCCCGGACTGGTTACCGAATTTTCCGGTGGTTATTGAAGATTTATATGGTTAGCCTGGTAACCGGGGCCGGGGGCGGGTCCGTCGGCACCATCCGGATGAGGGTGTCCCTCATTTCCTTGAGGTAGGAAGATTCCGGTTCCAAGGCAAGCCCCTTGTCCACATGCTCCAATGCCAGACGCATCACAGGGAGGACTGTCTGGGGGGGCAACCCCTGGCCCAGAGAGTCATATATGGCGCGCATCAGGGCGAGTCCTATGTCACGGTGGATTGCCGCCTCAAAGGCCGGGCGGCCCATCTTCTCCTCCAAGAATCCGGTGTCTTCCCCGTCTGCCAGCAACCTCAGCGCCGTTTCGAATTCCCCCTTGGCAATGCTGGTGTTCGCCTGGGGACGGTGAAGCCAGCACTTGCCAAACACGTAATGGCCCACCGAGCTCCCGGGGTGGGCGGACAGGTAAGCTCTGGCAAGTTCCATCGCCTTGTCAAAGTCGCGCGTTTCCGTGAGTTCCCAGGCGGTTTTCAGCATTTCCTCCGTGGGAGGCTCTTTTGCGCACCCGGCGGGCAGGAGGAGCACCATCATGAGCGCCATCAGGGCCCCGGCCGTCCGCCGGGGCCCCAGGGCAAAGAACAGTGCCATCAGCCGCCGCATGGTGGCTTACCAGCGCGGCTTAATCCGGAAAAATCCGGTTGCCGGACCCACACGGGCAAAAATGGACACTTCCTCTGGTTTGGCCTCCCGCACTTTTTCAACGGCCTGCCGGAATTCCTCAAGGTTGGTCACCGGCTGGTCACCCACCGAGAGGACGATGACGCCCGGGCGCATCTTTCCAAGCTGTGCCGGGCTTCCGGGTTTGACGAGCCGGACGATGACGCCCTGCACATCCTCGGCGATGTTCAGTGCGATGCGCACATCGCGGGTGATTTCGCGCACGGTGAGGCCGAAAACACTTTCCTCGTACTCCTGGGCGTCCTGGGCGCTTCTGGGCAGTTCCCCCAGGGTCACCTGCACCGAAAGGGGCTGGCCGCCCCGGAGCAGTTCCATGTTCACCAGTTTTCCCGGACCAGTGTCGCGCACCAACTGGGTGAATCCGAGCACGTCCCTGTCCTGCGTGGCCTGCTGCGGTTTGCCGTCGAACATTCTGATGACGTCCCCCGGCAGGATGCCCGCCTTAGCGGCCGGTGAGTCGGGCACAACGGTGCTGACTATGAGCCCGCCCCTCTTTTCCAGTCCCCAGTATTCGGCATAGTCGTTTTTCAGCGGCTGGGTGAACACCCCCAGCCAGGCGTCCTGATGGGGTGCTTTTTCCGTTTCCTGGGTGGGCGGGGTTGTGATGTGCGGGATGAGAAGCCCCGCCTGGTACAGCAGGGGATGGCCGCTTCGCGTGTAAAGGTCGCCGCCCTCGGCCCGGCTCAGGTCCAGCCCGGTCACGCCCACCACCTCACCCCGGGTGTTGATCACCGGGCTTGAGACGAAGCCAAAACGGAGCCCACCCTCAAGGCAGTAGGTGGTGCGCGGCTGTTCCAGCACGGCCGTGACCCGGTCCATGAGAAGCCCCGGCTCATAGTCCAGCGTCTCGCCCATCAGTCCAATCAGCGCCACCGGCTCGCCCAGGCGTATCGCCGGATTCTGCGCGAAGGCCACGCTGGGCAGCCGCAGGGGGGCATCCGACTGGAGTTGAAGGAAGACCACGTTCACATCATCCGGCTTGCGCAGCACAACGGCAGGGTATTCCTTTTCCGAATCGCCCCGGCCCACGCGGACCCGGACATCCACGGGCTTTGCGTTTTCCGTGACCATGTGGCCGTGGGTGAGCACCAGCCCGTCGGGGCGCACAATGAGCCCCAGACTGTTGCCGTCTCGGCGGCGGGTGTCACCGGAACGGGGATCCGCCACCTCATGGGTGAACGACACAAGGCACACCGCGGGGGTGTTTTTCTCAAAGGCGCGGTTCAATGCCTCCACGGCAAACACATCCTGCGCCGCGGCCAGGCCGCAGCAGGCCATGGAAAGGAGGACCGCCGACAAAAAACGCATGCTGTTATTCCCCATTGGCGCCGTCCTCCTCTTCCTGGGCCGCGCCCGTTTCGACCGCGGCGTTCACCAGCACAAAGCGGGTGAGCGCGCCGCGCTGCACGAAGAACATGGCGAGTTTCTTTTGCGTGTCAATCCGCTGACGGTACATGGCCTTGAATGCGGTCAGGTCCGGCACTTTTTCACCGTCCAGCGTCAGGATGATGTCACCCTCCTGCAGGCCCGCCTTGGATGCGATGCCGCCCGGATTCACACCGGACACCAGCGCGCCGGTCCGTTCGGCCAGCTGGGCGCGGCGCGCCACCTCCGGGGTCACCTCGATGCCGGTAAAGCCCCATTCGCTGAATTCCTCCTGGCTGCCCTTGAGCGCGATTTTCTCCTCGGTGGCCACCGTGATGTCCTGCAGTTCCCCGCCCCGAAGCACGGTGAGCGTGGCGGGCTGCCCCACGGGCAAATCAGCCACCATTTTACGAACGGCGGGCAGATCCTCCTCAAACCGGGCGTTCACCCCCGCTCCGTTCACCGCGGTAAGGATGTCGCCCGGTTTTATGCCGGCCTCAAAGGCGGGGGAGAGCCTGTCCACGTCGGAGATCACCACCCCCCGCTGCTCCGGGCTGTCAGTTTTGGAAAGCATTTCCTGGAAAATCAGGCCGAGCCAGCTCCGATGCACCCGCCCGTCCCTGATGATGGCCTCCGCCACCCCCCGTGCGATGTCCACGGGAATGGCGAAACCCACGTTTTCCGCCCCGCTGAGCACGCGGGCGTTCACCCCCACCACCTCGCCCCTCAGGTTTACCAGGGGACCGCCGCTGTTTCCGGGATTGATGGCCGCGTCAGTCTGGATAAAGTTGTTGTAGGGCGAGGGCATCGCCCCGTCGTCGCCCAGATAGCGGTCCGTCACGCTCACAATACCCATGGAAACCGAGCGGGCAAGTCCGTGCGGGCTGCCCAGCGCGAGCACCGTCTGACCCGCCTTCAGGGTGGAGGACTGGCCCATTTTCACCCAGGGCAGGGGCGGTTCCGCATCAAGTTTAAGCACGGCGATATCCGTGTCCGGGTCCACGCCGACCACCTTGGCGGCCACCTCCCGGTTGTCCCCCAGCACGCATTCCACGGAGGCGCTGTCGCCCGCCACGTGCTCGTTGGTGACCACATACCCGTCCGGGCTGATGATAAAACCGCTGCCAATGGCAAGCATCTCGGTTTTCCGCCCCGAGGCAAAAACCTCCTTCACCGGGCGTATGTGCACCAGGGCGGGGGCCACCTTGTCCTTTGCGCGCAGCACGGCGGACTGCTGTCCGCTTCCCAGGGTGGCGCAGCCCGGCACGGCCAGCACCACCGCCAGAAGCGCCAGGCTAGCGCGCGCAATCCGGACAGGTTTTCGAAATTCGGTCATAGTGTGTGCTCCAAAATGTTGCTTCCTCTCTCAACACCGCAATTATAGCCAACCCTTCCCGGAAACCCAACCTGCTTTTCAAAGCCTATTGACTATTCTCCCCAACGCATCTAGACTATACAAAAGACGGGGACTGGCGGTCCGGCCCATTGCGGGACGGATGAGAAATGGCTGTGTGTTCAATGCAACGGGCCATCGCCTGGCCGAGGAGGTTGTTATGTCAGGGCGCATCTTGCGGGTTTTTCTTCCGGTTTCCGTAATTCTTGCCGTTCTGGCGCTGCCGGGTTGTCTTCCAAGACCGCAGGCGCGTTTTTTTGCCGATGTGAAGGAGGGGCGCACCCCGCTGACGGTCCAGTTTGAGGACAAGTCCTACCTGGAAAAATCCGTTGAAATCGTGTCCTGGGAGTGGAATTTCGGCGACGGAACAACTTCCGCCGAACAAAACCCCTCACACACCTACGTGCTGCCCGGATGGTTCAACGTCTCCCTCACGGTCAGGACAAACAGGGGGCAGCAGGCCACCTTTGTCCAGACAAGAATGATTCACGCCATCAAGGGCTATGCGGACGGAGGCGCCTGGCGTCCCTGCGAGATGATGCCGGTGCCCGGCGGGGTTTTCACCATGGGGGCGACCGACGAGGAGATGGGCGAGGCGGACGAGTACCCCCGCCATGAGGTAAACCTGTCCCCCTATGCCATCGGCAAATACGAGGTTACCAACCGGGAATTCGCCGACATGCTCAACTGGGCGCTTGTGTTTGGCAGCCTCTCCAATGACGACGGGGAGCCTTATGACGGGGGCAGCATTTATTTCGGGCGGGAAAAAATGCTGGACGCCTCGCAGTTGGATGCCATCCTTTATGACAAGGCGGGCCAGTATTTTTACGTCGCCTCCGACATCGGCGCGGGGGGGCAGCAGTATTCCAGGGCGGAGCATCCCGTGTTCGGGGTAACCTGGATCGGTGCGGTCATCTATTGCAACTGGCTCAGCGTGCGCGAGGGGCTTGAGCCGGCCTATGAGCCGGGCATCTGGCGCTGCAATCTCAACGCCACCGGCTACCGGCTGCCCACCGAGGCCGAATGGGAGCGCGCCGCCGGATGGGACGGGGAGGCGCATTGGCGCTATCCCTTTGACTCCACCGTCATCACTGAAAACTGGGCCAGCTTCCTCAACGGCTACACGGGCCAGCATGTCAACCCCATGGGGCTTGCCAGGGAACCCTTCACATCCCCGGCGGGCTGGTTTAACGGGGTGAACGTGAGTCCCAGGGGCCTGCTTCCCGTGCAGGACGCCGTGAGCCCCGCCGGTTGCTATGACATGGGCGGAAATGTCAGGGAATGGTGCAACGACTGGTATCCGCTGGGGCTATCCACTTATTACACCTTCTGCGCGGCGCAGGGAACGGTGACGGATCCTGCCGGACCGGACGGAGGCGCGGCCCGTGTGACACGTGGCGGCTCCTGGAACAGCGAGGGCTTTTATTGCCGCTCAGCAAACCGCGGCAACACTCCGGCCGCGTTGGGCGAAAACACCATCGGTTTCAGGCTCTGCCGCTCCATGAACGAATGACACCAACGGCGCAACCACGGGCGCGGCGTGTATTTGGGGCATGCCGCGCCCGTTTTCTTTCTGCCCGTCATGGGTGGCGCTTCCGGGTGTTTTGAGGGGGGGGCATTGGGCTGATAGAATGAAAAACCAAATGAAATCCCATTGGAGAGTTTGATAAATGGGCCTGCCTGACACGAAGCCGGAGGGATCCAAGCCCCCCGCCCGAATGACCGCCCCCGCACTGGGCCTTTTGGCGCTGCTGCTTGTGGCGGGGGCATGGCTGCGCCTGGAGGGCACGGGGAGGCCGGTGTGGATTGACGAGGCGCTGACCCTCTCCTGGGCCGAAAGGGACTACTCGGAAATCCTGCGCTCCACCACCACGCCGGTGATGCCGCTCACGGCCAGGACGGTGTCGGGCCTGTTCGCGTCGGACGCCATGGCCGGGGAGATGCTCGTCCGCCTTCCCGCCGTGTTTTTTGGGGTGCTGACAATAGCGGTGCTTTATGTGTACCTGCTAAAGCGCGCCGGTCTGGCGGCCGCCTTTGCCGCCGCGCTCTTTTTGGCGCTGTCCCCCAGGCATATCATGTTTTCCCAGGAGGCCCGGTATTACGCCCTTCAAATGCTTCTTTCCCTGCTGGTTTTCATCCTGCTGGAGCGCCGTGCATCAAGGTTTGGGCTTCGTGACACGCTGGCGTTGGGCCTGCTTATGGCGGCGGGGATGGCCAACCACCTCAGTTTTTCCTTCTTCATGATGGCAGCCGTGGCCGCCGCGGGTCTTGCCGTTCTTTTTGATCGATCCGGGACCGTTGCCGGAAGGGCCGTGCGCGTCTTTCTGATGGGCGCCGCGGTACTGGTTGCAGTGTCCCCCGTCCTGTTTTCCATGTTTGCCGTGTCTGATTCGGCGGCCGCCCAAAAAGTGTCGTCCCTCTATGCGGAGGAGGGGGCGGAGGACAACGCCTCCGCCGAGGGAAACGGTCCGGTCCGCACCGCTTACCGGCTGGGTTTGTCCCAGTATGCCCTTGACTTTGTAGGGGGGCATTTTCTCCAGCCGGAGTCTGTTCCGCAGGCTGTGCTTTTCACACTGATGGCGGCGGCGGGGCTTTTTGTGGCGTGGCGGACGGGCAAAATATTCTTTTTGCTGCTGGTCTTCGCGCTGTTTGCCCTGCCCGTGCCGCTTTTTTTCAAGTCCGTGTACCATCCCTGGTTTGCGCGGTATTTCACCACCCAGTTTCCCCTTTATGCGATGGTTGTCGGGTTGGGGGCCGTGGCCGTGCGCGAAGCATTTGACTGCGCGGGGATGAAGGACGGCAAGGCCCGGGCGGCCGCGCTGCTTGCGCCGCTTTTGCTCTTTGCGGTGGTTATGGTTCCCGCCCGCGTCCGGCAGTACCCCGACCGATTCATGACCTATGATGATGTGGGGGGGAAAGACATAGCAAAATATCTGGCGGCTGAAGCGCAGCCTGGTGACGGTGTCGTCCTTTCCCCCCGGCGTTCCGGATGGTACCCCAGGGAGATCATCAACTATTACCTGCCCCGCTACCTGGTCAACAGGTCGGAAATGACGGCATCCCTCCAATGCCAGCAGTTGATGCGTTCGGAGGACTTGGCGCGTTTCCTGGGGAACCAGAAAAGCGGCAGCATGTGGGTGGTGACGCCGGACCGGGAGGGGGAGGAGACTGATTATTTGAGGCAAAACGGCGCGGACAGGGTTTTTGCCGCCAGAGGGTCCGCGGTATGGGTTTTCGGCAGGGCGGCGGTGAACATGCTGGCAGGGGGGGATTTTGAGGAGAGCCCCCCCGAGTGCACCCCGCCCGACTGCGCGGAAATCATTTCCGGGGCGGAGGCATGGAACGGCGGCGGCTCCCTGAAGGTGGTCGCTCCGGATCCGCCCCCCAGATCATCCCGCATGATGCCCACGGTGTGGCTGCCCGTGGTGAGAGCCGGAAACGACGGCGCCCCCTCCGCCGAACTGGGCGCGGGGTGTGTGTATGTGCTTTCATTCAGGCTCAGGCACAAGGACATCGCCCCCGGTGAAAACCCCAGCCGTGTGATGCGGGTTATCCTTTCCGCGGAAAACGTCTGGCAGGACCTGCTCTCCATACAGGGCACCGGGGAGTGGCAGCGTTACGAGTTGCTTCTTGAACCCGGCAAAAACGTGCCGGAGGGCATGAGAAATGTTAAAATCGGCTTTGGCAACCGGGGCGGCACCGGAACCTTCTGGCTGGACGAAGTGCAATTGGAGGTTGGCGCCATGCCGTCGCCGTTTGTCCTGGATGTCCGACCGGCCCGGCACTGAACGGGTTCTGAAAGCCGCACCAACAGGGGTGGATTGAGAGAATGCCCAATTTTCAGCACATGTTGTCAGTTGTCATACCGGTGTACAACGAGACCGAGTCCCTTCGCTCCCTGCATTCGGAGGTGGACGCCGCCTTGCGGGGGCTTACCACGGCCGGCTATGAGATTATCTTTGTGGACGACGGCAGCACGGACCGTTCGTTTGAACTGTGCAGGGACATCCAGAAAGAGGATCCAGAGCATGTCCGCGTGATTGCCTTCCGCCGCAATTTCGGCCAGACGGCGGCCATGTCGGCGGGTTTTGACCATGCGCGGGGCGATGTGATCATCCCCATGGACGCGGATTTGCAGAACGATCCCGCCGACATCCCCAAACTGCTCGCCAAACTGGACGAGGGCTTTGACGTGGTCAGCGGCTGGCGCGCCAACCGGCAAGACAAAGCGTTGTCCAGAAAACTCCCGTCAATGATTGCAAACCGGCTGATTTCCTGGATAACCGGCGTGCATCTTCATGACTACGGGTGCACCCTCAAGGCGTACCGGCGCGAGGTGGCGGAGCACATCAATTTCTACGGGGAACTGCACCGTTTCCTGCCCGCACTGGCCAGTTGGGCGGGTGCCAAAGTGGCTGAAATTCCCGTCAACCACCGCAGCCGCAGGTATGGCGTTTCCAAGTACGGCATTGGCCGCACAATCCGGGTCGTGCTTGACCTCATCACCATAAAATTTCTCATGTCCTACTCGACCAAGCCCATGCAGGTTTTTGGGAAATGGGGCGTGATATCCCTGGGGATTGGGTTTTTTGCCGGATTTATGACTGTTTTCGACAAGGTGTTTTACAACCTGAGCGTCAACCGAAACGGCTGGGCGCTGGTTTGCCTGCTTTTTCTGCTCACGGGCATGCAGTTCATCAGCATGGGTCTGCTGGGTGAAATCAGCATCCGCACCTATTACGAAAGCCAAAAAAAGCCCATTTACACCGTGCGCGACCGCATCGGCTGGGAGTAGCCCGAACGGTGCGCATTCTAATGCTCAACTATGAATACCCCCCCCTGGGCGGCGGGGGCGGCGTGGCCGCCGCAAACATCGCGGAGGGGCTGGTCCGCGCCGGACACGAGGTGGATTTCATCACCTCTCATTTCAAGGGATTGGAGAGGGAGGAGGCCATCGGCGGGGTAAGGATCTACCGCGAACCGGTGAGGGGACGCAAGGATTACCAGACGGCGTCCATCATTTCCATGCTGACCTTTCCCACAGCCGCCGTGCGGCGGGCATTGGCGCTTCGCCGGACCAGGGACTGGGACGTGATTCACACCCATTTTGCCATTCCCACGGGCCCCGCCGGATATGTGCTATCGAAGTTGTGGCGGAAGCCGAACATCCTGAGCGTGTATGGCGGCGACATTTACGACCCAAGCAAAAAGTACTCTCCGCACCGTCACCCCGTGCTCAAACTGGCGGTGAAGAATGTGCTCAACCAGGCATCCGCCGTGGTTGCCGAGTCGGGTGATCTCTGCGGGCGGACCCTTTCCATTTACAAGCCGAAACGCCCCCCCCTGCGCATTCCCCTCGGTTTCAAGGAGCCTGTGTTTACTCCGGCGTCCCGCGCCGCTTTGGGGATGGAGGAGGATGCGGTCTATGCGGTGGCGGTGAGCCGCCTGGTTGCCCGCAAGGGATACCCCGACCTGCTTCGCGCCTTTGCCGCCTGCAATGCGCCGAAACTCCGCATGGTCATTGCGGGGGACGGCCCGGAGGGGCCGGGACTGCGCGCCCTGTGCTCCGAACTGGGCATTCAGGATCGGGTGCGCTTTTTCGGCCAGGTGACGGAACAGGAAAAATACCAACTCCTTTCCAACGCGGACTTCTTCGCCCTGGCCACGCACCATGAGGGCTTTGGCATCGTCTATCAGGAGGCCATGTACTGCGGCCTGCCCATCGTGACCACCAACGTGGGCGGACAGACGGATTTTCTGTGTCATGGGGAAAACGGCCTGCTCTGCGCGCCCGGGGA
>JBHEKP010000155.1:0-34552 GCA_041859375.1 Candidatus Hydrogenedentales bacterium | reverse complement strand
CCAGTACGGCCGCCAGAACGTGTGGGAATGGGGCGCGGAGGCGGGCGGCAACCTGTGGCGCACGACGGACGACGGCGGCGACCTCTGGGGCGTGATGTCCAACATCGGCTTCGGCCAGAACGGGCTGGAGCGCTGGTCCGGGCCGGGCCGGTGGAACGATCCCGACATGATTCAGGCGGGTATGCTGGGCATGGCGTCGAAACCGCGCCCGACGCGGCTCTCGCCCAACGAGCAAATCACCCAGATGACCCTGTGGAGCATCCTCGCCGCACCGCTGATTCTGAGCTGCGATGTGACCCGGCTGGATGAATTCACGCGCAGTCTGCTCATGAACAGTGAGGTGATTGCGGTGAACCAGGACGCGCTGGGCAGGCAGGGCTGGCGCAGGGCGCGGGACGGCGACCGGGAGGTGTGGGCGCGCCCACTCGCCGACGGTTCTCTGGCGGTGGGCCTGTTCAACCGGGGCCGCAGGGGCGCGGAGGTGACGGCGCGCTTTGGAGATCTGGATCTGGCCGGGGAGGCCGCCGTGCGCGACCTGTGGCTGAAAAAGGACCTTGGTGTGTTTCAGGAGTCCTTCTCAACCCATGTGCCCCGCCACGGCGCGGCGATGTTCCGCTTTTCCGTGAAATAAGCGCCCCCGCGCGATGTGAACACCGGTTCAGGAATGGTCGTCGTCCAGAAAGGCCATCAACGCCCACAGGAACACGACCGCCGCAAGCAGCGCCATGAACAGCAGGTAAAGCCACATGTTTCACGCTCCCGCCCGGCGCGGCACCCCGACGCCGGATTATCTCCTCAATTCGGCTCTTATGATACCATAGGAACCGCAAACACAAGTCAAGGAGCGGCACCATGACGGGCTTTTTCAAGACGGCGGTTTCTGGGCTGGCGCTGGCCGGTGTGGCGGCGTTTTGCGCGGGCGGAATGCCCGGCTGCGGGCAGATTATCGACAAGGACCGCATCCGCATCGCCAAGGTGGGCGACAAATTCATCACCCGCGGCGACCTCTTCAAGCTCATCCGCGAGATGGCCGACACGGAGCGGCCGAAAATCCAGAGCAAGGGCGACCTGCTGCGCATCCTGAACCAGCACATTGACGCGGGCATCAAAATTCCACTCGGCAAAAAACTGAAGGACGAGGGAAAGATCGACATCCCCCGCGACGCGGCGCGGGAGCAGTATTTCCGCGAAAGCGGCGACGAGGGGGACCACCTGCGCGCCATGTGGGCCATGCAGGTGCCGGCGAACGGCGAGTCCACACCGTTGATGCGGCAGTATGACCTGACCGCCGAGCGGCTCCAGTTCCAGAAGGACCTGATTGACGAGGACACGGACCGCACGCTGGAAAGGATGCTCGGCGACAAGGCGGTGGAGTACCTGGCGGCAACCGCCTACAAGGAGGGAAAAATCACCGTCTCCGACGAGGAGCTTGCCCGCGAGTACCGCATGGCCGGGGAGACCATGAAGACCCTGGAGGAAATGACCTTCCTCGCGGTGCGCTTCCCCGCCGCCCTGCCCGACGCGCCGGCGCGCGCCGCGGAGGTGCGCAGGCGGCTGGACCAGGGCGAGTCTTTTGACGCGCTGGTGGACGAGCATCTGCTGAAGGGCAAGGCGGAAAACATGAGTTATGTGATTGAGTCCGGCATCGCGAACAACCCCGCGCTGGAACGCTTCAAGGGATTCTGGGACACGGCCTCCGGGTCCGGGCCGGGCACCATCATCGGCCCCGTGTACCTGCCCGCGTACCAGCAGGTGGCGCAGGACAGCCAGGGGCGCACCCGCTCGGTGAACATGCCCGACGCCTATCTGGTGCTGCGCGTGTCCACCCACAAGCCGGAGAAGACCCTCACCATGGAGGAGGCGAAGCCGCTGCTGGCCGCGCCGCTGCTGGTGGGCAAGATGATGGAGCAGCTCCGCGGGGAAAACGGCGTGGAAATCTACGAGGACAAGCTGCCCGAGGTCAGCCAGATGGGCATGGGCGGTCCGGGCATTTGACGCCGCGCCGGGCGGCCAGCGTTTCCAGCGACTCCCGCCAGCCAAGCATGACCATGTACAGGCACATGACCATCACCTGCACCGACAGCCAGTAGTAGGTGCCGTAGCCCTGCCTCCAGAGCGCGTAGAACCAGTAGCCGCTCATGGCCGTGAAAAACATCAGCGCCAGCCCGGCGGTGTGGGCGGGCTCCTCCATGCGCTCCGCGAAAAACAGCAGCGGCAGGAGAAGCATGATGTAGTAGTAGTAGGTGGGCGAGGCCAGAAAAAAGAGGGGCGTGAAGCCGAGCAGCAGGGCGCGGTGGTCCCGCATCCCCAGCGCCGCCAGAAAGGTCAGGGCCAGCACCAGCAACTGGGTGCGCCACCACGCCTCCAGACCCTTGTTGTAGCGTTCCACGTTCAGCACGGGTGTCCAGTTCCGCGCCGGTTTGGAGAGCAGGTCCGTGTTCTTGGACCAGTCGGCCATGAAAACATACTTGTAGCCCACGCGCCACTCGCTGATGCCGCTGTTGTGCGCGCCGATTTTGGTGACATAGCCCGGCCACACGTCGGTGCCGCGCCAGAAGAGCGCGGAGGAACCGCCCAGAAGCGCGGCAACCAGGGCGAAGACGGCGAAAAAACGCAGCCAGCGGCGGTCCAGCCCGCCGCGCCAGTGGCCGCGCACTGCGGTGACCAGCAGCACCACCCCCGCCACCGCAAGCAGCCCGCCCCCCGCCATCTGCACAAGATGCAACCCGATGTTGGTGTTTTCGGGCCACACAAGCAGGAAGGGCGGGTGGCCCGGCGCGGCCAGCCATGCGGCCACGGAGCCGGAGACAAAGCGCCATACGCACCACAGGGCGCCCAACGCCGCCGCCCAAAGCGCCGCGCGGACGGCAGTCCTGCGGCGGGCGGGAATGTTTTCCATCCATGCGGCAAAAGCGGGGTGCGAAAGGGCCAGCCGGTGCCCCAGCAACTGCGACGTCCAGCGCGCGCCGGGTCCGAAAAGGAGCACGGCGGGAAAAATGCGCGAAAGTACGGCGAAGGCCAGGAAGCCCCCCGCCGCGCCGTGGCGGCCCCGTTTCATGCAGCACACCGAAATCACGGCGCACATGACCCAGTCGGTGCGCAGAAGCGCACCCTTCATGTGCCACCATTTCATCATGTAGTGGGTGCCCAGCAGCAGCAGGAACATGCACGCCGCGCGCGGGCCGAAGGCCCACACCACCGCGCCGAAGGCCAGCGCGATCAGCAGCGGATCCAGCAGCGCCAGAAACATCATGCCCGCGCCACTGTCCGTGGAAATGCGGTTGGTGAGCAGGCTACCCACAACCATCCCCCACACGGGGGTGCCGTTGTATCCCTTGTCCCGCAGCACCCCACCCCACCGCGCCGCCACCATTCTGCCCTTGAACCAGCGGATGTCCTTTTTGAACTCCTCCCAGCGCGGCGGGGTGAAATGTTTTTTTACCTCGTCCCTGTTTTGCAGCACCTTTTTGTGGTCCACATAGCCGCCGGTGGAGAGGTCACGGATGGTGCCGGTCTTATGCGCCCATTTTCTGCCGGTCTCGTCATCCGCAATCAGCGACGCCGCGTAGAGCCGGGTGTATCCGAGTTCACGGGCGTATTTGGAGCCGAGGTAATAGTGGTAGAACTCGTAGGCGTTCAGGTAACTGCCGTAGCGGTAGTAGTCCGTGGCGCGGTAGTTCTCCACGGCGAGAAGCGCAGCAAAGGCCAGGAAGGCCGACAGGAGCCCCCTGGCAAAGGCGGCGCCTTTTTCCCCCGTGAGCAGCCGCACCGCCGGGCGCGCCAGCAACGCGAAACCGCAGGCCAGCACCACTGCGGCAACGGGCAGGACGAAACGCAGCGGCAGACCAAACAACGATTCCACCGCCCCGGCCATCCCTGTCAGCATGCGATTTGTCTCCATCCCGTTCGGCAACGGTGTTAGTGTATCCAAACCGCCCCGCCCCGGCAAACTTGCCCGTGGCGGAAAGACAACGGGGACTCACATATACAGGCCGCCGTCCACGCAAAGCACCGCGCCGGTGAGGTAGGAGGCGTCGTCGGAGGCGAGGAAGGCCGCCGCCGCCGCGATTTCCTCCGGTTTGGCGGGCCTGCCCAGCGGAATGCGCTCCATCAGCGCCTGCTCCATCTTTTCGGGCATCCCCGCGGTCATGTCCGTTACCGTGTAGCCTGGGGCGAGCACGTTCACGGTGATGTTGCGCGCCGCAACCTCCTGGGCGAAGGCCTTGGAGAAGCCGATGACACCGCCTTTTGATGCGCAGTAGTTGGCGAGGGCGCTCTGGCCGTGGAGGCCCAGCACGGAGCTTACGTTCACAATACGCCCGCGCCTTCTCAATATCATGCCCTTCGCGGCGGCGCGGCAGAAGTGAAACACCCCGTCAAGGTTGGTGCGCATCACATCCGACCAGTTCGCATCCTTCATCCGCGCCACGAGATCGGGTTTTGTGATGCCCGCATTGTTGATGAGCACATCCAATCCGCCCATCTCCCGTTCGACACGCTCAACGGCGGCCTTCACCGCCTCCTGGTCGGTCACGTCGCAGGCGATTCCCAGCACACCGCCGCCGAGTTCGGCTGTGGCGGCGTGGACGGCCTCGGAAGTGCGCCCGCAGATGGCCACCCGGGCCCTCTCGTCCAGCAACCGCCGCGCGCAGGCCCGTCCGATGCCCCTGGTGCCGCCGGTGATCAGCGCGATCTTTCCCTCAAATCTTCCGGTCATGTGCCTTGCCTCGCTTTGGGGCGCGTGCCCCCTGGTTGAATACCCGGTAAAATGATGGGCCAATCCACATGTTTTGGGCAACAACAGGGAGGGCGGGATTATTTGCGGGACCGGTTATTCACCGGCTTCGGGCGTGTCATCCTGAATGAGCTGGCCGATCTCATGCTGGCGGAGGCGGTGGATGTTTTCCCGGATACGGTCGGTGAGGTGGTTGTCCACGGCGATTTTGGTGCCGTAGAGCGCGTTTTCCACGCCCCGCGCGGAGGAGGCTCCGTGCATGATGGTGACCACGCCGTTGATTCCCAGCAGGGGCGCGCCGGGGTATTCGTTGGGGTCCACGCTCTGCTTGAGTTCCTTAAGCGCCTTGTAGGCCAGCATGGCCCCCAGCTTGCTCATGGAGGAGCTTTCAAACTGGCGTCGCAGCATCTGGCCCATGCACAGGGCGGCGGCCTCGCTGGTCTTCAGGAAAAGATTGCCCACAAAGCCGTCGCAGACCACCACGTCGGCCTTGCCGTCAAAAAGCGCGCGCGGCTCGATGTTGCCCACAAAATTGAGGTGTTTCGCCTGGCTCAGGGTGCGGTGCGCCTCGCGGGCGACCGCGCCGCCCTTCTGCCCCTCCTCGCCGATGTTCAGCAGGCCCACGGAGGGGTTTTCGACCCCCAGGGCGTAGCGGGAATAGGCGATGCCCATCTCCGCGAATTCGCAGAGCTGGCGGGTGGTGCAGTCCACGTTCGCGCCGAGGTCCAGCATCACCACCCGGCCCTTCATGGTGGGCAGGCACTGGCTGATGGCGGAGCGGGCAACGCCGCGGATGGGGCCCAAAACGGTTCGCGCCGCCACCATCACGGCGCCGGTGTTACCCGCGCTGGCCATGGCGGCGGCCTCGCCGTCCTTGACCATGCGCATGCCCACCAGCATGGAGGCGTTTTTCTTGTTGCGCACGGCCATGACGGGCTGTTCGTGCATGCCGATGGCCTGCGGGGCGTGGCGGATGGAAACCTGCCCGCGTTTTGGGAACGCGGCCAGTTTCGGACCGAGCACGGCCTCGTCGCCGACAAGCACGACGTGGATGTCGCTGTTCAGACTCGCCTTCACCGCGCCTTCAATTTCAATGTCAGGCGCGTTGTCGGAGCCCATGGCGTCCAGGGCGATTCTCATGCGGTGATGTCCGGATGCCCAGGATTAGGCGTTTTTCGGCTTGATGACCAGGCGGCCCTTGTAGAAACCGCTCTTGAGGCACACGCGGTGCGGAAGCTTGGCCTCTCCGGAGTCGGGGCATTCGGTCACATTGGGCGGGGTCAGCGCGTGGTGGGAACGGCGCATTCCCTGCTTGGCGCTGCCGGTGCGTCTCTTTGGTACTGGCATGGGTCTTACTCCTTCGGGTCATTCCGGCTCAAATCGGGAAAAAGCCCGGCCAAGGCGGCCAGACCGTTCACCGGAACCGGTTCTTCCTGCTTCATTTTGTCACAACGACAGGGTTCCTCGTTGAGGTTGACACCGCAACGGGGGCACAACCCCCTGCAATCCGGGCCGCACACGAATTTGTGCGGCGCGTTTAACACGACCTCTTCCCAGACACAAGGTCCAAGATTCACCACGGGGCCGTGAAATGAACGGCGCTCCGTTTTCTCGTCGTCTTCCCCGGTTTCCGACGCTTCCCGAAAAACCCCGTCGGCGTTTTCCTTGAAAAGCCAGGAAACCTTCTGGTTGAACGGCACAATTGCCATGGCCAGGCATCTGTCGCATTCCCTGGAATATTCCCCGGACAGGGTTCCCTGGAACAGGAAATCCCGGTCCACCGGAAGCAGAGTGCCGTTCACACGCACCTGCTCCATGGGCGGGGCGTCGGTTCCGGAGGGCTGAATTTCAGCGAGCACGGCGCTTGTTTGCACCGCCAAGCCCTCTTCTCCGACAGATGCCACAGGTATGCAAAGTGTTTTCAACGGACATCCAATCCAAAACAAGCCAAAGGCGCGACAGTTTATCAAACAACGGCGAATTATGTCAATTTAACAACGGGTAAAACACGGTCGTGGGCCGCAAACAAAACGCGCGCCCGAAGACGCGCGTTGGCAAGCGGGCCTGTAAGCCGGGTTCTGTCCGGAAGGCCGGAGCCTTCCTGAACGGTCATTCCTCTTGGACGCATGTCACCATGCGCCTCCAGCATCCAACCCGGGACCGGTGCGGGCCGCATCATGGGTCCCCTATTTGGACTTGCTCCGGGTGGGGTTTGGCTAGCCGCCATGTCACCATGACGCTGGTGCGCTCTTACCGCACCTTTTCACCATTGCCGACCGATGGCCGGCTGTGTATTTTCTGTGCCACTTTCCGTCGGATTGCTCCGCCTTCGCGTTACGAAGCACCCTGCCCTGTGGAGCCCGGACTTTCCTCGCGCGCCCGAAGGCGCATCGCGACCGTTCAGCCCGCTTGCGCAAAAACTATGCCATATTTCCGCGAAAAACGCAAAAACAACTGAGGTAAAACAACTTAGGAGCCGCTGCCGACGGGGGCCGCCTCGGCCGCAGGGACCTCAGCCGCAGGGGCTGTCTCAGCTGCGGGAGCCGCTTCAGCTGCCGGGGCCGCCTCAGCCGCAGGGGCTGTCTCAGCTGCAGGGGCCGCCTCAGCCGCCGGAGCCGCTGTCTCAGCCGCAGGGGCCGCTTCAGTCGCCGGGGTCGCCTCCGCAACGGGAGCCTCTTCCTTCTTTTCCTCCGGGAACAGCTCGGGATGGGTTCCCTTTAGTTTTTCAAGGGCCTGTTCAGCCTTCCGGGCCGCGTCAGAATCGGGAAACAGTGTCATCTGTTCATCGTAGGATTTTTTGGCGTCTTCAAGCTTGCCGAGTTTTTCCTGCAACCGGCCAATGTCATAGAGGCGGATGGTGGCGATGAAATCCGCCCCCCATTTTTCGCGCACCTGCTGGTAGCCCTTCAGCGCGCCTTCGATGTTGCCGCTGTTTTCTTCCAGGAAAGCCAGTCCGTCCGCGGCGCGCGCGGCAAATTCGCCGGTTCCATATTTTGCCAGCACCTGCTCAAAAGCCTGTTTGGCCTTGTCATACTGCTGCGCCTGGATGGCGGTCTCGCCGAGCATATAGGTCACTTCGGGGGTCCAGCGCCCGGCATCGCCGGAGATTTCCTCCAGCTTGGCCAGCCTGGTTGCGGGCTCCTCCTCAATCATGGCAGCCGTGTACTTTGTCATGACCTCGCGGTCAGAGGCGGCCTGGCTGGCGTTGAAGAGCACGCCCGCCACGATGCAGAGGACGATAAAAACCGCCCCGCCGATGTACATGAGCGGGTTTTCCTCCACCACCGCCTGAATTTTCAACAGGTAACGGGTGATTGGGCTGTCCGGAAGGGTGGTGGCGATTTCCTCTTCGATTAGATTAACGTTCACCTTTGGGGGCCGTGCCATATTGTTCACCATACTCCGATTGGGCGCGTTGCGGCGCCTGCCATGTAAAAAAACCGGGAAGCTTTGCTGTCAAAACTTCCGGCGCGGATCAAACACTCGCCTCAGTAGACCGGCCCCCATTCCAGAATCTGCCATTCACCGCCGTTCTTTTCCATCAGGATGACCATCTGGCCCTGAAGGTTTATGGGCGGGTACTGGGTAGGGTTCGTGGATTCAGCCCTTGTTCCAAAGGACTCCACCACCCTAGCGTATCCGTCGCGCACCTGGATTTTCGGGGGGGTGCGCGTGATGCGTATGTCTTTGTAATTGTCCATCAGGGTGTTCAGGTAGTCGCGCAACCCGTCATAGTTGCGCCCTTCCCTGTCCCTGTAGTTTTTTGACACCCGTGAAAGGACATGGTAAACACGCTTGCTTTCCATGCCCCTGCGCACATCATCCAGCACAACGGCGATTTTTTCCTCGTCCGTCATGCCGCCGCCGGTGATCCTGTCCAGCCCCGCGGGCCATTGCACTGTCTGGCATCCAGACAACAGCATGACCACGCAGACGGCCAGTCCCAGTCCGGCGGGAATCAGGCGCATTTCACACTTCGCCTCCGGCGGTGTCGGGAACCATGTGGAGAATCAGGCGCTGTCCGCGGCCCATTCCAAGCGATTCCACGGTCACCTCAAGTTTTTTGCCCGACTTGGTGAAAAGCATGTAAACATTGCCGGTGGCCTGCTGGACATTTTTAAGCGCCCAGCCCGCCGCGGGGCATTGATCGTTGTAAAACCGGGCAATCTCATTCACGTCGGCGCGGATGTTGTACACCATGCGGCCAATCTGAAGGGCGGCGGACTCGTAGACATAGGACCGCTCAAGATCCTCCTTGGCCTTTGCGGGCAGCGGGACGTCCTTGAACCTTGAATTGGTCGCAAGGGCAAGGCCGCTCGCGCCGGGGGCCGGCTGCGCCTGCGCCGCGGGCGCCTCCTCCGTCTTTGCGGCGGAGTCATCCAGCAGTTCCACCGGCGGCATGGGTTCGCTCTTTTGCCACGGCCACTGCGGGCTGCCGGTTTGGCATCCCGTCAGCGCCAGCAGACCCAGCAGGGACAGACTAATCATGCGCTTCATGAGCATTTCTCTCCGCTCTTCCTTGGGGTGATTTTCAAACAAACCGGAACGCACAGACACAAATCCGCGCGAAACACCTGCTTTTTACCATTCCAAGGGCGGTCAATAGCATAGTTAAACGGGTCTCCCGCAGTCAAACGGCGCGGCGTGTTTATTATCATGGTGAAAATGGGTTAAAGTACGCCTGAACATGGCCCGCCAGTCCGCATCCCCCGGCGGAACGGTTTCGCGCCGGAATGATTGCACCGGTTTATGCACCTGCCAGGCACTGAAAAAGCAGAACTACGTTTTTCCCCTGAGGCGGCGCTTCAGGCGCACGGGGCCATTGTGTCCGCTGGGGGCCGGGAGGTGTTCTTCGCCGGAACCCCCGGCGCCGACGGCAGGCTGGAGAGCGTGCGGGTGCTGGCGCGGGGCAACGCCGCCGCGGTTCCCGCCATCATGGAGGGATTGGACACCCGCGAGGTGGTGGTTCACAACCATCCCTCGGGGGATCTCTGCCCCAGCGACGCCGACCTGTCCCTGGCCTCCCTCTTCGGCAACCAGGGGCACGGCATGTATATCGTGGACAACGAGGTGCTCCGTGTCTATGTCGTGGTGGAGCCGTTTCTTCCCAAAAAGGCCAGCCTGCTGAACACCCGCGAGCTTGACGGATTGTTTGCGCCCGGCGGCCCCATGTCAAAACACCTTGAATCGTTCGAGGTGCGCCCCCAGCAGTCGGCCATGATGGAACTCATCGCCTCCGCGTTCAACACCGACAGCTTCGCCGTGGTGGAGGCCCCGACCGGTGTTGGAAAAACGGTCGCCTACCTGGTTCCGGCGGTGCTGTGGGCGGTGAACAACAAGGAGAGGGTGGTCGTCTCCACGCGCACCATCAACCTGCAGGAGCAGATTGTATTCAAGGACATTCCCCTGCTGCAGCGCTGCCTGAAGGTGAAGTTTGAGGCGTGCCTGGTCAAGGGCCGGGGAAACTACCTCTGCTGGCGCAAGCTGGACCGGGCCTTCGCCGAGATGAGCCTTTTCGAGGACGAGCAAAAGCGGGAGCAACTGCTTGCCGTGGCGGAATGGGCGGAAAAGACGCCCGAAGGCAGCCTGTCCGACCTGCCTTTTGTGCCCGCCCGGGAATTGTGGGAGCAGGTGAACAGCGAGGCCGACACCTGCGCCATGGGCCGCTGCCCAAACCAGCAGAAGTGCTTTGTTGGGCGGGCGCGCAAGGCCATGTGCCGCGCGGACATACTCGTGGCCAACCACCACATGCTTTTCTCCGACATGGCGATCAAGCATGAATGCGGTGATTTCCACTCCATGGCGGTGCTTCCGGCCTTTCACCGGGTGGTTTTCGACGAGGCCCACTCCGTGGAGGATTCCGCCACCGAGTACCTGGGCGCCGCCGCGAGCCATGCAGCCGTGATGTCCCAGCTTGGCAAGTTCCACAGGATGGAGGGCGGGCGCGAGCGGGGGCTGCTGCCGATGTTGAAGCTTCGGCTGACCCGCGACTGCCCCGGTCTGTCCGTGGACGGCTTTGAGCGCCTGCAGGGGCTTCTTGACGACATCCTCTCCCCCGCGCTTGCGCTGCTGCGGCAGTCGATGGACGCGGCCTTCAAGGCGATGCGGGGGGTGGCGTCGGAACTGTGCGGCCAGATTGGACGGGACATCAAGTGGCGGCTGACCGAGGAGGTGCTGGCCCTGCCGGAGGTGCGGGAACTCCACACGGACTATGTGCGGCCCGCCGTGGATCATGCCCGCGCGTTCATCCAAAACGCCGAGACGCTTCAGCGCCTGCTGCGGGATGTGCCCGCGGCGGATAACGGCCAGGAATCCCCCCTGCAGAACGAAATGCTGGAACTCGGAGCCTATGTGGAGCGGCTGCGCGCGCTCACGGGCGCGCTGGCGGAGTCCACCTCGCCCGAACTGGCGCCCAACACCGTGCGCTGGATAGAGATTGACGCCAGGAACGAGCGCCATATCCGGGCGGTCCGCTGCCCCCTTGAGGTGGGCAAACCCCTGTCGGAGTGGCTCTACGGCCAGTTTAAGACGCTGGTGATGACTTCCGCCACGCTGACTGTGCGGAAACGCTTTGATTATCTCTTCAACCGTCTGGGCCTGGAGGAAATTCCCGCGGAGCGCATGCGGACCAAGGCGCTGGACTCCCCCTTCGAGTACCATGAGCAGGCTTTGTTGTGCGTGCCCAGGGACGGGGTCGATCCGGCGGACAGGCAGTTTCCGGATTTTTCCGTGGAAACCATCCGGCAAATCCTGTCCATCACCGGGGGCCATGCGTTTGTCCTGTTCACCTCCTTTCACGCGCTCAACCACGCCTACAGAAAACTGGAACCGGAACTGGCCGCCGCAGGCATCACCCCGTTGTGCCAGGGCAAGGCCACCCGCACCCAGTTGCTGGAGGATTTCAGGAACGATCCGGCCAGCGTTTTGTTTGCCACGGACAGTTTCTGGGAGGGGGTGGACGTTGCCGGGGAGGCGCTCCAATGTGTTATACTGCCGAAACTTCCGTTCAGGGTGCCAACTGAGCCGATTCAGGAGGCGCGGGCGGAAGCCATTGACGCGGCGGGTGGCAATTCCTTTCTGGAGTATTCCGTGCCGCAGGCCGTCATCAAGTTCCGCCAGGGTTTCGGCCGTCTAATCCGCAGAAAGTCCGATTGGGGCGCCGTAATCATCCTGGACAAGCGTGTGGTGACAAAACATTACGGCCGGATTTTCCTGGAGTCGCTGCCGGACCTTCCCATCACGGTCAAACCACGGCAGGATGTGTGCTCCGAGCTGGAAAAATTCTTTGACGAACGCAGAAAGAAAGGAATTTCCTGACATGGCAGACTACGCCGACATCAAAATTGACGTGCGCCGCGCAAAGTCCACCGCAGTCGGCGGGGCAAACGGCGTCACCCCCGCAGAGCTGGAGGAAATCGCCCCGCGTGTTTCCGGCATGCACAAGATACTCCGCGACGAGCGGACTTCCGGAAAGTACGGCTTCTACGATCTGTACAAGGACGACGCCGTCTTCAATGACATCCGGGAAAAGGCGGCGGCCTTTGCCGGATTTGAAAACCTGGTCATTCTCGGCATCGGCGGCTCCGCCCTGGGCATCACGGCGCTGAACACGGCGCTGAATCCGCCATATTACAACGCTCAGCCGCGCCGGGGCCGCAGGGGCGCCCCGCGCCTCTTTGTCATGGACAACATCGACCCCGTAACCTTCAAGGCGATGCTGAAGCTGTGCCCCCCGAAAAAGACGCTGTACAACGTGATTTCAAAATCCGGGGAGACTGCGGAAACCATCACCCAGCTGATGATTCTCGTTGACCTGCTGGAGAAGACGGTCGGCGCGGGGGAGATTAAAAGGCATCTGGTGGTCACCACCAGCCCCAAGGGCCCGAACGCGCCGAAGAGCCTGCTCCATCCGGTCGCGGACGCCTACAATCTGGTGTCCTTTTCCATCCCGCTGAATGTGGGCGGGCGGTTTTCCGTGTTTTCCCCCGTGGGCATGTTTCCCGCCGCGCTGCTCGGCATGGACCTTGAAGCCATGCGCGCAGGATGCGCCGCCATGGACGCCCGCTGCTCGCTGGACAGCCTGGAGGACAACCCGGCCTATCTGCGCGCCGCGTTCCATTACCTGCTGGACACGCGCAAGGGCAAGACCATGTCCGTGATGATGCCCTACGCGGACGGCCTGCGCGATGTTGCGGACTGGTACAGCCAGCTGTGGGCGGAAAGCCTTGGCAAGCAAAAGGACCTCGACGGCCGTGATGTGTTCGCCGGCCAGACGCCCGTCGGCGCGCTGGGGGCCACCGACCAACACTCGCAGGTGCAGTTGTACCGCGAGGGGCCGAACAACAAGGTCTTCAACCTCCTTGAGGTCGCCCGCTTTGAGGCCACATTGAAAATTCCCGACACGCTCAAGATTGTGCCCGGTTTGGATTATCTGCGGGGCAAGTCCATGAACAAGCTCATGGCCGCTGAATTGCAGGGCACCGCGGACGCCCTCAAGGCCAGCGACCGGCCGGTCATCCGGGTGACCCTCCCCCGCCTGAACGCCCACTCCGTTTCCCAGCTGCTCTACATGCTGGAGGTTGAGACGGCCATGGCGGGGCGCCTCCACAACGTCAACACCTTCAACCAGCCCGGCGTGGAGGAGGGCAAGCAGATTGCGCGCCGCCTCATGGGTGGCAACGGGTGACGGAGCCGCGCGACACGAACGCCGCGGCGGCGGCCCCCTGCGATCTCGCGGGGGCCCGCCGTCTGCGCCGCGCGTTCAGGTTCTGCGTCGCCGCCTGTGTTTTTCTCTCCTTTTCCCTTGTGTTTTCAGAGGGCTATCTCCGCTTTGACAAGGCGGAGACCCAGTACCGCATGTCGCTCACCCTTCACGAGGCCTCCGCGCGGCCGGTGCTGCGCAATGTGGTCAAGCGCGACGCGTCCCTCAGCGAGACGCCCAACGCGAAATATGTTGAGGCGCTGGCGGATGTCGAGGAGTCCGACTTTGTGCTGGCCACCTACGAGCAGGCCTACAAGCTGGACCCGCGCAACTCCTTCCTCATCATCAAGCACGGATGCAGGCTGTTTCAGGAGGGGCGGTTCGCGGAGGCGCGGGACAAGTTTCGCGAGGCGAGCCTGCATCCCCCGAAGAATGCGCTTCCCCGGTACCTGGAGGCGGCGGCGCTGCTCGCTTCCCTGGGTCCGGAGGATGACGTGAGCGATGTCATCGCGCTGGTGGCGCGCGCCAACACCACCGGTGACCCGGTGGTGTTCCCGCGGCCCCTGTGGCATTCAACCCTGCCCGCGGGCGGGTATTGGCATGCCAAGGTGGACCGCGCGCTGGTTGACCGCTGCCTCTACCCGGTGTACAGGATGGAGTCAAACCTTGCCGCACGCGCCAATGCGGCGGTTGACTCGGGAAACGTCCGGGACTGGGACGCGTGGATGCGCATCGTGTCCGAAACGGGCAACATTCTCATCGGCGGCCCCGGCATGGAGCCTGGACAGGCCGGGGTTGGCAGGGCCATCGCGGGCATGACCATGCAGGCTGACGCGTTGAGGGTGCTTGCGCGGATTGACCGGGAGGGCCGGACCGCCCATGAGGAGCGCATCCTTGCGCTTGAGGGGGCGATGGCGAAAATGGCTGAGTTTGAAAACGCGCGGGACGGCCGCATTGCGGCGCACATTGCCATGCTCTGGACGCCCCTGCGTGTTGTGTTCGGCTCATGCGCGCTGGTGTTCACGCTCTATGTCTTGTCGCTGCTGTCGGTCCGGGCTTTTGCCTCTTCCGGCAGGCACGCCAAGGCGGTTCCCCACGCATTTTACGCGCAACTGGTTTTCTGGGGGGTGGCTGGTGTTTGGCTGGCCCTGCTACTGGCCTTTTCCGCCTGGCGCAACCATGATTTGCCGGCCGTCCTGCAGGAGCGGGTCATGTGGGGCTGGCACGCGGTGACTTTCCTGGCGCTGACTTTCGGTTTTGTCTACCCGGTTTTCCAAATGAGGCAGCCGGTTTCCATGTCTTGCCGCCCGGAAGAAACGGGGGTTCTGGGCCGCATTGGCCTGTATGCGGGACTTTACCGCCGCGCAATCGGCATTTCGCTGGGCTCGTTGCTTTGCGCGTGCAGTATGTGGGTGCTTCTTTACAGGCTGTTCTTCGGGCTCTACCCCTTCCAAATCTCCCTGCTGGCCACCGGGCTGGAGCAGGAGGAACTGGAATTGCTCCGTTCCGTTTGGGCGGTGCTCCAGGGCTGAATCAACTTGCCGGGTGGAAACCTCTCGAACCAATTTCTGAAACGGGCCGGTCCGCCCCCACCCCGCCGACGCATTGAGAATGTGTGTGCCTGCCTGGTCTTCTTGGCCTGTCACGCCAGACTGGTTCTCTGGCGCGGGGGGGTGCAAAAACTTGCAAATCAGGGGCGCCTATTTGGCGCGATTTGGCAGAAAACGTCCCTCCCGGCGGCTCAAAAACAACAAGGCCAGAAGGTCTGTAAACCCTTTCTGGCCTTGTGCTTGTTAAGAATGGTGCCCGAGGCGAGACTTGAACTCGCACCCCTCGCGGGACTAGATCCTTAGTCTAGCGTGTCTGCCAATTCCACCACCCGGGCTTTGCGTGGCGGGAGTATGATAATTCATTCACCCATGATGATGCAAACTGCCGCGATGTTTGCGCGTGTTTTCGGGCGGGCACACCCGCTCCCGCGGCGCATAAAAAGCGCACAGCCAAACGGCTGTGCGCATGTGTGACACCGCGTAAATTACAGTTTTGCGCCGGTCAACTGACCAGGCTGGAGAGCTGCAGGATGGGCATGAAAAGGGCGACCACAATGCCGCCGACCACCACGCCCATCACACCGATGAGAAGTGGCTCGATGAGACTGGTGAGGCCGTCCACCTTGGCGCGCACCTCCGAATCGTAAAAGTCGGCGATTTTGGTGAGCATGGTTTCCAGGGCGCCCGTCTTTTCACCCACGCCGATCATGCGGGTGACCATGGCGGGGAACACCTGCGCCCGGGCGAGGGGTTCGCCGAGGGTTTCACCGTTCCGCACGCTTTCCGCCGCCTGGCGGATGGCCCGGGCGTAAACCTCGTTGCCCGAGGTGCGCTCAACAATTTCCATTGCCTGCAGGATGGCCACGCCGCTTTTCGTGAGCGTGCTGAGCGTGCGCGTGAAGCGGCTGATGGCAACTTTGCGGAGAAGGTCGCCAAACACGGGAAGGCGCAGTTTCAGGCTGTCCAGGGTGTATCTTCCATTTGCCGTCTTGCCGTAAAGACGCAGGCCGATCACAAGGGCAACCACCACCCCGACAATGATCAGCCATGACTGCCATTGCCGGAGGAATTCGCTCGTGTCAATGAGGATTTGGGTGGGAGCCGGCAGGCCGCGTCCGAAACTGGCGAAAATTTCCGCGAACTGGGGCACGACAAAGATAATCAGACCCGCGGCGATCAGGATAATCATGCTGAAGGCGACAACAGGATAGGTCATGGCCGACTTGATGCGCCGCTTGAGATCCTCGGTCTCCTCGAGATAATCGGCCAGCTGGTTTAACACGCCGTCGAGGTCGCCGCCCGCCTCACCGGCGCGCACCATGCTGACATAAAGTTCGGGAAACGCGCGGGGAAACTTGCGCAACGAGTCCGAAAAGGTTTCGCCCGACTCGACTTCCTTGCCCAGCGCGTCAATAATCGCCGCAAAACCGGCGTCTTCCGTCTGCTCCGCCAGAATGTCCAAGCCCTGCATCAGGGGAAGACCGGCGCTCACAATGGTGGAAAGCTGGCGGGTGAACACCAGCAGGTCGGCGCTGCGCACCTTCCTGTTGAGCTTCATCCGCATTCCAAGCGACACGACCCCCTGCGTCTCAATGATCTTTTCCGGAGACAACCCCATCTGGGAAAGTCTCAGCATTGCCGCATCGCGGCTTTCCGCCGTCAACACACCATTTTGACGGTTGCCGGAACGGTTGCGCGCCACATAACTGAAGGTTGGCATGCGGGCATACTCCTGCAAGATCGCTGTTAACTTTTAAACAACCCAAGTACAAGTATAAGCAATTTTGTTTAAACTGACAAGAAATTCTCCCGAAAAAATCGCAAGCGTCTTAGTGTAGGACAAATGGAAGGGCGTTTTCCAAATCAGAATGTTTGAATTTGAAACCCATGTCAACAATAAGTTGGGGGGAGACGCGTTGGCTTGAAAGCAGCAGTTCTTTGCCCATTTCACCAAATATGGCGGACACCATTGCCGACGGCACAGGAAACAGGGCGGGACGGTGCAACGTTCGCGCCAGGGAGCGTGTGAAGGAGGCGTTGGTGCAGTGTCCCGGCGCAACGGCGTTAACCGGCCCGGTAATCTCATTGGTTTTAACAAGAAAAACCAGGAGGTTTGCAAGATCCTCAAGGGTGACCCAGCTCACCCATTGCTTTCCTGAACCAATACGCCCTCCCAGGCCCATTTTGAATGCGGGAAGCATCTTGGCCAGCGCCCCCCCTTCCCTTGCAAGCACCATTCCTATGCGCGGAGTGACCACCCGAATGCCAATGGATGCGGCCTTTTGGGCCGAATTTTCCCATGCAGCGCTCAATTCGGAAAGGAATCCCCCGCCTTGGACCGAGTTTTCGGTCAGCACCTCGTCTCCCCTGTTTCCATAGAAGCCTATGGCCGATGCGGACACGAATGACTTTGGCGGCCGGGACAGGCGGCCAAAACACTCAACAAGCCGGTTTGTCCCCTCTATCCGACTGTCCCAGATTTCTTTTTTGAGCGCGGCGGACCATCGAAAACGCCCAACGCTTTCACCCGCCAAATGAATCACAGCATCTGTTTTTTCGAGATTTTCAGGTGTTTTTACCCCTTCGGCGGGAGTCCACCACACCAGATTGGCGGCATCTTCCATGGGCTTGTTTCTCACAAACCGCACAACCTCATGGCCCTCCAAACTCAAGAGCGCGCAAAGCCGTGAACCGACCAGCCCGGAACTTCCCGTAACCGCAACACGCATTTTCTTACCCTTTTTGCCTATATTATACGAAACCATCCCGATCGTTGATTCATTCTTTGCGGACAACGCTTTACTTCTAACAATCTTGTGGTATACAATTGATTCGTGGTTTGTTAGAAACGATAGGAACCGGAAGCCCAATTGACACGGAGGAGAACGATGTCCATCAACAAGGAACTTGAGCTGGACAGGCCCATGGAAGACGTGAGGCATGAGCTGATTCTCAACATTGTCCGGACATCCAACCTGATTGCCATCAAGGGGGCCGCCCTTTTCCGGCGGTATGATCTCACCGAGGCGCAGTTCAATGTGCTTTTTGCGCTGAAATACAAAGAGCATGAATGGACCCAGTCTGATTTGGGCAAGCGCCTCGTGGTCACCCGCGCAAGCATCACCTCCGTTCTGGACAAACTGGAGTCCAAAGGGCTGGTGAGGCGGGACGGGGTTCCGGGCAACCGCCGGATTTACCATGTGAACCTTACCTCCAAGGGCCGGATCCTTGTGGACGAGGTGGAACCGATCTACCGGGGTAACATCCACCGGGTGTGCAGGGTACTGTCCGAGGGCGACTGTCGTTCAATCATCAGCCACATGGAGCTAATCCGCCAGGAGGCGGAGGTGCTTGAGGGGGAACTGTAATCCCCATCGGGCGGGCCTTGGTGCCTGCGGAAAGTGTTTTAACCCCGGAATCACCCCCGATTCCGGTTAAGGAGTAGATGAATGGCGGACGGCACGGCCAAACGTTCGGGCGGATTGGAATCCTATCCCAAACTGGGGTTTTGGGCCTTGATTGCCACCCAGTTCCAGGGGGCGTTCAACGACAACCTGTTCCAGTTTGTGATCACGTTTTTCATGCTGGCCTCCTATCAGCAGATGGTTGGCGGGGATTTCACCCTTTTCGGGCATTCTTTTAATGTGTCCGTGTCACCCGAGGATTTTGTCCCTTCCTTCGCGACATTTCTCTTTTCCATGCCGTTCATTATTTTTCCGGTTATTTTCGGCGCGCTGGCCGACCGCTACAGCAAACAGCGGGTGGCCATGGCCACCAAATACCTTGAAATAGTCATCATGATGTTGGGCGGGGTGGCTTTTTATATTGGCAATCCCGTTTTTATCTGGGGGGTTTTGTTTTTGATGGCCACCCAGAGCGCCATGTTCGCCCCCGCCAAATATGGCATCCTGCCTGAAATTCTTCCTGAATCACGGCTTTCCTGGGGCAACGGCATCATCCAGATGGGCACCATTGTGGCCATCATTGCGGGAACCGGTCTTGCCGGTCCGGTGTACCAGGGTTTCTCATCGCAAATTTACCTGGTTTCCGTGGTGTTGATTCTGTTGTCTGTTTTCGGCACCTTCACCTCCCATTTTATCGCCCGTCCCCCTGCGGCCAACCCCTCCCAAGTGATTCCAAAAAATATTTTGAACCCATGGAGAGGCATGGGCAAATACCTCAAAGTGATTTTTTCGGACCGTATACTCCTGAACGTGGTCATTGGTTACACCTACTTTTGGTTTGCCGGCGCGCTGGTGCGGCAAAACGTCATCAAATACGCCACGTCCACCTTGGGACTTGGGGAGAGCCTCACCACCTATCTTCTTGCGGCGGTTGCCCTCGGCATCGGCATTGGCGCGGTGATGGCGGGGTATTTGTCCCGGGGCAAGATTGAGCAGGGCTTTATCCTTATCGGCGCCATGGGTATGGCCGTCTTTGGCACCCTGGTGTCCATCCCCCCCTCCTATCATGAGGCATTCACCATTCCCGCCGGACGTGTGGTTGTGGCGGCCCTCACCGGGGGGTATGACAGCGCTGTCGTCCAGGCGATGTCCTCCGTGGGCGGCTATTACATACTGTTGCTGGGCTTTGCCTTCCTGCTTGGGGCCTTTGCGGGCATGTTTGACGTGCCCCTTGCGGCCACGCTTCAGCAGCGCGCCCCCAACAACATGAAGGGCGGCATCATCTCCACGACCAACATGCTCACTTTTGTGGGCATGGCTTTTGCCAGCGTGGTGTTTCTGTTGTTTGGAATGATGGGGTTCACCCCGAACCACATATTCCTTGTGATTGGGCTGGTTTCCTTGCTGATGGGAGCATATATGTCCTGGAAAATCCCCATTTTGGTGCTTCGCGCCGTGCTTTGGATGATGGATGGCACACTGTTCAAACTGCGTGTCAACGGCCGGAAAAACATCCCCGAGCGCGAAGGCGCGCTTTTGGTGGCGGACCACAATTCTTTGATCGACTGCCTGGCAATTCAGGCGGCGCTGGACAGGGAAGTGTGTTTTGTTGTCGGCAAGGAGGTTTTGGGGTCGCCCTTCCTCCGCTTTCTCACCCGTTTCCTGCGGGTTGTTCTTGTTGATTCCTCGTCTGAAAAGGGCGTTGCCGAGGCGGCCGGGAAGGTGAGGGCGGCGGTGGCCGAAGGCTGGGTGGTGTGTGTGAACCGCGAGCGACGCCTGGGCAGGGACGGGATGGAGCTCCCGTGGCACAAGGATTATTTCTCCCTTGTGGAGGGAACCGGCGCGCCGGTGCTTCCCCTGTCCATGACCCGGTTGTGGGAACGGGTCTACATCTTCAGGGACAACCGCCTGGTTTGGCGCTGGTGGGGCCGTTTCAGGTATCCGGTTCAGGTTTGGATTGGCGCCGCCGTTCCCCCCGGAACCAGCGCCGTGCGGGTGCGCACGGCGGTTGAGCGGACCTGCATGGATGCGTATTTTGAGCGCGAGTACGAGTTCAAACTGCTGCACCACGGCCTGGTGAAAATGGCGCGCCGCAGGATGCGGCACATGGCGATAGCGGACGCGCTTACAGGCAGCCTGAGCTACTTCAAGGTGCTTGTGGGAACCATTGTGTTCGCGCGCAAACTCAGGCCGCTCCTGGGGAGCGGCGACAACGTGGGACTGCTCGTCCCCCCGACCGTGGGGGGCGCGCTGGCAAACCTCGCGGTGCAGATGCTGGGCAAAATCCCGGTGAACCTGAACTACACCGCGCCCTCCGAGACCATCGCCTCCTGCGCGTCGCGGTCGGGCATCACCCACACCATCACCTCGCGCAAATTTCTCGAACGCCTGCCCCTCGACGTGCCCGGCACACCCGTGTATTTGGAGGATGTGCGCCAGACTGTTTCCGGAAAGGACCGCGTCATCGGCATGGTGCTGGCCCTGTTCGCGCCGGTGTGGCTGCTTGAAAAGGTGCTGGGTTCCACAAGGCGCACGGACCAGGACCTGGCGACCATCATCTTTTCCAGCGGCAGCGAGGGCGAGCCGAAGGGGGTCATGCTCACCCATCGAAACATCATCACCATCGTCGAGTCCGCGCAGGAGATGTTTCCGCACAATTGGAATTCCTGTCTGGTGGGTTTCCTGCCCCTTTTCCATTCCTTCGGCTACGCCGTATGCCTGTGGACCCCGCTGCTGGCCGGAATCCGGGTGATTTTTCACCCCAACCCGCTTGAGCCCAAGGCCATCGGAAGCCTTTCCCAGAAATTTGGCGGCTCAATCATGATTGGAACGGCCACATTTTTGCAGGGCTTCATCAGGCGTTGCGAGCCGGAGCAGCTCAAAAGCCTGGATTATGTGGTGTGCGGCGCGGAAAAACTCCCTGAACGCATCCGCAGCGCCTTTAATGAAAAATTCGGCGTGGAACCCGTGGAGGGATACGGCACCACCGAGTGCGCCCCGGCGGTGTCCATCAACATGCCGGACTGTGAATCCCCCGGCTTTTTCATCGCGAACATCAAGCACGGCTCCATCGGCAGGCCGATGACCGGGCAGACGGTGCGGGTGGTTGATCCGGACACGGGCGCGGAACTTTCCACCGGAGAGTCCGGGCTGCTGCTGGTAAAGGGCCCCAACATCATGCGGGGATACCTGAACGATCCCAAGAAAACCGCCGCAGTGCTTCAGGACGGGTGGTATTCCACGGGCGATATTGCCGCCCTGGACGAGGACGGCTTTATCACCATCACGGACCGGCTGGCGCGGTTCAGCAAGATTGCCGGGGAGATGGTGCCCCACACGCGCGTGGAGGAGCTTCTGCACGGCATGCTCGGACTGACGGATCAGTCGATGGTGGTGGCCAGTGTGCCCGACACCGCCAAGGGCGAGCGTCTGGTGGTGCTGCACATTCTCACCGACGAACAGTTGGAGGAGTTGCTGAAAAAGCTCAACGATTCCGATCTGCCGAACCTTTGGCGGCCAAAGGCCACCTCCTTCTACAGGATTGATGAAATTCCCGTGCTGGGCACCGGCAAGATGGACATCAAGAAGGCCAAGAAAATCGCCCTGTCCCTGGACATCGGCGAGTAAACCGCCGGTTCCGCAGCGGCTGAAAACAATGAAACGTGGTGGGCGAAAAATGGCGTGGACGGTTCTGCTGTGCTTGGTATTTCTTGTGGCGGCCGCGGTGGTTTCATGGAACATTCTCGCCCCGCGCCTGTCCCTGCGGCATGATCGGACAGCGCCGAGAAACGCCGGCACCGGCATCCTGAAGGGCGCCGAACCGCTCAGGTTGGGGCCGGATG
Organism: Candidatus Hydrogenedentales bacterium; assembly: GCA_041859375.1. GTDB lineage: Bacteria > Hydrogenedentota > Hydrogenedentia > Hydrogenedentales > CAITNO01 > JBHEKP01. The sequence continues at coordinate 12,320 of JBHEKP010000155.1, read as the reverse complement.
ACGCACCGAATGCGGTGTTGTTTGTTCATGGTTTTTCCGGCACCCCCAACAATTTCAAGGATCTGCCAATGCTGGCGGCGCAGGCCGGCTGGCATGCGCGAGCCATGCTCCTGCCGGGTCACGGCACCAGTCCCCTGGATTTTGACCAGACCAGCCCCGATGAACTTGAGGCGGCGGTTGACAGGGAAGTTAAGGACCTTCTGGGGGGGCACCGGCGGGTGGTGCTGGTGGGTCATTCCATGGGGGGGGCGCTTGCGGCCCTGTGCGCCGCCAAAAATCCCGATGTGGCGGGATTGGTGCTTGCCGCGCCCTATTTCGGCATTACCCGCCGCTGGTGGCTGGGATTGACACCGGAAACGTGGATCAATTCCCTGGGAAGACTGGTCGTGTGGGTTTATTCCCCGCCGGGGCACCAACCAGTGCGCCGCCCCGGGGTAAGCAGGCTGATTCTCTCTTATCCTTGGATTACGACCAGGTCAGGACGGAATGCCATGGAAGTGGCCCGGCGCGCCGGTTCAACCGGAGTGGTTGGCAAAATTACCCAGCCGGTGCTGTTGATTCATTCCAAATTGGACGGGATTACCTCTCCGGAGATGGCCCGTGCGGTGTTGGACAGGTTTCCATCACAACAAAAGCATCATGTGGAGCTGACCGATTCAGACCATATGATTTTTTGGGACAACGAGGAAGAGGTGGTGAACAGGGAAGTCTTGGACTTTCTGAAAACAATCGAAAAGGCCCCTTTGAATCATTGACAAAAGGGCATGTTAGTGTTAAAATTTAAAATAATAAGGCATGCATGGTGTCAACGTTTAACCGTATGGGTGCGTTGAGGTTAAAACGTGTTTGGCGCGAAAAAGTGTTGGCGGCATGTTTGTCGGCGGGGATGTTTGGTGTCACGAGGAGTGGTTTCACCTGTGGGGAGTGCCGGTGTATTGGCGCATCCGGGGTGAACAAACAAAGTCGGGGTTGAAACAGTGGCAGCGAAAAAAATACTGGTGGTTGACGACGAGCCGGATGTTGTGACCCTGCTCGAAACAACGCTGAAGTCGGAGGGTTATGTGGTGCTTCCGGCCTATGACGGAATTGCCGCCCTTGACATCTGCAACACCGACAAGCCGGATTTGGTGCTTCTTGACATCATGATGCCCATGATGAGCGGCTATGAGGTGTGCGAGCAGATAAAGGCAAATCCGCTGACCCAGCACATTCCGGTGCTCTGCCTTTCCTCGGCCCACACGGCGGAGGCAAGGGCCCATTGCTTCCGCGCGGGCGCGGCGGAATTGATCAAGAAGCCCTTCTTCCCCGCGGAACTGATAGCCCAGGTCAAAAGGCACCTTCACATCGCCAGCGACATTCTGTGAGCGCTCCCCCGCCGGCCTTTCCCATTCCCGGCATTCCTTTGCACCCTCATCACGGTGGAGGCGGCATATGAACCATCCCAGGACATGCGTGTTTCTTTTTCTCGCCGCCACCGCGCTTTGGTGCGCGCGCGCCCAGGGGGATGATCCGCTCTATTCCCCCCCGCCCCCGGACGCGCAGTCACGCTGGGCGAGCTTTGAAAACCCGTCCATGGCCAGGGGGGGCGGCGGAACCGCCAACAAGGGCGGCAAGGGCGCGGCGTTTTCCCCCATAAAAGCGGGTGAGACCAGGGTGCTTCTCGAAACGGCGGGGGCGGGAACCATTCACCGCATGTGGTGCACCCTTCAGGACCGATCCCCCGAGTCGCTGCGGTCGCAGGTGCTGCGTTTTTACTGGGACGGCGCGGAGCGGCCCGCCGTTGAAGTGCCCCTGGGCGATTTCTTTGGCGCTGTTTTCGGCAGGGCAAAGCCATTTGAAAGCGCGCTTTTCAGCAGTCCGGAGGGGCGCTCCTTCACCTGTTGTGTTCCCATGCCCTTCCGCAGGGGCGCCAGGGTGACGCTTACCAACGAATCCGGCAGGGATTTGCCCCAGTTTTTTTATGACATTGACTGCACCCTGGCCGCGGCGCACGAGGGCGAGCCCCTCTATTTCCACGCGGTGTGGCGGCGCGACCCCGCCACCGTTTTGGCGCGGGATTTTGAGGTGCTGCCGCGAGTCGCGGGCGCGGGGCGTTTTCTGGGCGCGCATATTGGTGTTTCCGGGGCCGCGGCCTATTCGGGATGGTGGGGCGAGGGCGAGGTGAAGATGTATCTGGACGGGGACGGGGAATGGCCGACCATTGTCGGCACAGGCACGGAGGACTACATCGGCACGGGTTACGGCCAGGGTGAATTCAGCCACCAGTTTCAGGGGTGTTTCCTCTCCGACAACGAAAGGCGGCTGTGGTCCTTTTACAGGCTGCATGTGCCCGATCCGGTGTGGTTTCACCGGGACATCAGGGTCACCCTCCAGCAAATGGGCGGGGCCAACAAGCGCGAGGTGCTCCGCATGAAGGACCAAGGAGCCCCAATGATTCCCGTGACAGTGGACGGACTCACCCATCTTCTTGCGGAGGGCGCGCAAAAGCCGGTGGAGTCGCCGGAGTTTTCCCCGGACAGTTGGGTGAACTTCTACCGGAGTGACGATGTGTGCTCGGTGGCCTTTTTCTATCTGGACAAGCCGGAAAACGGTCTGCCCCCCATTGCGCCTTGCGCCGAACGTGTGGCCGGTTTGAAACCGTGAGTTCTGAAAAACACCATATGCCCGAAGATAAAAAAAACAAACGTGTTTTTGATGATGGGGAAGACTTGGAATGTGTGGGAACCTGTTTCGCGTGTGTTCCCGACTGCCCACGCAGGCCCCAAAAACACAACAGCCCCCCTGAACAGGGTGATGTCAAGGCCCCCCGCCGGTCCAATGCGCCGAAAAAGGCCCAAAAAAGACGCGGGGAAAAATAAGCCCTACTGCTTTGCCGCAGTGGTCTCCCCCCCGGCGGTGTCGGATTTAATCTCCCCCTCCCGGACCGGCAGATACCTCTCCGGATTCAACGCCGCCTCGTTTGTTTCCACTGTCATCACGTGTTTCGCCTGATCAATGTACCGTTTCAGGATCTCGTTGCAGCGTTCCTGGCGAATCAGGCCCCTGATTTTGGCCTGTGACTTTTCATAGGTGATTTCACCCGGCTCGTTTACGTTCACCACCTGCATGAGGTGCCAGCTTGTTTTGTGGTTGATGGGCTCGGAAAGCTCCCCCGGTCTCATGGAAAACATCAGGGCCGCCACTTCGGGGATCACATTTTGCGGGGAGGCCTCCTGGACGAGTCCGCCGGTTTCCTGCACATTTGGCGCCTCGGACACCTCCCGGGCAACCGATTCAAAGGATTCCCCGGAGGTGATGCGCTTGTGCGCGTTGAATACGGCGGTGCGGGCCGCCTCCTTCATGTCCGGGGTGTCCCCCTTCACAAAAATCACGAGGTGGTAGAGGTCCGCCGTTTTTTCATGGCGCGTCATCAACCCCTTTCCCTTCATTGTCTCGTACTGTGTTTTAACCTCCTCGTCGGAGACTTCCACCCCCTGGGTGCGCAGACGCCTGAATTCCTCCACGGCCAGCTTGTCCCTGATTTCCGCGCGCAGGGTCTGCTCGTCCAACCGCTGCCTTTCAAGGTATTTTTTATAGCGTTCATCACTGCCGATGAGGCCCTTCCCCCGCTGGTATTCCCGCTCCACCGCGTCATCCGGAATCTGGATTTCATTGGTGGCGAGTATGCGCAGCACGCGGGCGTCCACCATTTCATCCAGCGATGACTTGAGGAACCCCGCATCCGGCATGAAGGGCCTCCGCGACGCCATGGTGATTTTGGCGAGGCGCATGGTGATGTCCCGGTCGTAATCGTTGAGGGTTATGACCTGCCCCCCCACTTTGGCCACCCATTCACCTTTGTTGTCCGGTGACGCCGTAGTCTCCGGCGGGGATTGGGTCTCCGGTTCGGGGGCGGCCGGCGCCGCTTCCGCGGGGGGCGGGGGTGTTTGCGGAACAACCACCTGCGCCGCCTCTTCCGGCTTCACCCCCACCGCGCCGGGAATATTTTTTTCCGGCTGCGGCGTGGTGTCCGCCGGAGGGGGGGGGGATTTCGGTGAACAGGACACGGCAAGCAATGCGGCGAGAACGGCGGCTGTCGCAAAATAACGCATGGCATTCTTCCATTGCACACCCTTGCGGGCTGTTGTTAAATCAAACCGGGCGGCAACCGTAACCCCGCTGCCGCCCGGTTTATGTTTCAGAGGTTGACGGTCTTTCCAGTGGCCGCCGACTTGTAAATGGCCTCAATAAGCGCAACGGCGTTGCGGCCCTCCCGGCCGTCAATGAGGGGCGCGCGGCCCGTGAGTATGGCCTTGGCGAAGTCCTCGATCTGGCGGCGGTGCCCCTCGGTTTTCAGGCTGCTGAGGGGATCCCCCGCGCCGGAGCCCAGCTCGGACTCCCTGCTGAGCATCGCCTCCACCTTCGCGTCCACCGCCTTGCGCTTTTTGAACTGCCAGGACTTGATGGCGCCGTCCTCGATGCAGGCGCTTCCCTCGCTTCCATGCACTTCCACCCGGGCGGGATGTCCAGGCCAGATGGCGGTGCTGCCCTCGATGACCCCGAAGGCGCCGTTCTCGAAACGGAGTGTGGCCGTGGCCAGATCCTCCACCTCCAGCTTCTCATGCAGCGCGCGGGTCACCTGGGCGTTCACCGAAACCACCCGCCCCATGAACCACTGAAGCAGGTCTATCTGATGGATGCCCTGGTTCATGAGCGCGCCGCCGCCGTCCAGTTTTTTCGTGCCGCGCCAGGCGCCGCTGGCGTAATATTCGGGGGAGCGGTACCACTTGATGTAGGCGTCGCCCAGCACCAGTTTGCCGAAGCGCCCCTGCTCGATGGCCTTTTTCACCAGGAGCGTGCCGTCGGCAAAGCGGCTTTGGAAAATGCAGCCCAGCCTCACCCCCGCCTTTTCCGTGGCGGCGATGATGCGGTCAATGCGCTTGGTGCTCACCTCAAGGGGCTTTTCGGAGAGGATGTTCTTTCCCGCCCGGGCGCAGTCCTCGGCGATCTCGGCGCGGAGTCCGCTCGGCACGCACAGGCACACCGCCTGCACGTCGGGCCGCTGGAGCATTTTCTTGTAGTCGGTGTAAACGTCCACGCCGTACTTGTCACCCAGACGGCGGCCCGTGGCTTCCACCACGTCGGAAACCGCCACAAGTTTCGCCGCCTTCACCCCCTGAATGGCCGCCGCATGAACGGGACCAATGTTGCCGCAGCCGATAATCGCAAAACCCACCTTGGCCATGGTTTTCTCCTTGTTTATGGAATCCAGTGAAAAATCGAAAACTTGCGCAATTTTACACCATCCATGCGCCGCGATTCCCAAAACGCGCTGTGCCGGACATCATTTGACGCTTATTTTCGCGCTGCCGCTTTTAATCACGAGCATCCTCATCGGTTCCGCATAAAACCAGCCCGTCCCCGCACCGGCAAGCTGCGCCTCATCGGCCGCCTCCGGGCCCGCCCCCCGCACTTCCACCGGCCTGGGCAGGGGCCGCACCGCTGTGTATGCCGCCATTCCCGGAACCGGGTCCACCCCGAGTTCCAATTGTCCCGCAGCATCATCCCATCGTGCCGAAATGTCCGCGAAGGAGTTCACATGCACGGTGTCACTGTTTCTTTGCACGCGGCAATGCCGGATTTCCGGGGAAAGGCCGCGCAGCCTGAGCTCGTTGACCAGGATGTTCTCCGGGTTGATGTCGGCGGGGTTGGGACGGTTGTCCACCATGTTCCATGAATCGGGATAGGTGCCTGTGCTCGGACCGGTGGTGTACTGCTGCCACATCGCGGAATTTGTGATGCCCTGCGCTATCTTTTTCCAGTCAAAGGACTTGTCAAACTCCGCCAAATCCTGGAGGGCGTAGGCGTACACCAGCCCGCACCAGACCACGGGCAGGCCCAGCCAGGAATGGGTGAAGAAGGTGGAACCCATGACGGAAATCACGTTGTAGCGCATGGTGGGATACCCGTCCATGTCCCACAGATACAGGAAGGGCAGCCCGGTCATCGCCCAGTAACGGGCATGGGCCAGATAATTGCCGTCTCCGGTCAAACGGTAGGCTTCGGTATAGGCCCGGACGGCCTGGGCGGCGGCGAGAATATCCGGTTGGTAAAGGGGACACTCCCAAGTCTGGGAGCCGCGGGGCACCTCGTAGCCGTCCATGTTCTTCAGCGCCTCAAGGGCCTCGGCCGCCAGCGCATCGTCTCCGGAAAGACGTGCGGCGCGCAGGATGAAGGACAGTGGTTGCGCCTGCTGGCCGAGGGTGTGGTCCCCTGGAACACCGAGCTTTTCATGCTGTTTTCCGGCGGGATGCCAGCGCCAATACCCCTCTTCCCTCCCCCCCAGCCGTTTTTGGGCGGTGTCGCGCAGGTTTTCCAGGGCTGTGGCGGTGAACCCCCTCAGGAAGGGCAGTTCCCCGAGCAGAATATGCGCCCCGGCGCTGCTCCAAAGATATTGCGGCCCCTGCTCTGCCATGGCCCTTTCCAGAACACGTGCGGTGCGGTGCGGGACGGTTTGGTTGATCGAAGGCTCCTGCGTCTGAACCAGGGCCAGCAGTTGGGGGACAATGTGGGCGGTGTGGTTGCCGGAATTCCAGCCGACGCAATGGGCCCAGCCGGGCGGGTCTTCACTCCAGACGCTGTCGTACCCCTTCAGGCAGAGGGCCAGTTCCTCCTCCCATGGGCGGGGCTGGGGCGAGGGCTCGGGCATGCCGAAAAGGTCAAAGTAATGCCTGTATGCCTCCAGCACCAGGCCGCCCTTGTGAGGCCCCCGGACAATGCCGCCCTCATCATGGTTGTCGACACTGTCCAGCACAAGCCAAAACTCAAGGGTGATTTTTTCACCGGCGTTCATTTTGTGGGGCATTTCCGCGGCAAAGGTGTTTTCCCCGACATGATCGCCAACGGACGGCGCAAACAATGACATGCGGGCATGCTCCCCCCCGTCTCCCGGTTTGGGCGCATCGAACCAGGCAGCCGGGAACTGCTTTCCGGCGGCCCAGTCCTGATGGGGATTCCAAAGGAGCGCCATGAGCATGCCGCCGCCCTGCACCGCCATCACGGGCGAGGCGATTTTGTGGAGCGCGGGCACGCGGCGCTCGTTGAGGGGCCATGCCAAATCCCGTTCGGAGGAGGACGCCTCCGGTCCCTCCAAATACTCAAGGCCGCCGAAGAGGGCGAAGTCCTTCGCTGCGCCCCATGCGCCCTCCCCGGCCAGCATTGCAGGTCCGTGGAATGCGGCCAGTTCAAGGGGTTCCACCGCCTGGAGGGTGCAGAGCGCGTGTATCCTGTTGTTTTGCCAGTCCGGGGTAAGGCGTATAAGCACGGGCTGGCCCAGAATTTCACCCCGCGCCTCGGCGAAATTTTCTGAAATGTCGCCGTCCTGGATTTTCAGGGAGGCCTTTTTCATTTGTCCGTCGGCGGTGCGGAGCATACCCTCGGCAAGGGGATAGATGACACCCGCCCTCCGGAATTCCCCGCCGCGCATCACTTCGGCAATGAGGTAGGTTTGCCTGTCCATGTCTTCGGCGGCCTTCACGCGCATTTTGCCCGTGTCTTTGCGCATTACCCCCGCGAACCGTGTGCCGTCCGGCTCCTCCCTCACGATTCCGGTGTATTCTTTGGGTTCCGGAGGGAAGACATGGAGGGTGTGCTGCAACGGCATCCCCTCCAGGGAGCGGCCGGATGCGTCAATGTCAATGAGAATATCCCCCATCCGATCAGCCGTGATTCCGTCCCAGGAGAGAACGGCCTTTTCCCCGGGCGCAAGGTCGGGAACTATGGCATCCGCAAAGGGGCCGCCGGAGAGCATTTCCGGCTCGTCACCCTTTGCGCGGGGAAGGCGGATGGCGGAAACGCCCACCCTGTCCGCACCGGTGTAATAGCCAAGCCCCCCGTTCTTCACGGGGACACGAATACCGAAGGGACGCCCCGCCAGCGCCAGCGGCGAGGTGGGCGTTGCCCCGCCAAAGACAAGGCGCGGGGTGTGGGCGGCAACCCACAGGGACGTGGAGCGCGCGCCTTCGGGCGCGGCGTCCATCTTCAATGGCAGCATGCGGCCAAAGGCCAGCGGCAGCCAGCACTCACCCGCACCCACGGGGAAGACGCGTTTTGCGGAACCCATGGACAGGGCAACCTCGCCCGGCACGGGTGACTCCACGCGGAGCATGGCCACCCCCGAGTTTTTTTCCGTCAGCGCGTCGACCGCTGGAACCATTGCGGCAAGCACCGGACCGCCCCACACCGCCCAGTCATAATTGGTGTCGCCGTTGATGGCTTCGGTGGCAAGGGTGATGGAAACGGTTTTGCCCGCCCACGGGGAAAGATCCGCCGCCAAGGGCCGCCATTCGCTCCGTACCACGTCGGTGCGGAACACAAGCCCATCATCCACATAGGCGGAGAAACGCACTCCGTTGGGATGCTTTGGCCCGTCCCAGGGCACCCCCTCGCGGATGCCCGGAACGGCATAAAGAAAAACCGGCACACCTGAAGGAACAGTGATGCCGTCATAGCGGACTTTTGATTCCCCCTGCGGTCCGGGATGGAGGAAAATGCCGGCCATAACCTCGTTTTCAATGCTTTCCCGCCGGGAGGCCGAGGTGGTCGGCGCGTTTTCCAGGACCGCACCGCCGAATGCCTGCACGAAATCTGTTTGGATCTCGATGGTGGCGTACTGTGCGGCGGGCATTTCCGCCTGGGAAAGACAGGAGAGAACAAGCAGGGCGTAAAGCGCGGACATGGTCCGTACCTCCGTTTGGCGCGGTGCGCGCTGTTGGAAAGCATGCTGTGCGGGGTTAGTTGCCTGGTCTGCGGTTGAGCAGAATCAGCACCGCCCCGGCCACTGCCACGCCAATCCAGACGGCAAAGCCCAGCGGGGGCTGCGTCAAGATTTCAGGGGCTTTGCCGATGAAAACCAGCCCGGAAGCCAGTCCGCCGACAATAAGCAGTAGGACACCCGCAATCGTCATTGTGTGCCGCCTTGTCCGGTTGGTGTTCAGCCGTCCAGCAGTTCTTCCATGCGGAACCGGGCGTAGCCCGAGTCGGGCGCGTTTTTCCACCCGCCCTTTTCATCGCAAGACTCAAAGGCCGCCCAGAATTCGCCGTCCGTCGGCGCATAGGCCACGCTCATCACGTCCCAGTCGTTGTCGTCGAGCATTTCCGTGTTGTGCGCCACGGTGGCGGCGATGGTGAGGGTTTCCTCCGGGCCGATTTTGCGGGGCTCGCCCGCCTCGATGACCCTGGTGCCGCGCACCGGGAAAACATACTCCGTGCCGGTTTCATAGGCGCGAATCATGTCGTGCATGGGCTTGTGGCAGGTGGTGTAGGTGCTGCCGCCGAAATCCCGGCCCCAGGGGTTGCCCGTGTTTTCCGGATCGCCGGGGCCGTCGTCCGCCGCCTGTAGGGCGCGGGCACGGGCGCCGAAGGCCGTGTCGGCGCGCATCACGGCATCCGCCATTGGCAGGCCGTAGTGGAATGTCTTGCCGTCCGGGCCGGTCCAGGCGGCGGCGTGCTCCTTGGGGTCGTTGGCGAAAAATGTTTCACAGCACTCAAAATTGGTTTCAAAGGCGGCGGCGCGCGGATTGAATTCGGCGGAACCGAAACGCGCCGGGTCGCCGTCGGCGATGAGGTAGTTGTAACCGATGGTGTGCTGTGCGTCCTCGATGAGCCGCACCGCGTCCTCCAGGCAGGAGGCCTCCTCAAGCAGGGCGCGGGCCATCAGCGTCCAGGGGGTGCCGTCAAGCTCCTCGCGCGCGCTGAACGCCCCAACTTCCGACAGGGACAGCCCCTTGGCGTTCATGCCCGCCAGGCAGCCAATCACGCCCGCATAGCCGATGGTGGCGAGGGCGTTGCCCTTTTCGGGCCGGTAGACCGTGATGAGCCGGTCCTCGTGCATGCCCGTCTGGGACATCCAGTCGAGGTTCCGTATGGCGAACATTTTTCCGTCCACCGTCCGGGAACCCCATGCCGCGAACATGGTGCAGGACATGGGGCGCTGCTGCGAGAGGTTTTGGAGCGCCGCGACGGCTTCCCCGTCCAGGAATTCAAAGGCGCGCTCCTCGCGCTTGTACAGGTCAAAGTTGGTGGCGGCAACAATGCGCTCGATGTCGGCGACGGTGAGTTCGACCCCGGCCGAAGTCGCGCCCTCCGCAATGCCGCTCATCTCGTCAAGATAGCGTTCCGGCGTGTGGGGTTTCATCCGCGCCCAGGCGTTGTCCAAAATGTTGAACACCACGAATTCGGGCAAACCGGCGGCCTCAAATATCTTCACCAGCCGGGTGGCGTTGCGCTTGATTTGCGGACCCAGCAGCGCCCCGTACTGGCGTCCCATCTCGTCGGGCGTGCCGCGCAGGGACGCCACAGGCAGGATGCCGCAGGGGGTTTTGTAGAATCTGAGGGAGCCCCCGCCTGAAACCTTTGTCTCCCCCAGCCTGACCGCGTCCGCATGCACTGTTTTCACATCCAATACTCCTGTTTTCGAGACACGGGAAGTTTAGCAACAACAGGGCGATCATGCAATGCGGCGGCCAAAAAAAACACGCGGGGCGGAGCCGTCCCCGCCCCGCGTGCTGATGCGGGCATAAAACGGGCTACTTCAACTGCTGCCCCTTGTACTCGCCGGTCAGGGACTCCAGGAATTTCACAATATCGTCCTTTTGCTGCGCGGTAAGGGTGACGCCGGACTGGTATTTCGCCATCACCTCGACCGCCTTGCCGAGATCATCCGTGGAGGAGTCGTGGAAGTACGGGAAGGTGATCTTGATGTTGCGGAGGGTGGGCACCTTCACGCGAAAGCGGTCGCCCTCCTTCTGGGTGACGTTGAACCGCCCGTAGTCGGGCTTGTGCACATTGCCCCGGTCGCCGAAATAGTCGTCGCGCAGGCCCATCAGCTCGAAGGACTTGCCGCCCAGGATGCTGCCGCAGTGGCAGTTTGAGCAGCCGATTTCCTTGAAGGTTTCCAGGCCGCGCTGCTGTTCCGCGGTGAGCGCGGCCTTGTCGCCCTTCAGAAACCTGTCATAAGCCGAGGGGGTGATCAGCGTGCGCTCGAATTCGGCGATGGCGTCAACGTAGTTGTCCTTCTTGTAACCGTCGGGGTAAACCGCCAGGAAGGCCTGGGTCATCTCGGGATCCTGGGAGAGTTTGGCGGTGACCTCGTCCCAGTTCGACGCCATTTCCACCGGATTGTTCACGGGACCGTCGGCCTGCTCCGCAAGGTTCGCCGCGCGGCCGTCCCAGAACTGGATGAACTGGAAGCCGGAATTGTAGACGGTCGGCGCGTTGATGTCGCCCATCTGCCCGCCCACGCCGGTGGAGAATTTCGACTGGTCCGTGCCGCCCTTGTCCAAACCGTGGCAGGAGGCGCAGGCGATGGTGTCGTCTTTGGAAAGGCGCTTGTCATGGAACAGTTTGTCGCCCAGCGCCACCTTGGCCGGGTTCGCGTCCACGGAATCCGGCAGGGGCTGGAGCACCTCGGACTTCAGGTTCTCCGGGATGCCCGCCGGGGCGTGCAGTTTGGCGCGCATGGACCGGGCCCAGTTTTTCAGGGTGGCCTTTTCGTCCGCGTTCAGCAGGTGGTTCCAGTGCATGATGAGATAATGCGGCGGCGGCATGTTTCCCGCCTCGACCACGTATTCAAGCTTGGCCAGCGCCGCCTCGGAAACCGGTTTGCCCCCCATCAATTCCGAAACGTAATCCGCGTGCTTGACCGCCGTGGTGATGTCATAGGTCATGAGTTGTTTGGCGATGGGAAGCCGCCCGTAAAGGGGAAGCGTCGGGTTTTCACTGTGGCAGATGGCGCATTTGGCCGAGAGGATCGCCCCCACCTTGGCCGTTTCCGCGTCATCGGAGGTGAAGGAGGCGAGCTTTGTGGGGGGCGGCGGCACAAACAGGTTCATTACCGGGAGCGCAAGCCCCGCAATACCCGCAAGCACAACCAGCACGGCAATCTTTTTCTTCATGTTCATGTCCCCTTGACGTAGAGTTTTTCCATTGCAACCGGCGTTATCCGACCGCATTTTTATGATACACAAAGTGCGGCTAAAAAGAAAGATTTCCTAATTAGGAGTATTGCTCAACAAGAAGTGCGCTTTTTAAGGGGTGATGGCGTGAGACTAAAGCCACATCCCCTCCTCCTCGGTGCAGATGCAGGTGACTGTTTCCGGCACACGGGGAATAAGCGCATCCAGCCGGGCCAGCAGCGCCGCCTTGTCCTGCGGCAGGCGGCCCCCCAGCGAAAGCATGTTTGACACGTGGTTCATGCGGAAAAGGGTGTTGTTTAGTTCCAATCCGCCGAGCATGCCCCGCGCCTCCAGCAGAATGGCGTGGTCCGTGAGCGGCTGGAATTC
>JBHEKP010000318.1:0-16241 GCA_041859375.1 Candidatus Hydrogenedentales bacterium | reverse complement strand
CCATGTTTGAAAATCTTGAAATGGCCCCGCCCGACGCGATCCTCGGCCTGACCGAGGCGTTCAAGAAGGACCCGCGCCCCGGCAAGATCAACCTGGGGGTGGGGGTGTACAAGGATTCGAAGGATCAGACGCCGGTGCTGGCGTCGGTGAAGGCGGCGGAGAAGCGCCTGCTGGAGCATGAGGCCTCGAAGAATTACATGCCCATCACGGGCGACGCGGCCTACGGGCGCGTGGTGCAGGAGATGGTCTTCGGCAAGGGCGGCGCGGTGGAGCAGGCGGGCCGCGCCCGCACGGCACACACCCCCGGCGGCACGGGCGCGCTCCGGGTGGCGGCGGATTTCCTGGCGCGCTGCGGCGGAAAGCGCACCATCTGGATGAGCGACCCGACCTGGGCGAACCATCCGGCGATTTTCGAGGCGGCGGGCCACGGGGTGAAGTACTATCCCTATTACGACGCGGCCACGAAGGGGCTGAACGGCGGGGCGATGATTGACGCGCTCAACGCCGTCCCGGCGGGCGACGTGGTGCTGCTCCACGGCTGCTGCCACAACCCGAGCGGCATGGACCCTGACGGGGACCAGTGGCGCGCCATCGCGGCGGCGGCGAAGCGGCAGGGCTGGCTCGCGCTGGTGGACTTCGCCTACCAGGGCTTCGGCGACGGGCTGGAGGAGGACGCGGCGGGCGTGCGCGCCCTTGCGGCGGAACTGCCCGAGATGATCGTGTGCAGCTCCTTCTCCAAGAACTTCGGCCTCTACCGCGAGCGCTGCGGCGCCTTCACCATCGTCGCGGCGGACTCCGGCGCGGCGGACCGCGCCTTCAGCCAGGTGGAAAAGGCCATCCGCGCCAACTACTCCAACCCGCCCGCCCATGGCGGCCTGATCATCACCACCATCCTCGGCGACCCGGGCCTGCGCGCCCAGTGGGAGTCCGAGGTCACGGAAATGCGCAACCGCATCAACGGCATGCGCCGCCTCTTCGTGGATACCCTCAAGGCGAAGGGCGTTGACCGCGACTTCTCCTTCATCACCCGCCAGAAGGGCATGTTCTCCTTCTCCGGCCTGACCAAGGACCAGGTGAACAAACTCCGCGAGGAAAACGCCCTCTACATTGTCGGCTCCGGCCGCATCAACGTGGCGGGCATGACCGAGTCCAACATGGACCAGCTCTGCTCCGCCATCGCCGCCGTGCTCAAGGGCTGAGGCGGCATTCCCCCCAAAAAAGAACCCGGGGGCCGGCGCGATGTCCGGCCCCCGGATTTTTCATTTTCCGGTTAGCAGGGCAGCTCCCAGCCCTTGCGGTAGGGCTTGGTGAGCAGCTTGTTCAGTTCGGGGTTGTTGGTGACCTTCATGCTCTTCACGTCGAAGGCGACCACCTCGCCGTTGGCGTGCAGCGCCACGTTGCCCATGTTCGCCACTTCCGTCAGCGGCCCGGCGTAGTTGAAGTTCGACGCCGTGACCTTGCCGTTCCTGATGCAGTCCACGAAGTCGTAGTAGGGGCTGTTGTGGGACACGCGGGGGATGGTCGGCTCCGGCTTCGTGTAGCCCGTCATCTTCTCGTCGGGCAGGAGGCGCGCCTCGCCGCCGTACTCGCCCGCGGTGAGGATGCCCTTCGTGCCGATGAAGATGGAGCCGTTGTCGCCGTCGCCCAGCTTCTGGGACTCGGGCACGCCCTCGGGGCGGGGGGGCTTGTCGCCGCCGTCGTGCCAGTAGACCGTGACGGGGCCGACATCGGCGCGGGCGGGGAATTCAAACCTGATGACGGACTTGTTCGGCCCGGTCTGGGCGCTCATGCCCTCCTGCATCACCGTCTGCACGGTGAACGCGGGGGCCTCAATGAGCTTCAGCGACCAGAATGCGGGGTCCATGATGTGGCAGGCCATGTCGCCGATGGCGCCGCAGCCGAAGTCCCACCAGCCGCGCCAGTTGAAGGGGGCGTACTTGGAGTTGTAGGGGCGGACCGGGGCGGTGCCGAGCCAGAGATCCCAGTCCATGTCCGCGGGCACGGCCTCTTCGGGGAGGGGCTCGGTGATGCCCTGGGGCCACACGGGGCGGTTCGTCCAGATGTGGGCCTCCTTGACGTCGCCGATGACGCCCGACCACATCATTTCGCACAGTTCGCGCACGCCCACGCCGCAGTGGCCCTGGTTGCCCATCTGGGTGACCACGCCGGTCTTGTTCGCCGTCTCGCGGAGCAGCCGCGCCTCGGCGATGGTGTGGGTCAGCGGCTTCTGCACATACACGTGCTTGCCCAGGTTCATCGCCATGTAGGCGGCGGGCGCGTGGGTGTGATCCGGCGTGCTCACGGTGCAGGCGTCAATCTGGCCCGCCATCTCGTCCAGCATCTTCCGGTAGTCCTTGTACTGCTTGGCGTCCGGGCAGCGGTAAAAGGCCTCGGCGGCCCGTTTCCAGTCCGGGTCCGCGATGCAAACGACATTGGCCCCCGCCTTCTTCAGGCTCATCAGGTCGTCCATGCCCTTGCCGCCGCCGCCGATGATGCCCAGGTTGATCTTCTCGTTGGGCGACTCCTTGCCGGGAACCACCTTTGCCGTGTTCGGTTTGCCGCCCTTGGCGCAGCCCGCCAGCACCGCGGTGGTGGTGGAGGCCGCCAGGAACGCCCGCCGTGTGATCTGATGCTTGTCCATCGTTAAAACGCCTTCCAGAATGGGGTTATGGGTCCGCGCGCACCGGTTGACTCCGCCCTCCAGGGGGCGGACACCACCGCTGGACGGGGCCGCGGCGGCTCCGGACCGCCGCGGAAACAGACACCGGGGGACACACCCCGGCGCTTATTGGACAACCGGGACATTCTATCAGTTTCATGGATTCAATGGGAATCCTGAATTTCCGGGGCCGTTCTTTTCTTCCCTCCACCGCCCAAACCATGTAAAATAAGCCGCCGGGGGTTTTTGCATCCCCCTGGAACGCGACAAAACGCAATGAGGAGCGCCGCGATGAACAAGTTTCTGCTGAGACTGCTTGGCCTGCTCGCGCTGGCGGCCGGGGCGGCCCTTGCCGCCGCCGCGCTGAACCCGGCGGGGCTGTCCTTTGCGCTGTGGGAATGGCTGCGCGGCCTGATCTTCTCCTCCGACGTGCCGCGCGTGGCGTGGCGGCTGGCGCTGACGGTGTCGGGCGGCGGCCTGGCCCTGCTGGGCCTCGCGGGGCTGCTCATCGACCGGGGCGGCCGCAGGCGGCGCATCCTTTTCCGCACCGACCACGGCGAGGTGGAAATCGAGCTGGCCCCCATCCAAAAAACCCTCACCCGCGTGATTGGCATGCTGCCCGAGGTGCGCCGCATCCGCGTGCGCGTCACCCCCGACCAGGACGCGCGCCGGGTGCACATCGCCGCGTCGGTGGTGCTCCAGAACTACGCGGAGCAGGGGCTGCGCCGCAGCGCCCAGGTGGTTTCCGACTGCATCGCGGGCGCGGTGTCGCGCTCCTTCGGGCTGGAGGACGCCGTCACGGTGGAGCTGAGCATCAAGGGGCTCCACGTGGACGCCCGCGCCGCGGCGCGCCGCCTCCGCGACGAGGCGGACACCCCGCCGGAAAACGCCCCCGGCGCGGTGGGTGCGGCGCTGGCCCGCCCGCCCCTTTCGGCGCTGACCCTGGACGTGCGCGAGGAGCCGGCCCCCGCGGAGGCCAGGGAGGCGGAAACGCCGGACACTGACGCCGCCGGGGACGGGGAGGCGCGCGCCTGACGCGCCCAACCATGACAGACGCGGATTTGCAGCCCTTTTTCAACCACCTCACGGCGGAGCGCAACTGCTCCGCCCACACGGTGCGCGCCTACCTCGGCGATCTCGGGCAGTTTTGCGACTTCCTGGCGAACGGCCCGGCGGCCATGCGCCGGGCGGAGGGCGAGGAGCGCCCCCCCGCCACCCTCGCCGCGCTGCGCGGCGCGGACAAGCGCCAGGTGCGCTCCTACCTCGCCCATGTGCAGACCGCCGGGGGGAGCGCCCGCACCGCCGCGCGCAAACTCGCCGCGATCCGCGCGGCCTACAGGTACCTCACCCGCGCCGGGGTTCTGGACGCCAACCCGGCCCTCACGGTGAAACCGCCGCGCCTGGGCCGCGACCTGCCCGACGTGCTCACCATTCCGGAGGTCACGGCGCTGGTGGAGGCGCCGGACACCTCGGAGCCTTTGGGCCTGCGGGACCGGGCGCTGCTGGAAACCCTCTACTCCAGCGGCATCCGCGCCGCCGAACTTGCGGGGCTGCGGCTGGAGGATGTGGATTTGGGGGGCGGCGTCATCCGGGTGCTCGGCAAGCGGCGCAAGGAGCGCATGGCGCCCCTCGGCTCCCATGCGGTGCGCGCCCTGGGCGCCTACCTCGCGGCGCGCGCCTCCCTGGGGCGGCCCGCCCACGGCATCGTATTCGTGAACGCGCGCGGCGGCCCCCTCACCACGCGCAGCGTCCAGCGCGTGGTGGAGCGGCATGTGCGCGCCGTGCTGCCGCACCATGCCACCGTGTCGCCCCACACCCTCCGCCACACCTTCGCCACCCACATGCTCGACGGGGGCGCGGACCTGCGGGTGGTGCAGGAGCTTCTCGGCCATGAAAGCCTTTCAAGCACCCAGATTTACACCCATGTCAGCATCGAACGCCTCCGCCAGGTGTACCGCGAGGCGCACCCCCATGCGTGAGACGGCGGCGCGCCGCCCGGATATAAGGAAGGAATTGACAGGATGACCACCCCCGACCGCCACGGCCTGCCGCCGGTGGAGCAGCTCCGCTACCTGGTGGAAAACGGCAGCCACGAATCGGTTATAGACCACTGGCCCGACCTCGACGAGCCGCCGCCCCCGGAATACCGCGCCGTCATCGCGGAGGCCTACGCGGGCCGCGCCGCCGACCTTGCGGGCGAGCTTTGGGAAACGGAGGATCCGGAGGAGCGGGAGCGCCTCTGCGCCGCCGCCGCGGACGCCCTCATGAACGGCGTGTGCATCGATCCCGGCAACTTCGAGTGCCTGATGGAATGGGGCGCGCTCCTCGCCGACCGCGCGGAGATTGACGGGGAAAACGCCGCCGCGTGGCTCCGCGACGCCTGCGGCAAATACGCCGAGGCCGCCGGGGCCAGGCCGGGCGACCCGGACGCGCACTACGACTGGGCCGGGGCGCTCGCGGAACTGGCGGACCTGCTCACGGGCGCGGAGGCGGAGGCGCTCCGCCGGGAGGCGGTGGAGAAATACCGGCGTGTCCTTGTCCTCAACCCGGTGGACACTCACGCCATGATGAGCCTGGGCAACACCCTCTCCGACCAGGCCGAGCTCCTTGATGATGAGGCGGCTGCGGCCGCCTTCGCCGAGGCGGAGGACCTGTACACGGAGGCGCTGCGCCTCGGGCCGGGGGAGGTGCTGGTGCTGTACAACCGGGGGCTCATGCGCAGGCGCCGGGCCCTGCGCGCCGGGGGGGCCGAGGCCGGACGGCTGCTCCTGCTGGCGCAGCAGGATTTTGAGGAGGTGCTGCGCCTCTCCCCCGGACCCTTTAAAACTGACAACCCGGCGGACCAGGAGCATGCCGCCGCCGCCATCCAGGTCGCGGAAATACTCTATGCGCGGGCGGAGCTTGCGGAGGGGCCGGAGGCGGAGCCGCTCTTTGACGCCGCCGCCGCTGCTTTCGGGGCGGCAAGCCTGGCGAACGAGCCGAACGCGGCGCTCGAAAGCCACTGGGGCGACGCGCTGGACAACCTTGCCTCCTTCAAGGAGGGTGTTGAACAGTGGGAAATGCGGCGGAAGGCCCTGCTGAAATACGAATCCGCGGCGGCGCTCGATCCCGAGGACGGCATGGTCTGGTACAACTGGGGCGTGTGCCTGGCGCGGCTGGCCCATGGGGCGGAGGCGCCGGGGGAGCGCCGCCAGTGGCTCCGTGAGGCCCTGGAGAAATACCGCCGCGCCGTGGCCTGCGACGGCGAACTGGAATTTGCCCACCACAACCTGGGCGACGCCGCCGGGGAGCTGGCGGAACTCGCCGGCGACGACGGCGCGGCCGACCTGCTCCGGGAGGCGGTCGCCGCCCACCGGCGCGAGGAGGCGTTGAACCCCGGCAGCCCGGACGCGTGCGCCGCCCTGGGCGCGGCGCTGATGCGGCTGGCGCGTCTTCTCGAACCCGCGGCGGCGGAGCCGATGCTGCGCGAGGCCGAAAAATATTTCCTTGCCGCGGCAAAGGCCGGGGGCGAAAGCCCCCGCGAGCACTACAATCTGGGCCTGGTCCTCGCCGAACTGGCGGAATTTTGCGGGGACGCCGGGCGCAGGGGGCTTCTTGCCGGGGCGGCGGGGCACCTCGCCGAAGCGGCCCGCCTGGATCCCGGGGACGCCGCGGTGCTCCGCATCTGGGCCGAAATGCTCTCCGATCTGGCGGAAGAGTCGGACGACGACGAAGCCGAACAGTGCCGACGCGACGCCGACGCGGCCTTCCGCGCGTCGGAAAAGATTGACGACCACTTTGTCACGCGCAACCTGCACGCGCGTATGCTGTACGTCTGGGCGCAAACCAGCCCGCCGGAGCGCGCGGAGTCCCTGCTGGAGCAGGCCCTGGCGCTGCTCGGCGACGCCGGGCAGGATGTCGCCGAAGGCACGGTGCTGTGCGGTCTTTCCCGGTTCAAGGGAAGGGCGGAGGCGCGGCGCCTGCTCCA
Source organism: Candidatus Hydrogenedentales bacterium (assembly GCA_041859375.1). GTDB lineage: Bacteria > Hydrogenedentota > Hydrogenedentia > Hydrogenedentales > CAITNO01 > JBHEKP01. The sequence goes on along the minus strand of JBHEKP010000318.1, from coordinate 9,615 downwards.
GCGCGGCTGCAAATGCTTCGCGGACGCCGCCGCCCTGGCCCCCGAAGACGCGATGGCGCTTTGGCAGTGGGGCGCGGCCCTCACCACCCTGGCGGGCCTTGAGGGAACGGGCCGCGCCCGCGCCCTCCACGAACTGGCCGAGGAGAAGTTCCAGAACGCCCTTGCGCTTGAACCTGGCAGCCTCGACGCGCACTTCCTGCGGGGTGTCAATTTCCATGAATGGGCCGCCATGACCGGCGAACGCGCCCTCTTCCTCCAGGCGCGGGACGCCATGATTTGCGCCGAGGAGATTGAGCCGGGCAGCACTGCCTACAATCTCGCCTGCGTTTCCGCGCGGCTGGGGGAGGAGGACGCCTGCCGCGAATGGCTCCGCCGCGCCGCCGACGCGGGCACCCTGCCCGGGCCCGAAGTCCTCGCCGAAGACCCCGATCTCGACACCGTCAGGAAAAAACCGTGGTTCAAGGGCATGCTCAAATAGCGGCCGGCCCCGGCGCGGGGTTTCCGGGAGGATGAAATTCCGCGCCCCTTGCGGATACACTACCCCCGTTATTGGAAGCGTCGACAAACACGCCGCACCGGCAGGGAGAGAGACTTATGCAGGACAAGGGCTTGATTACCGCCTTCAACACGCTATTAGGGGGAGTGGGCCGCATCCTGATCACCCCCCTCGAGCTGCTGCTTCGCATCCTTTGGCTGCCGGTTCTTGTGGTGGACGACCTGTTTGACCTGAACACGCCGTGATTTGGGGCCGCGCCCCGCGCCCGGTATAATCAGCCTCCATGGACAAGGAACGGCTTGACATGCTGGTGCAGCGCCTTTTTTCGGTGACCCGCTCGAAGGCGCAGGGGCTCATCCAGACGGGCTGCGTGCTTGCGGCGGACGGAACCGCGCTGACGAAGCCGGGCGCGCGCGTGCCCGCCGACGCCGCATTGACGCTGCGCGAGCGACCCAAATTTGTGAGCCGGGGCGGCGACAAGCTGGAGGCGGCGTTCCGCGCCTTTCCCATCGACGTTGCGGGCCTCACCGCGATTGACGCGGGCGCGTCCACCGGCGGTTTCACCGACTGCCTGCTCCAGCACGGCGCGGCGCGGGTCTACGCCGTGGACGTGGGCTACGGCCAGCTCGCCTGGGAACTGCGCCAGGATCCGCGCGTGGTGGTGATGGAGCGGTGCAACATCCGCCACCTCACGGCGGACCGGCTGGAAACGACGCCCTCCTTCTTCACCGTGGACTGCTCCTTCATCTCGCTGCGGCTGGTGCTGCCCGCGCTGATGCCGCTGCTGACGCCCAACCCCTCCGGGGTGGCGCTGGTAAAACCCCAGTTCGAGGCGGGCCGGGACCAGGTGGGCAAGGGCGGGGTGGTGCGCGACGAGTCGGTGCGCGCGCGGGTGGTGGACGACGCCCGCCTGCTGGCGCGCGCGCTGGGATTCTCCGAAATTGATGTGATACCCTCTCCCCTGCCGGGACCGGCGGGGAACCGTGAATTCCTGGCCTACCTGCACGGACACACCGGATAGCACCGCCATGCTGGAAACGCTGCGCATAGAGAATTACGCGCTCATTGACCGGCTCGAAACCGAATTTGCGCCGGGGTTCAACGCCATCACCGGCGAGACCGGCGCGGGCAAGTCCATCCTCATCGGCGCGCTCGGCCTTGTGCTGGGGGCGCGCGCGTCCGCGGACATGGTCCGGGAGGGCGCCGAATCGGCCCGCGTTGAGGCGCTTTTCCGCGTCGCGAAACCCTCGAAAGCCCTCGCGGCGCTGCTCCGGGAGCAGGAAATCCCGCTGGAGGATGACGGCGGGCTGCTGCTCTGCCGCACGGTGTCCGCCGACGGACGCGGCAGGGCCCATGCGGGCGGACGGCTTGTGCCCGTGTCGGTGCTGGCCGCCATCGGCGACGAGCTGGTGGATCTGCACGGCCAGCATGATCACCAGTCGCTGCTGCGCGCCGATCAGCAGCGGCTGCTGCTGGACGAGTATGCGGGCGCGGCGGACGACGCCGCGCGGGTAGCGGCGCTGGCCGCGGAACTGGGGCGCGCCGGCCGGGAAATCGCCGCGCTGGAAACGGACGACCGCGAGCGCGCCCGGCGCATGGAGTTTCTGCGCTTTGAGGTGGACGAGATTGACGCGGCGGGGCTGCGCCCCGGCGAGGAGGAGGAGGTCCGGGCGCGCCACCGGCGCATCACCCACGCGGAAACGCTGCACACCCTCGCCAACCGCGCCCATGCCCTGCTGTACGACGGGGACACCGGCGCGGCCATTGACGCGATTGACGCCGCCGCCGCGGACCTGGAGGAGATGGCGGGCATAGACGGGGAGTTCCGCGCGCTCGCCGGGCAGCTTGCGGAGGCGCGCGCCCAGGTGGACGCGGTGGCCGCCGAGGTGCGCCGCCACACCGGCGAATTCGAGTTTGATCCCGAGGAGCTGGAGGAGCTGAACCGGCGCATCGCCCTGCTGGGCGCGCTCAAGCGCAAGTACGGCCCCGATGTGGAGGCGGTGCTCGCGTACCGGGAGCGCGCTGCGGCGGAGCTGGCTGGGTATGAAAACCGGGACGGGCGGCTTGCGGAGCTGCGCCGGGAGGAGGCGCGCGTGCGCGCGGCGGCGGAGGCGGCGGCGGAGGCCCTGTCGAAAAAGCGCCGCGCGGCGGCGGCGAAACTGGCAAAACAAATCCCCGCCGAACTGCACGGGCTGGAAATGCGCGGCGCGCGCTTCGAGGTTGAATTCACGCGGGTGGACCTCTGCGCCCACGGGATTGACCGGATTGAGTTTCTCCTTTCGGCGAACGCGGGCGAAAAGCCCAAACCCCTGCGGCAGGTGGCCTCGGGCGGCGAGATATCGCGGGTCATGCTGGCGATGAAGTGCGTCTTTGCCGGGGCCGACCGCATTCCCGTGATGATTTTTGACGAGATAGACGCGGGCGTGGGCGGCGCGGCCGCCCGGCGCGTGGCGGAGAAGATGGCGGAACTCGCCGAAACCCGGCAGGTGCTGTGCATCACGCACCTTGCCCAGATCGCCGCCGCCGCCGCCGCGCACCACACGGTGCGCAAGCAGGCCGCGGGCGGCCACACGGCGACCACCGCGGCGCGGGTGCTGGGCGGGGAGCGGGAGCGGGAGGTGGCGCGGCTGCTGGACGGATCCGAGGCGCGCGCGAGCATCGAGCACGCCCGCGCCCTGCTGGATGAAATGACCAGGAGGAACAGGTGACATGCATTGCGGCTTGATAAAAGTGGGGGTGATGGGCTCGGCGGGCGGACACATGGACCCCGCGCTGGTGGAAAGGTGCATGGAAATGGGCCGCGCCATCGCGGACGAGGGCTGCGCCATCCTCACCGGCGGCTGCCCGGGCCTGCCCCACTACGCGGTGATGGGCTGCAAGGAGCGGGGCGGCCTCACCATCGGCGTCTCCCCGGCCCTCGGCGTGAAGGAGCATGTGGAGCGCTACGGCAGCCCCACGGACAACATTGACGTGATGATCTTCACCGGCGCCGGGCTCATGGGCCGCGAGATCATCGGCGTCCGAAGCTGCGACATCGTGATCATCGTCGGCGGCCGCTCCGGCACGCTCGGCGAGTTTTCCATCGCCTACGACGAGGGCCGCCTCATCGGCGTGCTCACCGGCAGTGGCGGCGTGGCCGACCATGTGGACGACATCCTGCCCGTAATCCTGAAGCCCACCGGCTCGCGTGTTGTTTTTGACGACAACCCCAGGGAGCTGGTGCGCCGCTGCGTGGAGTCCTTCCTAAAGGACCCCACCATTCCCGGCGAGCGCGAGGCGGCGGGCTGAGCGGCGCTGTTTCCGAACGACAGGAGTGATTTTTCATGAGGACCATCGTGCTTGCGGCGCTGTTCTGCGGCGCGGCCCTCGGCGCGTTTGCCGAATTTGCCGACCACGCCTACCTGCCCCCCGCCGCCGCCAAGGCGGATGATGCGGACGCGGCGCGCTTTCCCCTGCCCCGCGCGGCGGCGGCAGAGCTGCTGGACGCGCCCATGCCCCGACATGAATTCGCGCGCCTGGCAGGGCGCGGCGCGGCGCTGAAGGCCGCGGCGGCGGACAGTTTTCCGGCGCGCGTGGCCGAAAACAGCCCGGTGAACCTTTTCGCCTCCGCCCTTTTCGACGCGCCCGTGAAGCAGGACGGCGCGGTCCGCTGGTGCGCCGCACTCTCGTCGCCCGGCGCGGAGGCGCTGCGGCTCCGGGTCGATCTCTCCGGCCTTTCGGAGGGCCAGCGCCTCTGGCTCCTCGACGCCTCCGGGGAGCGCACCTTCGGCCCCTATGAAAAAGGCGCCGCCCCCCGCTGGCTGCCCGTCACCCTGGGCGACACCGCCGTGCTGGCCGCCGAGTCGCGCAACGGCGCGATGCCCCCCGTCATGGTGGAGGCCCTTTCCCATTTCTTTGTTTCCCTCGCCGGCAAGGCCGAAGAACTGCCCTGCCCCATTCCCGCGGACTGCGAGACCAACCCCGCCGCGCGCGAGGTGTCCACAGCCGTCGCGCTCATCATCGTGCCGCAGGACGGCGGACAGGTGCTTTGCTCGGGCACCCTCCTCAACCGGGCGGGCGCGCCCGACTATGCCCCCCTCTTCATCACCGCCCACCACTGTTTTGAGGACGGCGGCGTCAGCGCGGAGGAGGTGGACGCCTTCTGGGACTACCGCAGCGGCTCCTGCGGGGCCGCCACGCCGGACATCGCGTGGAACACCCTGCCCCGCAGCGCCGGGACCAGCCTGATAGCCCACAGCAGCCGCCTCGACGCGCAGTTCCTCCGCCTTGACGGCGCGCCCGTGGGCGTCTACGGCAGGGCGTGGGCCGGCTGGGACACGCGCCCCGTCGCCGTCGGCGACGCGGTCCAGGGGTTCCACTGCCCCCGGGGCCTTCCCATGAAAACCTGCCGCGGCTCGGTCATCAACACCGGCGCCACACAGTGCGTGGATCTCATCTGCTCCGAGCGCTATGAACTGCAGAACGAGGTCCGCTGGGCGGAGGGCATCACCGAGGCGGGCTCCTCCGGTTCGGGTCTCTTTTTCCCCGCCGTTAATTACCGGCTCGGGGGCGTGCTCAGCAACGGCACCACCCATGTCTGCGGCAGCCCGGAAAACAACCGGGACAACTACTCCTCCTTCGCCGACTTCTTCCCCCAGATTGCCTGCCACCTTGTGGACGGGATGGAATGCGCGGAGGGTGACGACACCGGATGCCTTGTCAACAAGTCCCTGGGCGGGCGGCATCCCGTCACAAAACTGTTCCGTGCCGTGCGCGACAACCTTCTCGCCGCGTCGCCCGAGGGCAGGGAATTCATCCAAAAATATTACGAGTGGTCCTCCCGGTTAACCCGTCCCTAACCCGTCCTGGTACGGTTCTTTGCCCCGGCGGCGACGGTGTTGTCCCCGTTTTATACGGCGATTATCGCTTAATTCGTATTATTATTTGTATGCGCCGTAACAGTTGCAAGTTTTTTCTTGACATTCTTTGGGGGGGTGGTCTATAACACCTACGATGTATAAGAATCGGTAAATATGGGTAATCGCGTGTTTTAACGGCCTGAACGCCCATGACGGGTTATTTTTCCCGTTGCGGCTCACGGACGTTAAAAACGTGCAAAGTGCGCCGTTTTGCGGTTGTGTTTCGCGGACGGCATGTGACAAGTAATTACCCCCGGCGGACGTTGGCGTTGCAAGGCGGCGCTAAAGGTCCGGCGGGGAGGTGGCTGGAATCCTGGCGTTGCGGGACGAAAGCGTCCCGGTATGGGAGAACTGGTATGCGCGCTCAGGCAAGGACGGGTCTTGTCAACCGGATGCCGGCGTTGATGGCGTCGTGCGCCCTGCTCATTTTCAGCGTGGCCGCCGCCGCCCAGACGGCGGCTGATCCGGACGCCCTAAACGACGTGCTCCGCACGCTGCAGGCGCCCGCGTCGCTGGAACCGCCGGTGGTCCACAAAAACGACGACGGCTTCATCCGCTTCCTTGGCGCGCCGCCGGCGGGGCGTTTCCTCACGCCGCTGTCCGGGCAGAAGGCCGCGGGCGATCCCGTTGAGTCGGCGAAGTCCTTCATTGACGGCCACGGGGCCGCCTTCGGCGTGCAGAGCCCCGCGGTGGCCTTTGAGTCCCGCACCGTCACGCGCGGCGGCCAGACCTTTGTGCGCCTTTCCCAGCACTATGCGGGCCTGCCCGTGCTCGGCGCGGAAATCGTCGTGCAGGTGGACGGTGACGGCTCCGTGCGCAACATATCCAGCAGCATCCTCCGCGACACCGCCCCGCTTGACGGCGGCGATCTTTCGCTTTCGCCCTCCCTGTCCGCCGTCGAGGCGTCCGCCGCCGCGGTGCGCCTGGAGGCCGGCTTCAGCAGCACGGAGGAATCCGCCTGGACCGCGGTTGGCGCGCCCGCGCTCATGCTCTACGCGCCCTCCGTGTTCAACATGGCCGGCTGCCCCGTCCTTGTGTGGACGGTCACCCTCGATCCCGACGACCCCGCCCTCTCCGAGATGCTGGTGTACGTGGACGCGCACACCGGCGCCCTGGCCTTCCGCCAGCCGCTGCGCAAGAACGCCCTGAACCGCGAGGTTTACGACCTCAACGGGCGCAACGTCGAGACCTATGACGATCTGGACGCCGCCGTGCTGAAGCGGAAGGAGGGCGAGCCCGCCACGGGAATCAAGGCGGTGGACGACGCCTACGACTACCTCGGCGACACCTACAACTTCTACAACCTGCGCTTCGGCCGCGACGGCATTGACGACACCGGCGGCACGCTGTACGCCTATGTGGGGCTTTCCGAACTGAACGCCTTTTACATCGGCGACAACACGATGCTCTTCAACAACCTCTTCATCACCGACGACGTGACGGCCCACGAGCTCACCCACGGCGTCACGGACACCGACGTCGGCTTCGTCTACTTCGGCTTCTCCGGCGCCCTTTCGGAAATGTACTCCGACTGGGGCGGCGAACTGGTGGACCTCACCAACGGCAAGGGCAACGACTCCCCGGCCGTGCGGTGGTTCTGTGCAGAGGAGTTCACCATCAAGATCCGCGATCAGCGCGGCGGCACCGGCGACGAGGATGAGGAGGATCCCATCGACGACACCCTGCCCGGCATCCGCTACATGAAGGATCCGACGGTGTTCGGCGATCCGGACCGGCTCGGCAGCCCCCTGCTGCGCAACCCCTACTCGATGGTGGACAGCGGCGGCGTGCATTCCAACTCCGGCGTGGGCAACAAGCTCGTTTACCTCCTCACCGACGGCGACACCTTCAACGGCGAGACCGTGCGCGGTCTTGGCATTGACACGGTGGCGCAGCTTTTCTACAACGCCATGCCGCTCCTGCCCCCCTCGGCAGACTATTACGACCTCTACCTCGCCCTGGGCGCGGCGAGCGTGGACATCGGCCTCTCCTTTGACGACCGCCTCAACGTGGCCGCCGCCGGGCGCGCCGTTGAAATCGAGCCGCCCCTGCTGCAGCTTGAGGGCCTGCGCAACTTCCGCGCCGTGGCCACGACGGACGACGCGGGCGCCAGCGTCATCTCCCTCACATGGGACAACCCCCCCGGCGAGCTTTACTCGCGCCTGCTCCTGCTGCGCAGCGTGAACCGCTACGCCACCCGCGCGGGCGAGGGCGTCATCCTGCCCGTGGAGCGCGGCGACAACAGCTACCTTGACAGCGACGTGACCCCCGGCGTGGAATACTTCTACACCATCATCGCCGACCTCACCGAGGGCTTCCCGCAGCTCGCCTACGCGCGCGCCACCGCGGGCGGCGAGCCGCCCGTGCTCATGACCGAGGCCTTCGGCTACGACCCGACCCTCGGCCACCTCGGCGACATCGACCTCGCCTTCTCGCAGATTACCTTCCGCCCCGTGGGGCCGCCGCTGGGCGGGCTGGGCGGCGACGGGTTCGGCGCGCAGTACTCCGACTACGAGGCCACCTTCGCCAAGAATGTCTACGCCTTCCCCGTGCAGCGCGTGGACGCCGAAGGCGGCGCGTACCAGCTCACCTTCACCGACGACAACAGCGTGGCCGTGAACCTGCCGGTGAACTTCCCCTACTTCGGCAAGAACTACGCGCAGCTCTTCCTGGCCGCCAACGGGTACATCTCCTTCCTGAACATCGCCGCCTATCCCGGCGCGGAGCAGTTGAACTTCCCCAGCCTGGCCGCCCATTTCCTGCTGCCGCGCGTTTCCTTCTGCTTCACCGACTTCGCCCCCAACATGGGCGGCGAGGCGTGGATGCGCATGCTCGACGACCGGGTTGTCATCACCTACGAGAACATGCCCTCCTGGCCGGACAGCGTGCCCACCCTCAACGTCGGGCTCAGCTCCGTGCAGGTGGAGCTTTTCTACAACGGCAAAATCAGGATGACCTACCTTGAACTGGGTGTTTCCGAGGCGGTTGTGGGCCTTTCCGACGGCAACGGCGCGCCCCGCGATCCCTCCCTTGAGTTCGCCGGGCTGGAGCAGGTGCTGAACCTGACCGACCTCACCGGGCTGCCCCGGGTGGAGTCCCGCCTGAGCATCAACCCCGTCGCCCCGGTCATCGCGCAGGCCGGCGAGCGCGTCAGCTTCACCGTTGAAACCAACCGGCCCGCCGGGGTCGCGGGCCTTCCCGTGTACTTTGGCGAATGGACCGGCCCGGGCGCCGCGCCCTTCGCCGACCTCGGCAACGGCACGGCCCTGTTCAACTGGCAGACGGCGCTGTCCGACAAGGGCAGCTTCCTTGTGCGCGTCCGCGCGCGCTGGGGCGGCCAGGAGGCCTACCAGGACGTCCCCGTCTACATCGGCATGTCCGTGGTGAAGCCCTCCGCCCAAAAACTCGCCGTTTCCGCGAACACGCCCTTTGAGGATCCCACCCAGAGCCGGGTGGTTCCGCTTGGCCGCGCCCTCACGGGCAGCTACCAGTACGTCCATCCGCTGAAGGACCGCGACCCCGCCTTCTACGCCGAGGGCGACTCCACCATCTACTGGTTCCGCAACGGCCAGATCGTCTACCAGCTCATCAACCGCGAGTCCGTGCCCGCCGCGGGCATCCGCGCCGGTGACCGCTGGTGGTTCGGCGTCGTGCCCGTCACCGTGTCCGGCATCGTCGGCGAAATGGTCTTCTCGCCCACCGTCACCGTGTCCGGGTTCCCCGCCGTCACCTCCATCACCCCGGCCTTCGGGCTCACCATCGGCGGCGACCGCGTCACCATCCGCGGCGAGCGCCTCGGCGGAGCCTCCGCGGTCCGCTTCGGCGGTGTCGCGGGCAGCAACCTCACCCTCATCAGCGACACAGAACTCCAGGTCACCACGCCGCTCCACCCCGCCGGGGTGGTTGACGTGTCGGTTGAGTCCGTGGACGGCATCGGGCTCTCGGAGCTCGCCTTCCGCTTCATCGGCGACGGCTCCGACCTGCTCGGCGCCGACGTCAACAAGGACGGGCGGGTGGACGCCATGGACGTGCAGATCGTCACCAACGCCGTGCTCAAGGCCTTTGACGGCGCCAAGGCCGGCCTCAACACCGACGTCAACGGCGACGGACGCATCAACGCGGGCGACATTCAGGCCGTGGTGAACAGCGCCCTCAACCGCTGATCGGAAGCGGCAAGAAAAATGAATCCGGGCCGCCCTTCGGGGCGGCCCGGTTGTTTTT
>JBHEKP010000231.1:0-3526 GCA_041859375.1 Candidatus Hydrogenedentales bacterium | reverse complement strand
GCGGGGCGCAAAGAAGGCATGTTTTCAACGGAAAGGAACGGACAATGCGGCGGATGACGGCAATGGGTTGTGTTCTGACGATGGTTGTGCTGGCGGGATGCGCGTCGGTGGCGGAGGAGAAGGCGGCGGTGGTGAAGAACTGGCACGAGGACGCCTTCTTCGGGCTGCACTATGATTTGCACCCCGGCGCCACGGACACGGAACTGGGCCGGGAAACGACGTATGAGCACATCCGGGCGATGCTGGACATCGTGAAACCTGATTTCGTTCAGTACGACTGCAAGGGCCATCCGGGCTATTGCGGCTATCCGAGCAAGGTGGGTTCGCCGTCGCCGGGCATTGTGAACGACGCGCTGAAGGTGTGGCGGCAGGTGACGAAGGACATGGGCATCCCCCTGTCCATCCACTATTCGGGGGTGTGGGACACGCGGGCGATTGAGCTGCACCCGGAATGGGCGCGGGTGGACGCGCGGGGCAAGGCGGACCCGAACAACACGAGCCGCCTGAGCAAGTACGACGAGGAACTGCTCATCCCGCAGCTCATCGAGGTGGTGAAAGAGTACGACATTGACGGGATGTGGATAGACGGGGAGAACTGGGCCAGCCACCCGGACTGGAGTGAGGCCTGCCAGAAGGCGTTCACGAAGGAGACGGGCATCAAGGAGGTTCCCAAGAAGGCGGGGGACGCCCACTGGGAGGAATGGCTGGCATTCCAGCGGGGGCTGTTTGTGAAACACGTGACGAACTACGTGAACGCCGTGCATGCGGTGAAGCCGGAGTGCATGGTCACGAGCAACTGGATGTACACGGTGCGCCAGCCGGAGCCGATGACGGCGCCGATAGACTACATCAGCGGCGACTTCGATCCCTCCTTCGGCACTGAGACGGCGGCGTCCGAGGCGCGCTTCATCAGCAGCCGTGGCAAGCCGTGGGACCTGATGGCGTGGAGCTTCCTGCAGACGAACAACCAGGGCTGGACCTTCAAGACCGCGCCGCACCTCTGTCAGGAGCTGTCCATCGTGCTGGCCCAGGGCGGCGCGGTGTTCATCTACGACCAGCCGCAGCGCTCGGGCCGCCTGACGGAATGGCACCAGGACACGATGGCGCAGGTGGCGCAGTTCTGTCGGAAGCGCCAGGCCTACTGCCACAAGACGCAGACGCTGCCGCAGATCGCCATCCTGCACAGCGACACGAGCTACTACAAGCACAACGACCCGCTCTTCAACTTTGCCGCCGCGAAGCAGGGGCTGGAGGGGGCGATGCAGTCCGCGCTGGAGAACGGGTACAGCGCGGACATCCTCAACGAGCAGGCGCTCCTGGAGCGGATGGACAGGTATCCGGTGGTGATCGTGCCCGAGGCGGCGGAGGTGCCGGACAACGTGAAGGCGGCGCTGCGGGCCCATGTGGAAAAGGGCGGACGGCTGCTGCTCTGCGGCGATTTCGTGGCGGATCAGTACGGCGAGCTGGCCGGGGTGGAAAAACGGGAGGGCGCGCCCCGGGACGGCTGGCTGCCGGTGCAGGGGCAGGCGGTGAAGACGGCGGCGGCGTTCCAGCCCGTGGCGCTCAAGGGCGCGGTTGAGCTGGCCCGCGTGCTCGCCCAGCAGGAGCCGGAACTCAACCAGAGCGACGTCATCGCGGCCACGCGGAATGAATTCGGCAAGGGTGTCGTGGTGGCGCTGCACGGTCCCGTGTTCCGCAACTATTACCAGAGCCATTACCCCGGCCTGCGCCGTTTCCTGGGCGACATGATTGCCGCGCTGGACGCGCCCGGCCTCGCCCGCGTGGGCGGGCCGTGGTGGATTGAGATGGCGGCGCGCACGAAAGACGGGCGCATGTTCATCCAGTTCGTGAACCGTTCGGCGGGCGGCTACCTGTCGCCCAACCGGCACATGGTCGAGGACGTGCCCGACACGGGCCCCTTCACCGTGACCCTGCCCGTGGCGGAAAAGCCGAAGCGCTGCTTCCTCGCCCCCGACGAGGCGGGCCTTGAATGGACCTGGAAGGACGGCGTGCTCACGGCGGAGATTGCCGGGCTTCATATACACAATGTGCTGGTGGTGGAGTAGGGGGCGCGGGCAGGGACGAAGAGACAGCAGCAGGCTTTCCGCGACGTTGAAGGAGTCCGCCATGTCATTTCTTCTCATGGGCCTTGTGGTTTTTTCCGCGACGCAGGCAGAGGGTGCGGCGGCGCCATCCCCGGCTGCGGTGGTTGCGCCGCTCACCCTGGGCGAGGGGGGGGCTGTGCTGCGCGACGGCAAGCCCTGCCGCGCCATCGGGGTGAACTATTTCGACCTCTTCAGCCGGCTGCTGGCAAACCCGGACCCGGCAAGCATTGAAAAGGGACTGGACGAGTTGTCTCGGCGCGGCGTCCCCTTCGCGCGCTTCATGGCCTGCCCCTTCTGGCCGTCGGAATGGAAACTGTACAGGGAGGACAAGGAGGAGTATTTCCGGCGCATGGACCTTGTGGTGCGCGCGGCGGAGAAACGGGGCATCGGTCTCATTCCGAGCCTTTTCTGGCTGGATGTGTGCGTGCCGGACATGATGGACGAGCCGCGAAGCGCCTGGGGCGATCCGGCAAGCAGGACCATTGGATTCATGCGCGCCTATACGGCGGAAGTCGTTGACCGGTATGCGTCCTCGCCCGCAATCTGGGCATGGGAACTGGGCAACGAGCACAGCCTGGCGGCGGACCTGCCCAATGCGGCGGACAACCGCCCCCCAGTGGTGCCGCAACTGGGCACGCGCGCGGCGCGCGGTCCCGCCGACGACATGACCCACGACATGATTGCCACGGCCTGCCGCGAGTTCGGGGCGGCGGTGCGCAGGGCGGATCCGCACCGGCTGATTACCTCCGGCCACAGCATGCCCCGCGGATCGGCGGAGCACCAGCGCGCGGAGTTGTCCTGGACGCAGGACAGCCGCGACGAGTTTATGAGGAACCTGGCGGATGTGACGCCCGACCCGCTCAACCTCATCAGCGTGCACCTTTACCCCTTCGACAAGGATCGGCGTTTTGACCAGCCGGTGACGCCGCATCTGGAACTGCTGCAACTCTGCATGCGCGCCTCCGCCGCGTCGGGGAAGGCCCTGTTTGTGGGCGAGTTCGGCGCGCCGGACACGGAGAAGGACGGCGGGCCCGAAAAGGCCCGCGCCGAAATCACGGAGATGATCGCCGCCATCGAGGCGGCGGGGGTGCCCCTGGCCGCCCTGTGGGTCTTCGATTTTCCCTACCAGGAGGACTTTGTCAACGTGAGCACCACCAACCACCGCGCGTGGGTGCTGGACGAGTTGGAAAAGGCCAACAGGCGGCTGCGGGACTCCGCGAAATGACGCTGGCGGGGCTGGTGTTTGCGTGCGTCCTGCTGGGCGGGACGGGGGAATGGCCCGAACCGCGCCAGAACGCCCAGCTCACCGCGTTCCAGCCGCTGCCGGGACGCATGACCGCCGCGCCGGAGCCGGTGACGGCGCTGGATCTGGGCAGGGGCGCGCCAACGGTCACGGTGGCCCGTTTGTCCGGCGGCGGGGG
>JBHEKP010000044.1:0-5253 GCA_041859375.1 Candidatus Hydrogenedentales bacterium | reverse complement strand
TCGTCGTCTTAGGGGCGAAGGCTGGAGTGGCCGTCTCAATCACCTGATGCGGTGAGGGTCCATCGGACACGTCGCGGTCGACGTCTGGGCGGTTACCCCCGATGGAGGGTCTCAATCACCTGATGCGGTGAGGGTCCATCGGACCGCCGATCTGAACATCGCTGCCGTGGTCAAGGGTGACGTCTCAATCACCTGATGCGGTGAGGGTCTATCGGACTGGTGGTGATGGTGGCCAGGGCGGATGCCGATATCGAGGTCTCAATCACCTGATGCGGTGAGGGTCCATCGGACTGGGTTTCGGGTGCAGCACCTGCTGACAACCTGCGGTCTCAATCACCTGATGCGGTGAGGGTCCATCGGACCCCTTTTCCCAGAGACCTTGAAACCAAAGGACTTACAGGCCGTTTCCGGTAACCTGCCAGATCCGTTGTTAATGCGGCTGTAAAATAGCATGAAATTCGTCATAAGTCAAGCAATATCAAGGGGTGGTAGCCCCTCGGGGACAAAATTCCTCCCAAGTGTATGATAAACGGTCACTTGCGGCGAAAAAACCATTTCGGATCAAATTTGCTCGATATTATCACCCCCCGCCCCGTCCATCTACGTGCGGCGGCATTGTAAGCGCCGCATGAAAGCGTGCCCATACCGTGGTGTGCCCCTGAAATAAACTCAGTTGACCTCGCCGGTGGCCGGATTGTACTGCCAGGTTTTTTCGGGATGGGGATGGGCGGGTATTTTTGAAAGCAGCCTCTTTTCCACCAGCTCGTCGAGCGACACGGGGAAGCGGCCCTCCCGCTCCTGGAAGGCCTTCACCCGCCGCCGCATCAGGTCGAGGCTCTTGCGCGCCTCGCCGTCCAGCAGGGTCGTGTTCAGCGCCGTGCCGTCCGGGCCGAAGAAATACCCGCCGCCCAGCGGATCCGGCGGCACCGCGCGCAACAGCCCCGCCGACACCAGCTCCTCCACCCGCGCGGGGGGCCTGCCCGCGCCCGCCTTGAACTGGTCCGCGCGCTCCTGGAGCACGCGCAGGGCGGCGCGGATTTCCATCTCCTTCAGCTTGCGCTCGGCAAGATCGCGCAGCAGCCGGTCGCCGCTCCGGAGCATGTCGCGCCACATGGCCTCCTCGATGTCGGCCAGGTTGTGCGCGCTCTGGAGCTGCCCCGCGAGCAGGGCGATGCCCGAGGGCGCGTTCCCCGTGGCCGCGCTCATGCCGAGGAAAAAGGCGGCCATCTTTTTCGAGTCCGCCTCGTCGCGCCGGTTCAGCAGGTGCACCATCGCCGCCTCGTAGGGCAGCTCCCACGCGCCCGGGACCCGGACCATCCCCTGCTCCAGCAGCTTCATGCCGGACTCCGCGTCCGCCTTGAGCGCCGTCAGGAATATCGAGCCGTAGCGGTAGGCGTCCCTGAAGTACGGGTCCAGCCGCGTGACCGTGAAGACCATGTGCTCCAGCCAGGTGAAGTTGCGGGCCTCCCGGTTCTCAACCGCCACATACTGCACGCAGTGCAGCCACAGGAGGTCCGCAATCACCGGGCTCAGGCCCGCCGTGAAGTGGTTCAGCAGTTTTTCGTTGGGCAGGTACAGCAGGCCCGCGCCCCGGTCCTGCGGTCGCGTCCGGTTCGCGCCAAGCTGCGCGCCCACCGCCGCCGCGAAACAGAGGCCCGCGCAGAGCAGCCCCAGCGCAACGCGCCGCCGCCGCGCCGCCCGGACCTGTTCCGCCCCGTCCCCGCTCATAGATCCTTGTCCTCGAAGGCGAGGCAGGCCAGAATCAGCAGCACCGCCGTCCACGCCGCCCCGTACCCCGCCGCCCACGCCGTGTACGCCCAGGACACCGGCATGCCGTTGGCCGCCTCGGACTGGATGTTGAAGTTGTCCAGGTTGGGAACGATGTAGTAGACCGCCTCCAGCGCCGTCTTCGCGAAGGTGCCGTCAAACTGCGGGGGCAGATCAAGGAACACGCCGGTGGCATGGCCGAACACGTAGGCGCAGAACACGATGATCGCCCCGAGAATCGGCGAGGCCACCGCCGACAGCAGCACCGACAGCGCCGTGACCACCATGAGCTTGAGGTACACCAGCAGCGCCGCCTGGAAGAAGGAGACGGTGAGCGCGCCGCCCAGCGCCAGCACCCACGCCGCCGAGGCCGCCGTCATGGCGGCCGTGGCCAGCCCGAGCAGCGCCACCAGGCCCAGGTACTTGCCCAGCACAAACTCGCGGCGGCGCATGGGCTGCGCGAGTATCGTGTAGAGCGTCTTCTTGTCCATCTCCTTGTAGAGCAGGCTCGTGCCCGTGAATATCGCGATGAGCGCGCCGAACACCGACAGCGACGCGAGGCAGATGTCCTTCACTATCTTGATGTCCTGGCCCACGCTGATCCAGCCCAGCGCCTTCGACCCCAGTATGGCCGACGCCGCGAAGAACAGCAGCACGTACAGCACCTTGTCCCGCACCGCCTCGCGCAGGGTGTTCGCAGCCACCGTGACCATTCTCATGACCCGTTCCCCCGGGGTTTCTGCGTGGGCGACTCGGCCTGCTGCACCCGCGCAAAGTACTCCTCCAGCGACTCGCGCACCGGCTGGAGCGACAGGAGCTGCCCGCCCGTGCCCGCCACCGCCGCCGCGATTTTGTTGGCCGTGGCCAGGTCGGGCGCGTTAAACACGTCGGTGTCGCCCGCGCGGCGGTGCTCCGACGCTCCCGCCGTGATGCCCGCCACCGCCTCGGCCGAAAGGCCCGCCGCGACGACCTCCACCTCCTTCGTGCGCCGGCCCGGAAGGGCGTCGACCCGCCCCGACAGGCGCAGCCGCCCCTCCACCAGGATGCCCACCCGGTCACAGAGCTCCTCCACGTCGCTGAGAACATGAGAGCTGAAAAAGATGGTCTTTCCCCCGCCGCGCAGCCGCAGAATCAACTGCCGGATCATGCGGCGGCCCAGCGGATCGAGCCCGCTCATGGGCTCGTCAAGAATCAGCAGCGGCGGGTCGCCCACCAGCGCCACCGCAAAGCCCACCCGCTGGCGCATCCCCTTGGAAAAGCCCCGGATGCGGCGGTCCGCAATCTCCTCCAGCTCAAGCATCGGCGCGAGCCGGTCCCACTGCGCCCGGCGCTCCGCAGGACCCAGGCCGCGCAGCCGCCCGTAAAACTCCACCGTCTCGCGGGGGCTCAGGTACTCGTAGAAATACGGCTGCTCCGGAAGGTAGCCCGCAAGCCGCCGCGACTCCGGAAGGCGCGCGTCGCCGCCGAATATCCGCGCCCCCCCCGACGTCGCCTTCAGCAGGCCGCAGATCAGCTTGATCGTGGTGGTCTTCCCCGCGCCGTTCCGGCCCAGAAACCCGTACACCTCCCCCTCGGGCACCTCCAGGTTCAGCCGGTCCAGCGAATGCACGGGCTTTTTGCCCACCTCGCGGAAGACCTTCGTCAGTTCTGTTGTGACAATCGCCGGCATGTGCCCTCCTCGCCAACAAGGCGTTTTCCGCCGCTTTATTGTATAAACACCGGAACCCGTTGGCAAGTGCCGGCGGGGGCGGCGCGCCCCTCAGCGCGCGCGCAGCGAGGGGTTGCGCAGTTCGATGGCCGCGTCAAATGGGCCGGGAAGCTCCCAGCCAAGGTTGAAGGTGGTGAGGGCGAGGTCGGCGAATTCCGTGCGCGCAAGATATCCGTGCCCCTGCGAAAGGGCCAGCGCCTCGCGCAGCAGTTGCGACAGGTCCGCGTCGAGGCCGCGCCAGCCCCCGTCGCCGGTTGCGCCCCGCCAGAAGCGCGCCCCGTCAAGGGTGCAGATGAACTTGCCGCTGCAAAATTCCGAGCCCCGGTCCACCGCGTAATGGGGGGGCGGCAGCGGCCGGCGCGCGTCGAAAAGGGGGATGCCGAACCAGATCATCTCGTTGTGGTCGGCGCTGGCCGGGTTCAGGTTGTTCACCGTGAAATAGGCCGACACCTGGGCCGTGTGCAGGCCCGGATCAAGGCAGGCGGCCTCCACCCCCGGTGCGGGCCGGCAGTGGTCCACCCGGAACTCGAGCGAAAAGCGCAGCCCCGGAAACTGCGCGGGACGCACGGGCTCCCCAAAGCGCTGCTCGATGAGCAGGTGCGGCCACGGCTCGTTGAGGGCGCGGAACCCACCCCCGTACTCCGCGCCGCCGTTCACCTCGAGGAATAGGGACACGCCGCCCCCCGCAGGGCGGGCCAGCACCACCCGCTTCCCCGGCGTTTCCGCAACCCAGCGGCCGCCGCCCGCCTCCGCAAAAACGCCCGTGGCCAGCAGGTGCGCCGAACTCCACTGGGCCAGCCGCCAGGCGGGCGTCCCCCCCGGCGCGCCGGGCAGCCGCAGCAACCCCGGCTCCTCGCCGGGTGCGGGATGGTTCGCCGTGGTCAGATGAAAGCCGCGGGAAAAGAGGGGATCCGCAAACAGCTCCCCGGCGGCGGCCTGCGGCGCGGCGGCGGCAATCCCCAGCATAAGCGCGGCAATGGAAAGCATGGCTCGTTCCTGTCCGGTTGGTTGGCGGCCAGTGTACCACGGGCGCGGGCAAAAAAATGAGCGGCGGCATGTGGAGCCATGCCGCCGCTTCCCACTTCCTCCCGGGTGCACTGTGCCAAACAGTCCTTCACCGGAGTCAAACGGTGCAAATGTTCATGCCGGGCGCTGCCGCCAGCCTGCCCGGCCCGGCGGGGCGGCCCTTTCCGACCGGCCCCGCCGGGCCCCAGCGTGCTTCCATCTCCTCCCCGGGACGTCGGGCAAGGATCCTTTCCACTAAACCACTTCCCGACTTCCCTTCCGAATCCCGTCACGCTTGGGCAATTTGATATAAGCAACACTCGTGCCAAACAATGTTCCCAGGATAATAATTATTGTATATGACTCATATGAAAGGGTTTATGCAGTGCGCCCAAAGGGCGTTACCCGCTGAAATGGGTTTTCAGAATGGGAAGATTCCCAAATTGAGAACGATAAATTCCCAAAACAGGAATTATTGGGAAAATTTGCCGGGAAGGTAGATCGTAAAGGTGCTGCCCACGTTGGGCGTGCTCTCCACAGTGACCCGGCCGCCGTGGGCGGTGACAATGTGGTAGACGATGGAAAGGCCCAGCCCCGTGCCGCCAAGGGTGCGGCTCCGGGCCTTGTCCACGCGGTAAAAGCGCTCGAAAAGGCGGGGGAAATGCTCGGAGGCGATCCCGCAGCCCCCGTCCTGCACGCGTATCACCACCTCGTCGGACTGGGTGGCGGTCACCCGCACCTCGCCGTTGTTCGGGCTGTACTTCACCGCGTTG
>JBHEKP010000251.1:0-11023 GCA_041859375.1 Candidatus Hydrogenedentales bacterium | reverse complement strand
GGCTGAACTAAAAACCGCACACCACGGGCGGGCACCCCTGCGGGATGTGATAAAGGCATTCGGGCGGGCAATGGCGGACAAAAAACGAAGCGCCCGGCATGTCGCGGAAACCATGCGGTATCTCGAACGGGCGGCGGACGGCACCGGCTGGCGGACCCTTGCGGACATGGACGGGGCGCGGCTGGATGCGTGGATCACGGCGGAGGGATTCGGGGCGCGTGTTGCGAACCACTTCATTGTGGCGTTCAAGTCCTTTGCGACATGGGCGGCGCGGCGCGGCTATCTGGCAAAGACACCCTTTGCCCATCTTGAACGGCGCAATGAACGGGCGGACCGGCGGCATGTCCGGCGGGCGCTTTCCGTGGATGAACTGGCGCGGTTGTTTGAGGCGGCGCGGACCCGGCCCATGCTTGAGGCGGCAAAGATTAACCGGGGGCCGGACAAGGGCAAGGCGGGCGCGGAACTTTCCGCCCGGACCCTGGACCGCTTGCGCTTCACCGGCTGGACCCGTTCCCTTGCGTACAAGACGGCGGCATTCACCGGCCTGCGGTGGGGGGAACTGCGAAGCATCACCATCGGCGCGGCCCGGCTCGATGCGGACCCGCCCCATTTCATCCTTGATGCAAAGAACGAAAAAGCACGGCGCGGGGCGCAAATTGCCCTGCAAGGTGAACTGGCGGCGGAACTGCGTCTTTACCTTGCCGAACGGCTTTCGCGCCTTGTGGGGCATTCTGGCGCGTCCGTGGCGGTGTTCCCCGGCGCACTGGACGGTGCGGCTCTGTTTGACGTGCCCCACAGCATGGCGCGGACGTTTGACGCGGACTGTAAGGCGGCGGGCATCCCCAAAAAGGACGGCGCGGGCCGGGTGGTGGACATTCACGCTTTGCGCCACACTTTCGGCACCCTGCTGGCAAAGGCGGGCATTTCCCTGCAAGTGACGCAAAAAGCCATGCGCCACAGCACCCCCACATTGACGGCGAATGTTTACACCCATTTGGGACTGCTGGACGTGGCGGGCGCGGTGGACAGACTTCCGAACACCGGCGCAACGGTGAACCCGCAACAGGCGGAAAAGGTGGTCAATTATGTTGCCCCAAATGTTGCCCCTGTTTCAGACATTCCGGGCAATTCAGGGGCAACAATTGGCAATTCCGGTATTGTTAGGGGTGTAAGTGGTACAAATGGCAATATTTCCATTTTGCCCAATAAAGACGGGGCGGGACAACGCGGGGCAATTTCAAAAATGGTGAACGGGGCGGGGCTCGAACCCGCGACCACCGGATTAAAAGTCCGATGCTCTACCAACTGAGCTACCCGTCCACTGGAGGGAATGGGCGGCCAGGGCCGCCCCGTGCAGAAGGCGTATTCTACCGCGCGGACCGGTGAAAAGTCAAAGACAGGCCCGTTTGGCGCGGGTTTCACGGACCCGCGACATCCACGACACCCCCGCTTCAGCCCCCCTCTTGACGGGGGATTTGGAGGGGTGTTCGCCCGTCCACCCCGTCCACCCCGTCCACCCCGTCCATACCGTCCACAACACGCCCGCGCAAATTTGAGACGGCTGCCGGTGTGTGGCCGGCAGCCGCCATCTGTCAGGTATGACCGGGGGTGCCGCGTTGGCTGCGGCACCCCCGGGCAAGGGGGAACTTATTTACGGCGGCGCAGCGCGCGCGCGCCCGTGAGGGCGGCGGCGAGGGCCGCGAGGCCAAGGCCGGCGATGCCCGCGGCGGGCACGCCCGGGTCAACCGTAAGGGTGATCTCGGGGGAGAGCACCGCGTACATGTCGTCGGACACCTCGCACTGGTACACGCCGGAGTCGCTGACCGCGACCGACGGGAAGACCAGGGTGGGCGCGTCGGCGGAGCCGGGCACGTCAACGAGGGCCTTGGACCCGTCGTCCTTCTTCCAGGCGTAGTGCACGTCGCCGATGGCGCAGTTCGCCGCGCCCAGGGCCACCTCAAGGGTGACCGTCTCTTCGGGCAGCGCGCTCACCTCGGAGGCGACCGCCTCGACCACCAGGGCGCAGGCCACGCGCTGCACGGTGACCGTGCGCGTCGCGGTGCCGACGTTGCCGTCGGCGTCGGTGGCGGTGTAGGTGACGGTGTACACGCCGGGCACGCGGTCATTGACCGTGTCGCCGCCGGTGACCGGGGTCAGCGTGCCGTCGCAGTTGTCCTCGGCCGTCGCGCCAAGCTCGGTGTAGGTGTCGCCGTTGTCAAGCACGACCGCCGCGTCGCCCACGAGCGTCACAACCGGCTCCACGTCGTCCTCCACGGTGACCGTGGCGGTGCAGGTGGCGCTGTTGCCGTTCGCGTCGAGCACTGTCAGGGTGACCGTGTGATCGCCCAGGTCGGCGCAGGTGTAGGTGATGCTCTCAACACCGTCCACCAGCAGCTCGTCAACGATGCAGTTGTCCGTGCTGCCGCCGTCGATGTCGGAACCCTCAAGCACGCCGTCGCTCAGGCCGATGGTGATGTCCTGGCAAACCGCAACCGGGTCTTCGGTGTCAACCAGGGACACCGTCGCCTCGCAGGTGCTGGTGTTGCCGCGCTCGTCCTCGGCGGTGAAGGTCACCGTCACCGCGCCGGTGAAGCTGGTGCCGGGGGCCGGGCTCTGCGTGATGACCACGTTGCCGCCGCAGGCGTCCGCCGCGACCGGCTCGGCCTGCATGTCGGGCACGATGCCGGTGCAGCCGGGGCCGGGCACAAGCTGCTGGTCAGCCGCGCAGACGCTGAACACGGGGCCGGTCTGGTCCGCGACGGTCAGCGTCGCCGTGCAGGTCGCCTCGTTGCCCGCAACGTCCGTCACCGTAATGGTCACCGTCGTGTCGCCAAGCGGCGCCGTCGTGCCCGCAAGCGGCGACTGGGCAACCGTGAGCGTGCCGGGCACGTTGTCCGTCGCAACCACGCCGGCCGTGAAGTCGGGCACGATGCCCTCGGTGCAGGTGGCGTCGGCGGCGACCGTCTGGTCGGCGGCGCAGGTGTCAATCGTCGGCAGCGTCGTGTCAACCGTGACCGCATACTCGGTCGACCAGTCGCTCAGCGTGCCGCAGTTGTTCTTCACCTGGAAGTGCATGTAGTAGGTGAAGGGCGCCACGCCGTTCAGCGGGATCAGGAACTGGCCGCCCACCGTGGGCAGGTCGCTGTAGTTCTGGATGTACACGCCCGGCGCGAGGCCGATCTGCGCGTTCAGCGTCACATCCGCCGGGCAGGTGCCCAGCAGCTGGAACGTCGTCGCGTTCGTGATGAAGTCCGTCGGGGACGCGCCCGTGTCGGGATTCATCGCCACAAGCGCCGGGGCCGCGGGCGGCGTGTCGGCAACCGTCACGATGGTGTCGCACGTCGCCGTGTTGCCCGCGACATCCGCCACCGTCAGGGTCACCGTCGTGTCGCCGATGGCGGCCGTCGAACCCGCAAGCGGGGACTGCGTCACCGTGAGCGTGCCGGGCACGTTGTCCGTGGCGACCACGCCGCCGGTCAGGTCGGGGATGGTGCCCAGGCAGGTCACGTCGTCCGCCTCAACCGTCTGCGCCGGGGCGCACTCGGTGATCGTCGGAACCGCAGTGTCAATGGTCACCGAATATTCGGTCGACCACGCGCCCTGGGTGCCGCAGGCGTTCTCGGACTGGAACTGCATGTAGTAGGTGAAGGGCGCCACGCCGTTCAGCGGAATCAGGAAATTGCCGCCCGCCGTCGGGATGTCATCGTAGTTCTGGATGTAGACGCCCGGCGCGAGGCCCAGGCGCACGTTAAGCACCACACCCACCGGGCAGGTGCCCAGCAGCTGGAAGTCTGTGCCGCTCGTGATGAAGTCCGTGGCCGACGCGCCCGTGTCGGGGCTGATCGCCGCCAGCGCAGGCGCCGCGGGCGGCGTCGCGTTCACCGTCAGCGTCGCGTCGCACGTGGCGCTGTTGCCCGCGTCGTCCGCCACCGTGATGGTGACGGTCGTGTCGCCAAGGCCGACAACCGTGCCCGCAACCGGGGACTGGGTCACCGTCGGCGTCGCATCGCACGTGTCAACCGCGTCTATCGTCGCCGTGAAGTCCGGGACCTGCGCCTGGCAGTTCACATCTGAACCGATGACCTGGTCCGGCGCGCAGGCGTTGATTACCGGATCCGTCACGTCGTTCACCGTGAGCGTCGCCGTGCACGTGTCCGTGTTGCCCGCCGCGTCCGTCGCCGTGATGGTGATGGTCGTGTCGCCGAGCACCGCCGCGCCGCCCGCAACCGGGCTCTGGCTGATCGTCGCGCCGCAGTTGTCCGTGGCGGTCACGCCCGCCGTGAAGTCCGGCACAAGCGCCGCGCAGGCGGCGTCCATGTCAATGCTCTGATCCGTCGCGCAAACCGTGATGACCGGATCCTCGTTGTCTTCCACCGTCACCGTGGCGTCGCAGGACGCCGTGCGGCCAAGCATGTCCGTCACCGTCAGGCTGACCGTGTTCGCGCCGAGATCGCCGCAGTCAAAGGAGGTCTGCCCGGCCGCAAGCGACAAAATGCCCGCTTCCGCCGTGCTGCCATTGTTGATGTCCGCCGCCGTCAGGGAACCGGCGCCGGAACCGTCAAGAACCACCGTGTACGCCTTGCACACCGCGTTCGGGCCGTTCGCGGTGAACTCCGCCGCGCCCATGTCCGCCACCGCGCCCACCGGGCGGGTCACCAGCCGGCAATCCACCGGCGGGTTCAGGCCGGGCTGGGCCGTGTTGATGACCGGGGAACCCGCGTTCGGCGAGTAGTCGCCCGCAAGATTCGGGTTCACGTTGATGTTGCCGGTGCCGGGCGCGCCGCCTTCAACATCGCTGTAACTAATGGCATAAACGGAACTGCCGCCGGCGGGCTGGTCAAGCTGGCCGCTGGTGCCGTTGCTCCAAACAATGGAAGAAACCAGGGCCAGATTGTGGTCCCAAGTGTAGACACCGCCGCTGGCGGCGCCGAAAGTCGTGTAGGCGGGGTTGCCGATGGCGTTGGACAGCACGGTCACATGCCACAGGTTCGGCGTGGCCATGTCATTGAAGATGCCGCCGCCGCCGCGCACCGGAACCGGGTTGCCGGCAAGATAGTCGTCCGCCGCGCGGCCCGCGGTGTTGTTCACCACAACGCAGTTCGCGATGCTGGCGTTGGCCTCCTGGCCCGCACCGGTCTCGTTCGCAATGCCGCCGCCGCTCACCGCCGCCGTGTTGCCGATGATGACGCAGTTCTGAATGTTCGGCTGGGATCCCCAGTTGTAGATGCCGCCGCCGCGCCAGGTGTGGTAGTCGCCCGAAACGCCCGCCGCGTTGCCGCCCGTGATGGTGAAGCCGTCAAGGGTCGCGCCGAAGGTGGGCATGCCGTTCCGGCCAAACACCACCACATGGTACGCCGCGCTGCCGCCGCGTGATGTGGCACCGCTGATGACGGCCACGTTCAACGCAAGCGCGCGCTGGTTGAGCGCCGTTTCCTGTTTTCCCGCGCCGCTCCGGTAGCCCTCAAAGCCGCCGTACATGGCAACGTTGTCCTTCATCACCAGCGAGCCGGTGACGCTGGCCGGATTGCCCCATGATTCAGCGCGGTTTTCACCGTACACAATCGGGCTGCCCGCCGGACCGCCCGCGACCCAGACATCACCGCCGCCCGCGGCGGATGCGTCAATGGCGGGCTGAAGCGTATGGAACGCGTTCACCCATGACGAGCCGTCCTGGCTGCCGGGGGCCGTGGGGTCCACAAAGACTGTGGCCGATGCCATGGTCGCGGCCATGAGCGCCGCGCCAAGCACCAAAAGTGTGGGGATCAAATGCCTGGTTTTCATTGCTTGTCACCTTGTACTGGTTGAAACCGGGGAAAACAGGAAGGGGTATCTATAGCGAAGGCATGTTGCCTGGGGACACAACCAATTCCTATGGCGTTCACGACGGTCATAGCGTACCTTTAAACACTTATGTGATGAAAAAATCCTGTGTTTTGGGTGAACACACGGAATCATCACAACGTACCATTGCCTGCACTCTTTTTATACAATAGCACCAACTCCCCCCCCTGTCAAGCCTTTTTTACGCTTTGGTTCCACCGATTACCCCCCCGGAAAAATCGCCCAGGCATCAAAAAAATGGGAGTATACAAGGACGCCGGTTTATGCGTTATACTGGGAAAACGCCCATGGAAAGGATGTTATGCGCCCTTCAGCAAACAGTCGAACCCCTTCTGTTTTCCGAAAAACGGGCCTTCTGGTCCTGCTTTTCGGGGTGGCACTGCTTTTTTTGACCCATTCCGCCCAAGCCCAGGATGCCACGGGGGGGGTCAACCCCCTCGGCTTGTCCATGTCCCGGGAGCATCCCCCCTCCTTTGATCCCGGCCAGACGCTGGAGGTGGTTGTGGTTGTCCAGGCTGCGGGTTCCGGCCAACTGCTCGCCATGGGCCTGCGCGAGACCATCCCCTCCGGCTGGTCCATGGAATCGGTGGGCGGACTAAGCGGCGCGCCTCCCGACATCGCACCCGGCCCCGGCACCCAGGGCCGCCTCGAATTCGCCTGGGTCACCCCGCCCGACCGCTTTCCATACAGTTTTTCCTACACGCTGCTGCCCCCGGAGGACGCGGGCGGCGCACAATATATACACGGCGCGCTGGAATACCGGCTCATGGGCGGCGCCAATTACGCCCCGCCCGTGGTCACCGAACTGCGCGGTCCCGCGCCGAAACCGCCGCAAATCACCCTGTCCGGCGGCAACCCCATGCGCATTGAAGAGGGCCAGCCCTGGGTGGAACCGGGCTACACCGCCCTGGACGGGGCCAACAACGATGTGAGCGCCAAGGTGCGCGTCACCGGGACGGTGGACACCGCCACCCCCGGCACCTACACCGTCACCTACGCCGCTGACAGTGTTGACGGCAACCAGACCATGACCGTCACGCGCACTGTGATAGTGACCCCAAAAAAGACCGTCTCCCCCTCCACGGGAACCTCAATCGCCCCCCCCGGTGGTGCCACAGGCTCAAACCGTCCCCAATCCAACGCCATCGCATCCACGGCGGGCACCGAAAAACCCGCCGAAACGGCGGTTTCCGCCGCAAACACGGCAAAAACGCCCTTTGATCGCCCGGACATGCCCGACCTGTCCGGCCACCGCCCCGACCTCACCCCTTCAGCGCCGGGCAAAGCAGGGAAACCGATGACTCCGCCTGGGGCAACAGCCAACGCCGCCGAAAGCTCTGTTGGTTCAACCACTTCTGGCGTAGACACCCTTTCCAGCGCCCCCGACCCGGCCATGCCGGTTACGTCCCCAGCGGACAAAACCACCCCCGAATCCGGCGGGAACGCCCCCGCCACCGGCACGGAGCGCCACGACCCCGCCAAGTCCGCCGCACCTTCCGCCAAGGGGTTGCTGCTGGCGGCGGGATTGGTCGCGGCCCTTGTTGTTCTCGGATTCCTGGGCTGGCGGCTGGCCTATTCCCGTCCGGTGCGCCGCGCCGCCCCCAAAAAATAACGGCGGGGCGGACGCGCCATGCGCCCGCCCCGGCAGTCTATGGGAACCGGCACCGCTACGAAACGGCCACCTCGATCTTCCTGGGCTGCTTTGCCGCCACCTTCGGCAGATGGATGGTCAGCACGCCGTACTTCATCTCCGCGCGGATCTTTTCCTGATCCACCTCGTCGCTCAGCTGGAACTGGCGGAAGTAGGGCAGCAGCCGGAACTCCTGCGAGGACAGCCCCTCGGTCAACTGGTGCCGGGGCGTCGCCTTGAGGGTGAGCACGTTCTTGTCCACCCCCACCTCGATGCCCTCCTTCTCCACGCCGGGCAGGTCCGCCACAACCACCAGGGCGTCGCCCGTCTCAAAGATGTCCACCGGCGGGGTGATCGTCCGCGAATCCTCCCGGGTGTCGGGGGCCTTCTGCTCGGTGTTCGCCGGAATTGTGTTCTCTTTCATTTTCGCATCCTCCATTCTGGATGGGTTGTTGCTGTTTTCCTGGTTCATTGCCGTTCCGCCCGTCAGTCCACGCTCACCGTGATCTGCCGGGGCTTCGCCTGCTCGTGCTTCGGAAGCGTCAGCAGCAGCAGGCCGTTCTTGTACTCCGCCTTCACCTTGTCGCCGTCCACTTCGGCCGGCAGCGCAATCACGCGGGTGAAGCTGCCGGAGCCGCGCTCGCTGCGGTGGAAGGCCTCGGGCTTGATCTCCTTCGTCAGCGGGCTCTTCACGCCGGACACGCGCAACTGGTCGCGCAGCACCGACACGTCAATGCTGCCGGGGTCCAGTCCGGGGGCGAGCATCTCCACGCGGATGCTGTCCTTGTCCTCCGACAGGTTGATCAGCGGGCTGATGCGCCCAGCCGCCCCGGGAAGGAACGGAACCCGGTTCCACAGCTTCCGCTGCGGATCGAACTGGTCAAAAACGCGCTCCATCTCGCGGCGCACCGCGTCAAGGCCCTGGAAGGGTTCCCAATAAAAGGTTGCCATGGTCGTTGTCCTCCTTTTCTTTCGCCGCCGCCCTCCGGCGGCGGATGCTTTTTCAATTTTTCCCGCGGCTCCCGGAGCCGCCGTGTCTCATGCCAATATCTTTGCAACCCCCGTGCCATCGCCGCGCCGAAATCCACGCCGTCTCTTAACCAATTGCCGGAAAAAGACTTGTAAAATTCGCCCCGGTTTTCATTTCTCCGGGCAGTCCCCGTCTCCTGTGTTTTCCCTGTCCCATCCTGAAACGCCCCGCTTCAGAATGAGACATTCGCACCCGCAAAACCGCTACACTTTTGCCGGACAACCAGCCCCGCTTCACCGGGCACGGGAGACACGCCATGACTATCAGACATCTGGCCGTTCCATTGGCGGCATTCATCGCATTGCTGGCCTGGTCAGCCCCGGCGGAAACGAAAGGGGATCCCATGGAAGTGCGCATCGAACACCTGAAACCCCGCGAGGTGGAGGCCGCCATGGCCAAATGCCCCACCCTCTTCATCCCCCTCGGCACCGTGGAATGGCACGGCGTCCACAACGTCACCGGCGTGGACGCCCTAAAAGCGCACGAACTCTGCGTCCGCGCCGCGCGCCAGTCCGGCGGGCTGGTCCACCCGGCGGTCTACGGCGGCGTGGGCGGCCTCGACGAGCCCCACACCTTCGTGCTAGAACCCGAGGACTCCCGCAGCTCCGGCCTGCTCCGCCCCTGGCTGGAGGCGCTCTGCTCCGAGGCCGCCCGCCAGGGCTTCAAGGCCGTCGTCATGCTCACCGGCCACTACGGCGCGGGACAGCAGATTGCCGTGCGCAAGGCCGCCGTGGACATGTCCGAACGGCTCGGCATCCCCGTCCTAGGCACGCCCGAATACTTCCTCGCCCTCGACGAGGGCTACCACGGCGATCATGCCGCCTTCTTCGAAACCTCCATCATGATGCACCTTTTCCCGGACACCGTGGCCCTGGACAGGCTCGGAGAGGAGCCCCACCAGGGCGTCGGCGGGCGCGACCCGAAAAAATTCGCCAACGCCGCCGACGGCAAACGCTTCTGCGACGCCATCATCAGCCGCCTCGCCCTGCTGGCAAAGGACATGCCCGCATGGGACGCGGACACCCGCGCCGGGTTCCTCCGCGCCGAAAAGGCGCTTGTCTCCCGCCAACTCGAACTCGCCGCGCCCCCCGCCTCCATCTGGACCGCCTGGCGGAACATCGGCGGGGGCGTCCTCAACCCCTACCCCGGACTGCTCACCTCCCGCCGCTTCGACGAAATCATCGCCCTCTGCGGAAAACTGTGAGGCGCGGCGTGTCATGACAATGGACGAAAAGACGCTCATTGATCTCATTCTGAAACGGCTCCACTTTGAGTCCCTCGAAATGGGGTACACAGCCAATGAAACCGTGCACCATGATGACGGAAGCACAACAACAAACTCCCTGAAAACCACATACCGATCAAGGGGGGAGGATTTTTTTGTAACCAGCGAGTTCGTCACGGAAGCGCTTGTGGATCCGGCGCTGCCTGCGTGGAAAAAAGCGCTTTCGTGCGTCTGGTTTGTCATAAGGAACAAAAGGTTTCCTTCCAACCAGGCCTTTGTAATTGGCTCAGTTTCTTGCGTGGGCGGCCAATGGCGGCAACTGATGGCGATTGGGGAACCAGGGCACACGCTTGGCAAAATGCACAAAAGGGGGGTGCTGGGTGATGATTCGCTTGTCGTAAATCAAGCCATGCATGCCCCCACGCCGCGGCAGCTTTGGGAAAAAGTGGGCAGCGTCACTTGGAGCGTGTTGTACATCAAAAGTGGGGTGGTACTGTCGCTGGGGCTTCCGCTGGACGAATTCCTGCGGACTCCGGGAAAGACAAAAATCTGGGACGGGGACAAGTGTGTTGTGTTGACCCATGAAATCCCCGTCCCCCCGGAAGTGGACAACCGTGCCAAGGCCTGCCTGGACATTTATGTGGATGAACAGGGCTTTGTCCGGCGCATTGACAACGTGAACCGCCTATGGGATTTCACCGAGGAGGCATGGGCGGCGGTTCCCGGCCTGGGCGCATGGGAGGATGCCAGGGAGGTGATCTTCAGTGTCGTGTTTGAAGACATCGGGGAGGACGCGGCCACCGGCGCCCAAATCCCCCTTCATGTCCGCGTGTCGCTGAATTACATTGACTGTGCGGCATTAAACGCCGCCCGCGAAAAATGGCGCGCGGAGGGCAGAAGCGCGCGTGAAATCCGCGCCCTGGCCCTTTGCGTTTCCACCATCCCGCAAAGGCGTTATGAAATTGCGGTTGACCGCGCGGCGCTCAGGATAAATCCCCCGCTGCGGGACGGGGACATCGAGCTGTCCTTTCCGGAAGGCACCCTGGTTGACGGCATGCCGTCAGCCTGCGCCTGCCGCAGACGCTGACATGTCCGCCATGCACGGTTCTCCGCCCGCTCCGGCGCAACCGCGCTAGGGCGTCCCCCGCACAATCGCGGCGGACCAGTCCTCGGCGATGCGCAGCTCGGTCCAGGCGGCGTTGTCCCCCACCACGCGCGGCGCGTTGAAGTCCGGCACCTCGCGCCCCGTGTCGTCGTACACGTGCACCTCGTGCCCCGACATGTCGCCCCAGCCGAA
>JBHEKP010000116.1:0-2614 GCA_041859375.1 Candidatus Hydrogenedentales bacterium | reverse complement strand
CGCGTATCGGCTCGCCGAGCCGCGCGGGCAGCACGAAGTTGGCGAGGAACCCTATCTGCGTGGCGTTGAACAGGCGCGCATATGTGACGTTTCCGCCGAAGGGCACCACGTGACGCCAGCGCACAATGCGCACAAAAAAGGAGAGAAACACCAGCCCCCCGGAAAGCGCCAGCCATCCCGGATGCGCCCCCCGCACGGCCCCCCAAACCGCGGACCAGTTGGTGTCCTTGAAAAGCCACCAAACCAGAAACACCCCCAGGAGGATGCCCGCGACAATTTGAATCTTTTTCTTCATTTATCAGGCCGACCGGATTGAAAAAGCGCCGTCTTGGAAGGTTCGCGCATTGCGGCAAGTATACCACAGGCCGGTGCGGCGGGTTTCCCGACCCGTGCCGCGCGTCACCCGCCCTTGCGCTTCGCCTTCCTGGCCTCCTGTTTTTCCACCCGTTCGGCCAGCGCCCGGCCAAAATCCGTCTTGAAGACCGAGCCGTCCACAGGCAGCGGCGCGCCGTTCACCGCCGTCATTCCGCCGCCTGCCCCTTCAAGGGCGGCACCGCCGAACCAGGCCGTGCTTTCCGCATCGCGCGCGCTGGTGACCCAGGTGCCCAGTGAAACCGTGTATTTCGTCACGCCAAGCCCCGCAAAGGCGTCCGCCCGCCCCACCGCCTGGTTGTAAAGCGCGGGGATGTCGGCCTCCAGTTCATGCCAGCGCCCCGGCGTTTCGGGAAGCGCCAGAAAAAGGCCCTTCCGCTGTTCCCCCAGTTCCTGGAGATGTTTCCAGCCCAGCGCCTTTCCATGCCAGCCGTAGGCGAACTGGCGGACCAGAATGTCCGCGTCGCGCTCAAACCGCACGCCCCAGCGGAACATCACACTGCACACAAACTCATCCCCCCGCATGGCGCTGAGCCGGATGTATCCTCCCCCGTTATCAGGCACTTTGCCAAGGTAATAGGCGGTGCGGAGCAGTGTTCCCCCCTGCGGCGCGGCAACGGTCTGGTAAATTTCCGTCAGTTCGTCGTTCGCCCAAAACACCGGCTCAACGGTCCGGGTGAAGAGCCGCGCGGCGGCCCGCCCCCCCTTTTCCTCCGCCTCCCAGCCAAAGCCGGGGCTGACATCCGCCTTGTAGCGGTAACATGCGGACCAGCCCTTCAGGCCGTCGGAAAAATCCCCGTTCACAAGGGCGGCCGACGCGGGCAGCGCCGCGCCGCGTGTAAACCAGCGGGGTTCCAGTTCGTCCCGGAATTCGGTGAATGTGTCCGGATAGGCCCAATCCCTGTCCAATCCCGCGAGCCGTCCGGTCAGGCGGACCTGTTCCCCGTCCACCTCCACCACCAGATAATAGCCGCCCGTCTCAAGCCCGGAGACGAACCCCCCGTACTCCTCCCCAAAATTGCGCGACTGGATGATGGTCGGCGCGTTGATGAAATTGATTCCCCGGTAACGCCACGATGTTTTCACCGAAGCCTTCAACCCGTTGTGCACATGGCCGTTGAAATACCAGCGCACATTCCCGTGGCGGGTCAGCAGGGACATGATGCGGACCCGCAGGTCCATGGGAAAGTTGTACCATTCCAGCTGGGTGAGCCCCTGGGGCAGCGCATGGAAGTGCTCGAAGACCATCGTCGGCCTTGCGGCGTTGTCCGCGAGGTCCCGCTCCAGCCAGGCAAGCATTTCCTTTTCGGCGGCCTCCGCAGCCGCGCCGCCGTGGCCGAGGTTGCACGGCAGCACGACAAAATGCCACCGGCCCGCGTCAAAGGACCACCAAAGATCCTGGAATCCGCACACCCGCCCCATGAGCGCCTTGAACCCGTCATAGGGGGGGCGCGTGTCATGGTTGCCGTGGACCAGCACGGCCTGCGACTTCAATCCGGCGATGCAGTCCTCAAAATTGGCGACGGACGCGTCGTCAAACACGTTCACCAAATCACCCAGGAACACGGTGAACAACGGCGGCGAATCCCGCCGGTTCAGCTCGTCCACCGCCAGCCGCAGGGTGCGCCGGGCGTTCGACGCCACGGGGTTGGGATCGTCCGCATGGCCCACCTGCGGGTCGGCGCAGACGCCGAAGGAAAAACGCTCCCCCGCCCCGGAAAGCCCGGAAAGGCGTCCGCCTTCCGCCGCACCCGCGGAACGGGCCAGCATCATCCCAAGCGCGCCGGTCCCGGCGCTGCGGAAAAAATCGCGTCTGTTCATGCGCTGCGCTCCGTGTTTTCTCCACTGACAACCGGGCCGCCCGGTGTGCTGCCGGGCGGCCCGTAAAACATGCGCATGTATTGTCAAAGGGGCGGAAAAAGTTCCCCGCCTCAGAATTTCAGCAGCGCCATGAAGAAGACATAGGCCGCATCGTCGTCGTCCGTGCCGCCGTTGAACTGTGTGCCGTTGAACTGGATGAACGCGCCGTCCGTGAGCCCGTCACCGGCCCACAGGTAGCTGCCATACAGCAGGAACGACAGATCCTGCGAGTAGTTGTACTTCATCCACGCCGCGACCTCCCAGCCGAGATCGTCGCTGCCCTTCTCGGTCCAGAAGCTGAGCAGCGGGGCGATGGGAATGCGCCGCCCGCCGATGTCCCAGGAAACGGGGCGGTTGAAGGGCTCGTCAATCCAGTCCTTGG
>JBHEKP010000113.1:0-7701 GCA_041859375.1 Candidatus Hydrogenedentales bacterium | reverse complement strand
CGTGGACGCCGAATTCCGCGAACGCCTCGCCGCCCTGCGCGCCCGCATCGTTCCCGACACAATCGGGCGGCACGGACAGTTGCAGGAATGGCTGGAGGACAAGGACAACCCCAAAAACGATCACCGCCACGTGTCCCACCTCTGGGCGCTTCATCCCGGTTCGGAAATCACCCCCGCCACGCCCGATCTCTTCAACGCCGCCCGGCAGTCCCTCCTGTACCGGGGCGACGGCGGCACCGGCTGGTCCATGGCCTGGAAGGTCAACCTTTGGGCGCGCCTGGGCGACGGCGATCACGCCCACAAAATGCTGGGCAACATGCTCAACCTTGTCGAGACGGGGGAGAAGAACATGGGCCACGGCGGCATCTACGCCAACCTGTTCGACGCCCATCCGCCCTTCCAGATCGACGGAAACTTCGGGGCCACGGCGGGCATCGCGGAAATGCTGCTTCAGTCCCACACGGGATCGTTGCAACTTCTTCCCGCCCTGCCCTCCGTCTGGCCTGATGGAAAGATCACCGGCCTGCGCGCGCGCGGCGGTTTTGACGTGGACATCACCTGGCAGAAGGGCGCGCTCGTTTCCGTCCGCGTAACTTCCCGGCTAGGCAACCCCTGCATCCTCCAATGGCGCAACCAGACAAAGGAACTGTCCCTCCCCGCGGGTGGCACGGGGGAGTGGTCCCCCGAAAAATAAAAACCCGCGGAAAATTTTACTCTGTGGGCTTACGATGCGCTGCCAACTAAGCTACCCGTCCTCAGGACAAAATGGCTATTCGCAACTTTGCAAGCAAAGAGGGAAGAATGGTGCCAGAATCGCAACTGGGGCCCTGCTCCCTTTGCGAAATGAAAGACATGATTGATTCCACTGCCAGTTCAAGTCAGGAGCGCGCTGTTAATTGAACCAAACCGCTGTGCGCATGAAGTTTCCCGAAAATGCTTGGGTAAACCTTTTCCAGTTGCTCGGATCGGTGATTTCTCCTTTTTCGAGATAGGGCGCAACGGCAAGGCCGGTTGTCCACTCCACGAGGTCCAATGCGCAGGGATGTTCCATCACTTTCGCCAAATTGATTCCATATTCTTTCTGCATGCGGAAATGGGGAATCAGTCTATCGCCTTTAAGGATTAACTCCATTTCGTTGAGGAAGAGTTTCCAGCCATCAACCATTTCAGGGGTCACCTTGGTGCCTGATGCCGAGGTCTGTCTGACATTGGGAATCCATTCACAATCATCGTCCGTTTCCTTGTCAACGGTCTCCCAGAAGGCACGACTAAGGTGTATCACTTTAAAAAACCGGTCACGCGCTTGCTGATATTTTTCTGGACGCGCCAATTCCAGGTGAAATTCGTGAAGAAGCAGCACAAAATCACTGATGTAGTTCCATGAATTATCTTCGTTTGGCCGGGCATAGGGGGAGAGTGCCGCCCTGTCGGGCGACTCGAACAGTGCGTGGGCGCACTTGGAATAGAGTCCTTTCCAATCATGCGCCTGAAGGATGTCCTGCAGGCCCATAAGCAAATGGCAATACCCACGCAGCCAGAGGGCGTCCGCCAGATCACAATTTATGCTGAAGTCCGCTGTCGGGCCGGCCCCTTCAGCACTGCCAAACCACAGACTGCACAGCTGCAGCAGATTCTCATTTTCATCCACGTGTCCATCGCAATTGATATCCAATGCGACCCGGCCAAGATTGAGCCGGACCTTGAAATCTTCACCATTCATGTCAGCCAGCGTCTTTGCTGTTTTGTCCAGGGCGTCATGCCAGTTCTGGACAAGTCGTGCGAGATCTTCTGGGCGGACAATCTGTGGATTTTCGTTCTTGGAAATGGGGATGAGCGGGATGGGAACAATAAAACGAAGCAATTTTATGCTGTCGGGCCTGAAGCCAAAACGGTACAACCCCTGCGCGAAATCCTCCACCCCATTTATAAACTGCAGTGTGGCTAGGGCAAACAGGTCCGCCTGCCTGTGTGGGGTCTCGCTTGCATTCCCGGTATAGGCATTGATGCCGTCGTCATACTTTGCGCCGCTCAAGTACACATTGATGTCATCCTTCGCGATGGCTGTTGACGCAGAACACACTATGAGGAACGCTGAAAGCAGCACTCTTTCCATGACGCAATCTCCCTTGGTTGGCTTAATCGAGACTAACGATAGACATCATACCGTTAGACATCAAACAAATTATTGCGCAAAACCTTTCGGGATGTCAAGGCTTGAGAATGAATACAGAAATACGGTCTCTGTCAACAGGGAGTTCCCATAAACACACGACTTGGACGGGGACGTAGGGTAACAATCAGAATCGTCCTTGAGAAATGGTGAACGGGGTGGGTTCAGCTCCTTGACAATCGGATTAAAAATTCCAGGTTCCCCCAGGGCCTATGAGTCTCATAAGCGCTGCCTGTGTTTATGCCCGGTTGTTCACTCTGTCCTTTCTTCTCGTCTTTTTTCCGTGTGTACCGTGGTTTGCCCTCTTCTCACCCGCGGCTCACGCGGTACATCGCCCCGCCCGCCACCGCCAGTGTCACCGCCAGCGCCAGATCAATCGCCAGCACCATCCCGCCGCCCACCCAGGGCACCACCGACAACAGCAGCAGCCCCACAAGGCAGATGGAAATGCCCACCACCCCGAAGGGGGAGATGGGGTGTCCGGCCTCCTTGTCCGTGTCCGCCGCCAGCGAACCGATGGGCGCCTCCAGCCGCGCAAACAGTTCCTCCGTTCTGGCGGAGGCCTCCGGTGTCGCGGGGGAAAGCAGGCTCCCGACCCGCATGACCACAAAGGTCACCAGCGCCGTGCCCAGGAACATCACAATCTCCAGCTTCATGGCGAAGCCGAAGAACACCAAATCCTCCTTCTCCGGCACCCAGGCGATGCCCGCAAAACCGAACTCCTGCTTAACCCGCGACAGCGCGAAAAGCGCAAGCCCCACCGCCGTCCCGGCGAAAAATCCAGCGATGGCGGAGGCGTTCGTGTACCGCTTTGCCGTGAGTCCCAGCAGCATGGGCACCGCCACCGGAGCCGTCGCCACGCCGAAGAGGGTCACCATGATGCGGAAAAGATCCTCCGCCTTGCCACGCGACATGAGAAACCCGGTGGCCAGCGCGATGAGCCCCACCACCAGCGTCATGACGCGCCCCACCCGCACCAGCTCGTGCTGCGAGGCGTTCGGCCGGAACAGGCGCTTGTACACGTCGTTGGTGAGCACGCTCGCGCACACGTTGTAGTCGCCGCTCAGCGTGGACATGGTGGCCGCGAACATTGCCGCCACGGCCAGGCCGAGCATGCCGCCGGGCAGCAGCTGCGTGCACAGCAGCGGGTAGATTTTGCCCGCGTCCTCAAGCTGCGGGATGAACTGTGTCGCCGCGATGGCGGGGAAGAACATCATCGGCGGGCCCGCAAGATACAGCACCACCACCATCCAGCCGACCTTTTTCGCGTCCGACTCCTTCGGCACGCAGTAATATTTCTGGATTAGCGACCAGTTGATGCTGCTCCACGCCAGCGCGTAGAGAAGCACCAGCGGGATCACATAGGACCAGCCGAACTCCTCCGTGGTGGGACGGAAAAAGCCCGCCGGGACGTTGTTGATAATCTCCGGAATGCCGCCCGCCCGTGCGATGGACAGCGGCAAAATAACCACGATTGCCGCGGTGAGCACCACAAACTGGATGAAGTCCGTCACCGCCACCGCCCAGAGGCCGCCCATGAAGGTGTACACCAGAATGATCAGCCCCGCCCCCAGAATGCTCCACTTGATGTCAATTCCCGCGCAGACGGAGATGAAGGTGCCCGTGGCGAAGAGCTTGATGCCGTCGTCCACGATCTTCACCGGGACGCCCTGCCATGCGAACAACTGCCGCAGCAGCGGGCTGTAGCGCTGCTCAAGGTATTCCACCGGGCTGTCCACACGGATGCGCCGCCAGCGCACCGCGAAGAACATGATGCCGAAGAGCGTCGCGGGCACCGCCACCCACAGCAGGGTAACGCCCACCCAGCCGAAGCGGTAGCACAGCGACGGGTAGAACACGAAGGCCGCCACGCTGAAGCTGCTCATGTAGAAGGACGCGCCGCTCAGCCACCACGGGATGGTGTTGCCGCCGCTGAAATAGTCCTTCATACGCTTCATGCGCGAATAGAAGTACGCGCCGATGCCCAGCATGATGACGAAATAGCCGGATATCATCAGGTAATCCGGAAACGCGAGACCGCCGCCAAGTCCGTTCATGAAACCATCCAATCCCCGGTCGTTCAGTCAAAGCATTTCAGGGAGCGCGCGTAGGCCACCGTGTCGGCGATGGCCTGTTTCGTCTGCTCCTCGTTCAGCTCCGTGCCCTTGACCCCCTCAAACTCAAGGGTCACCGGCCCCGCGTACTTGTTGTCGCGGAGCAGTTTCACAATCGCGGGAAAATCCACCACGCCCTGCCCCAACACCGGGAAGTTCCACGTCTCGAATTCGCCGTTGTGGTCCTTGAACTCCACCGTGCCCACCAGCGTGAGGCTCTTTTTTAATTCCGCCACCGCCGATGTGTTCTTGTTGTAGTAGGTGATGTTGGCCGTGTCGAAGTTCACCCGCACGTTCGGGTGGTTCACCGCCTTCATGGTCTGGACCTGCACGTCGCCGTTCGTGCCGAGGTCGGGGTGCGTCTCCAGCGTGATTGTGACGCCTTTTGCCTTCGCCGCGTCACCCGCCGCGCGCAGTCGCGCATGGGCCTCCTCAAGGGCCACGCCTTCGCGCTTGGCGGAAAGGAACATGTATTTCACGCCCATTTTCGCGCACACGTCCAGTTGCGCCGTGATGTCCGCCACAAAGCTGTCCTTGGACAGTTCCGCGCTTCCCCGCACCACCGGCGCGTCCAGCCCGTGGTCCTTCAGCTTCTTCATGGTTGCTTCCGTGTCCGCGGGCGCGGGCACGGGCAGGAAAATGTGCTTCACGCCGATGGACTGCAAATGCGCCCACGCCGCGTCCTGGTATTTGCCGTAGCTCATCAGCCGCACCGCCAGCGGCCACGGCTGCGCGTCGGCAAAGGCGGTTCCGGCAAGCAGCGAAAGGGCGAGAAGGCCCGCCGCCATGATTCTACTTGAACCCATGCTCATGCTCTCCCTTGTCTCAGGTTTCAGGCCAGCTCTTTCCGGTGCGCCCAGACCTTCTCAAAGGCCGCCCCGTACTGTTCCACCAGCTCCGGCGCGTCCTCCGTGAAGTACGGCAGGGCGATGCACGACGCGTTCGCCAGCATGGTGCCCGGCAGGTCCGGAATCTCGGGCGTGTGGTGCCACCATTCCGCCTCGGTGTACGCCTTCATCTCGTGCTGCGGTTTGTAGTACAGCGCGTCGGCCCTCACGCCCTCCGCCTTCAGCGCGTCCACCAGCGCGTTCCGCGTCGCGCCCGCCTCCTTCTCGTCCACGAATAACATGTTCCACGCGTAATACAGCCGCTGCATGTCCTTGCGGCCGCTGTTCTGCTCGTACAGGCCCGGAAGCTGCAAAAGCCGGTCGTTCAGCCGCCGCACCTGCGCCGCGCCCGTGTTGTTCCGCTCCTCCAGCCCCTTCATCTGGCACCGCGCCAGCGCCGCGGAGAAGGGGTGCATCCGGAACTTCACCCCCAGCCCCGATCCCTTGTAGGCGAAGTAGGGGCTGCCCTCGTCCATGCCCGGCATGTCGTAGTGGCCGATGGCCGTGGCCCGCTCGAAGTCCTCCTTGAGCTGGAAGGTGTTCATGCCGCCCTCGATGGCGGACAGCGGCTTGCTCATCTGGTAGCTGAAGATGGCCATGCGGCCCCAGGAGCCCATGGGCTTGTCCTTCAGCTTCGCACCGTGGGCGTGCGCCGAATCCTCCAGAACGATCAACCCCTTTTCCGCCGCCCACTCTGATATGTAATCCATGTCGGCGGGCAGGCCGATCCAGTGCACCGGAAGCACCGCCTTCGTGTTCTTTGTCAGCCGCTTCTTCGCGTCCTCAAGGTCAAAGTTCAGCGTGCGCGGGTTGATGTCCACAAACACCGGCACCAGCCCGAAAAAGCGCATCGGCATGATCGTGGCGAAGAAGGTGTAGCTCGGCACCAGAATCTCGCTGCCCGGCGGCAGGTTCAGCGCGAAGAACATCGAGAACAGGGCGCTCGTCCCGTTGCACTGCGCCTTCGCGTGCGGTACGCCCAGGTATTCGCACCACTCCTGCTCAAGCGCCTTGATGGGGTCGTAGCTGGGCGCGTGCAGCAGTTCAAGAATTGCCTTCTCCTCGTCGGCGCCGTAGCGCGGCCACCGTGTGGCCCCAGCGTCGGACACGGTCACCGCCTTGGGCCCGCCCGCAAGGGCGAGTTTTTCCACCGCGCCATGGGCGGTGGTTGGCGTTGAAAGGGCCGCCGCCGCGGTGAGCGCGCCTGCGGTCACCAGAAAGTCGCGGCGGGTGGGCTGGGATGCCTTGGGGGTTGTGTGCTCGGACATGTGTTATCCCTCTGCTGAACCGGGCCTGAACCATCGTGTCCGCTCCGTTGGGACACCGCCGCCTAGGATAGCCCACCCGCCCCGTGTGTTCAACCCCGCCGCACCGGTTGGTTCCCGCCGCCATGCCGTGGATAATACCCACCAAACACAACCGGGAGCCCCAATAATGATTCTTTCCGCAGCCTTCGGACTCATCCTTGCCGCCGCCCCCGCACTCTCCGATATTACGAACGCCCTTCCCGAAGGGCTTTCCCCGCAAAAACTGACCGTGGAAACCGTGCTCATCCACGAACCCGGCGACGACTGGACCTACGCCCACCACCCCAGCCTGGCCTTTTTCAACGGGCGCTACCACGCCATGTGGTCAAACGGACGCAAAGACGAGGACGCCCCCGGCCAGCGGATTTTGTGCTGTTCCAGCCCCGATTTCATCCATTGGACCGCCCCCAAACCGCTTCTTGGCCCCATGCGCGGCAAACACTCCGAACTGGTCCTCACCGCATCCGGCTTTTACGCCCATGGCGGGACGCTCGCGGCCTATGCGGGCTGCTATGAATACGCGCCGGAGCATCTGGAAAATGGCAACCGCAAACCCGGCGATGCCGCCCACCAGGACACGGGCCTGATGGTCATGACCAGCACGGACGGCGAAAACTGGTCCGAACCCAAAGACCTTGGCATCCCCGTCGTGCCCAACCATCCGCCCCAGCCCACCCGTTCCGGCCGTCTCATCATCTGTGCAAACGTGGTCTTCCCCTACACGGACGACCCATCCGGCCTCGGCGGCTGGATCATGTCGGGCATCTATCCGCCGGAAATGGCCGGGGAGCTTTTCGACGACTCCCAGGGCTTTCGCGTGGTGCAAAGACGGGCCGGCTGGCCCGTGGGCCTCTGCGAGGGCTCCTTCTACCAGACCGGCGACGGTGTCATCCGAATGCTCCTGCGCTCCGGCACCCCCAAACTCTGGGCCGCCGAAAGCCGGGACGACGGGGCCACCTGGTCGCAGCCCTGTGAAACCGGCTTCTCCGATGACAGGGCCAAGTTCCACTGCGGCAAACTCCCCGACGGCCGCTTCTACCAGGTGGGCAACGCCGTGCCCAACGGCAAAAGGAATCCGCTGGTGCTGTTCCTCTCCAATGACGGCATCCGCTTTGACCGGCAGTTCATCCTCGCCGACGAGGACCGTCCCATGAAAAAACCGGGGCTTTACAAGGGCGGCGTCTACGCCTATCCCCACACCCTGGTTCACAACGGATTCCTGA
>JBHEKP010000118.1:0-13314 GCA_041859375.1 Candidatus Hydrogenedentales bacterium | reverse complement strand
CCCTCCGGAACGGACCTTTCCGGATGGGACGCGATTGCCGTTGATGTCCGGGTGGTTGGGGACAAAGCCGGAAAACTGGGACTGAAGGTCCGCGATGTTCACGGTGAAAACAGTTGGACAACGCACATCACCGTGGAGCCGGGCAGGACCAACACGGCGGTGCTCACCATGGCCGACGCGGGTTCGGACTGCGACATCCGGCAAACACGGGAGGTGGTGCTTTACGCACTGCGCCCGGACACGGCATTCACGCTGCTGGTGGACAACCTGCGGCTGCTGCCCAAAAAGGAGCTCCCGCCAACCTGCGCCTTCGCGCTGGTTTACCCCAACTACCGGGACATGATTTTCCCCGGCGGCGGCAGGGTGGCCGTGGCCTGCGACCTGGCGCTCAAGGCACGGGGCATTGACGCCCGTGAAACGGTGCTGACCGCCTCGCTGTCCGACGGCGGACAAACGGTAAAGACGGCTGCCCGCCCGAAAAACGGACGCCAAACAATCGAACTGTCGCCCGCATCCCTCGCGCACGGCGACCTCACCCTGCGGGTGGCGCTGCGCCGGTCCGGCAACAACCGCATGCTCGCCTCACGGGAATGGCAGCTTCGGAAAATCACCCCGGAGGAGCGGGACGCGCTGCGCGTGTGGTATGACCGGAGGAACGTGCTCCACGCCGACGGCAAGCCCTTCTTTCCCCTGGGCTGGTACGGGAAACCGGACGCGGCCCAGCTCGCCGAAGTGGCGGAGGGGCCGTTCAACTGCATGCTGATGTACGGGACAAACCACGCCGGCCGGGACACGATGACGGGGCTGCTCGATGACATGCACGCGCGGGGCATGAAGCTCGTCTACTGCCTCAACGACGTCTACCCGACCGCGAAATACTTTGAGGAAAAAGGCTGGAACGGCGTCACGGGAAACGATGCCATCGCCGCCGCGGTGCTTGACGCCTACAAGGAACACCCGGCGGTGCTGGCATGGTACCTGAACGACGAGCTGCCCCGCGAAATCAAGCCGCAACTGCTGGACTACTACCGGCGCGTGCGGGAGGGGGACCCCTCGCGCCCGTCCTTCATCGTGCTTTGCAACCGCCGCGACTTCCCCGTTTTCCATGACACCACCGACATCCTGGGCGTGGACCCGTACCCTGTTCCCAACGATCCCATCACCCGCGTGAGCGGTTTCGTGGACTTCGGACGGGAGGCCGTGAACAACGCCAAGCCGGTGTGGCTGGTGCCGCAGGCCTTCGCCTGGTACCAGTACAAATCAAAGGACAAGGACCGGGGCCACACGCCCACGGCGGAGGAACTGCGCACGGGGCGCGCGCCCACGCGGGAGGAGGAGCGGTGCATGACCTGGCTCGGCATCGCCCACGGCGCGACCGGGCTGATCTATTACTGTTATTACGACATGCGGGTGCTTCCCCAGTACGCCGAGATGTGGGGATGGATGAGGGAGATCGCGGGGGAGGTGAGGGAATTCAGCCCCGTGCTGCTGGAGGGTGAGGACGCGCCCGGACTTGAGGTCAGGCGGGCGGGACGGGATTTGCACACCCGGCTCATCAGCCACGGGGGCGCGCTTTACCTGATCGCGGTCAACACATCCCCGGAACCTGCGGCGGCGGAAATGCGCCTCCCACGCAGGGTGTTCCACGCGACAGCGTTGTTCGGCGACAGCAACCCCGTGGAATGCCGGGGAAGGACGCTCCGTCTTCCGCTGGCCCCGCTTGAGGCGCGCGTGATAATGCTGGACACCGGCAAAACGCTTTAACCTTCCGGAGGGCATGTCCCCTTGGCTTATTTAAACGCAATACTGCTGGCGGTGGTGGAGGGGGTGACCGAATTCCTGCCCGTAAGCAGCACCGGCCATCTGATTCTGCTGGAACAATGGCTGCCCCTCGGCGGCGATCCCGAATTTGAAAAGGCGTTCATGGTCATCATCCAACTGCCGGCGATTCTGGCGGTGGTGCTTTATTTCTGGCCCAGGCTCTGGCCCTTTCATGCGAAGGCGGACCCCGCCGCCGTTGTCATGCTGTGGCTGAAGGTTGCGGCCGCGTTTTTCCCCGCGGCGGTGCTGGGCTTTCTGCTGGACG
Source organism: Candidatus Hydrogenedentales bacterium (assembly GCA_041859375.1). Lineage (GTDB taxonomy): Bacteria > Hydrogenedentota > Hydrogenedentia > Hydrogenedentales > CAITNO01 > JBHEKP01. The sequence goes on along the minus strand of JBHEKP010000118.1, from coordinate 11,228 downwards.
ACTTCATCGAGGAGAGGCTTTTCAACCCGCTGACCGTGGCTTCGGCGCTTATTGCCGGGGGTGTCGTGCTTTATGCGCTGGAGCGGCTGAAACTGCGGGTGCGCTTCGGAGACGCGGCCTCCTTTGGTTTCAAAACGGCCATCATCATCGGTTTTTTCCAGTGCCTGGCCATGATTCCGGGCACCTCGCGGTCGGCGGCCACCATCATCGGCGCGATGGCGCTTGGCGCGGGCCGCGCGGCGGCGGCGGAGTTTTCCTTTTTTCTGGCCATTCCAACGATGCTGGGGGCCACCACGCTGAAAATTCTCAAGGGCGGGCTGGGTTTCTCCGGCCGGGAATGGGCGCTGCTGGCGGTGGGCTCGGTGGTCTCCTTTGCGGTGGCATATGCGGTGATCGCCCTTTTCATGGGCTATATCCGCAACCGCAGCTTCGTCCCCTTTGCCTGGTACCGCGTCGCGCTGGGCCTGCTGGTGCTGCTTTTCTCCCTCACTTGATCCCGGAAAACACGCCGGCACGGCGCTTTTTCCCCCGCATCCTGTTTATTTTGGCGGCCAGACGCTTTTTTGCCAGGAGGTGATGCGCTCTTCCAGGGGGGAGTCCTGGGGCGCCGGAGCGCACAATTCCCCGGGAAGCGCCCGCAGCAGCAGCGGAAACTGCGTTTCCGGCGCGGTCATGGTCATGAGGAAACGGCTCTCAGGATCAAAAGCAACCGTGTCGGGGGAGGCGTTCTGGCCGGAAACACTGGCCACGGAGGCCAGGGTCAGTATCTCCCTGCCGTCCGCGGTGTCCCAAAGCTTGAATGCGCCGTCCCGGCCCGCCGTGGCCATGCGCGTTCCCGCGTTGTTGAAGGCAATCCCGTGCACGTCGGCGGCGTGGCCGGTGATGCGCCTGCGCGCGCCGCCGGAGGCGGTGTCCCACAGCACCAGCCGGCCGTTTTTGTCACCCGTGGCGATGAGCTTCCCGTCCTTTGAAAACGCGACGGCGGTGACCAGCGAATCATGGCCCTGCAGCCAGGCGGGGGTGGCGGGGTTGTCCAGCGTCCACACATACGCGCCGCCGCGCCAGTTTTTCTCCTCCAGCAGGGCGGCCCCCGCGGCAAGACGGGCGCTGTCGGGGGAATAGGCCAGCGCGGCGGTGAAGGAGGTGGGCACGGTGAGATCCGCCGTTTTCTGCCAGCCGCCCGTCTCATGAAGCGCGATGTTCATCCGGTCGCGCATCGCCGTGGCGTCGCCGGGAACGGAGCACACCGCAATCTGGCCGCCGTCAGGACGGAAACACACGTCAACCACGGAGGCGGCCTCCCAGACGCGGTTGCCCTCGCCGTCAAGCACGGCCAGGCGCGAGCCCTGCCGGGCGGCCAGCAGCGCATGCCCCGGCCCGGTGAAGGCCAGCAGGTCCGCCCGCTCATCCAGGGGCGTCTCCAGGATGCGGACGCCGTCCGTGAGGTTCCACACAACGGCGATGTGGGTCCGCGGCTCGGACCGGGTGAAGAGGGCGGCCGCCAGCCGCCCCCCGTCCGGGCTCATCACGATAAATTCAGTTTCCGCGTCCACCGTGTCAAGAGTCACGGTCCTGCGGCCCGTGGAGGTGTCCCAAACAGCCACGCCGCCCGCGACCGTCCCCGCCAAACACCGCCCGTCCGCCGACAGCACGGGATGGCCGGGAAGGACCCGGTCAAGTTCCCGGCGGAGATCCCACAACCGCGCGGCACCGTCAAAGGAACCCGTGGCCGCCATGTTGCCGTCCGGGGAGAATGCCACGGAAAACATGGACTGGTCATGGCCGCGCAGCACGCCCGCTGGCCGGGCGTCCGGCATTTCCCACAGGCGGGCGGTGCGGTCAAACCCGGCGGTGGCCAGCATTTTGCCGTCCGGGGAAAACGCCACAACCCGTATGCCGTCCTTGTGCGCCCCGGCAATGCGCCGCTCCTTTTCCGCGCCCACCGGCCAGACCAGCAGGGAACCGTCCGTGGTGGCGGCGGCAAACGTCCTGCTGTCGGGGGAAAAGGCCAGCGCCTCGGAATACCCCGCCCTGCCGGGCAATTTTTGCCTTTCCTTCCATTCCCCGGTGTCCCAGATTTCCACCCGGTCATCCAGAGCAAGCGCCACCAGGACGCCGTCGGGGCTGAAGGCGGCCCCGTGCAGGGACTGGACATCATCCAGCGCAAGATGCCCGGCGGATTCCCCCGAGGGCAGGCGCAACAGGTCCACATTGCGGACCATGCCGGTCTCACCCATCCGGGCCGTGGCCAGCAGCATCAGGGAGCCATCCCTGTTCAGGAACACCCCAAAGCCCTGGTGGGTGGCGACAATGCTTTCATACAGCACTTCGCCGCCCGGCAGGGCCCATACCCGCATCTTCTTGTCCGTGTTCAGCGCGGCGAGCCGGCTGCCGTCCGCGGAAAGGGCCAAAAAGGCCCTGGGAAACGCCTGGCCGGGCTCGTCAAAATGGAAGATTTCCGCGCCGTCGGAAGTGTTCCACACGGAAATGCTTTTCTGCACCGCCGCCGCCAGTCTTGCCCCGGCGGCGTCCACGGCGAAGGCCCCGCCAAAACCGGCCTTGTCAAGATACACTCGCACCTGCCCCCCGTCCGCCGTGCCGCTGCCGGTGAGGGTGCCGTTGGGCTGCGCGGTGATGAGCTGGCGGCCCTGGTCGGCAAAGGCGGTGAAAACGCCGCCCGCCTTGAGCAGGAGCCCCTCAGGCCGGGTTTCCCCGGCCAGCCAGGCCCATTCCCAGTCCCGGTGGGCTGCGGGGGCCGCGTCCACCAGCGCGCGGGCCTGCTCCATGCGCGTCTCCTGGATGGATCGCTGCGCGAGGGCGATGTTGGCAAAATACAGTTCCCGCTCCGCGCGGGCGCGCTGCTCGTCCGACGCGGCCTGTGCCTGCCTGGCCTCGTCCCGCGCGGCTTCGGCGCGGCCCCGCTCGGCCACCGCCGCCGCCTGCTGCTCCAGCGCGAAGTCACGCTCGTTGCTCACCCGGAGGTAGGAATAAACCCCCAGCACCAGCAATGCCGCCGCCGCCGCGCCCGCCGTGGCGAGAATGGCCCGGTGGCGGCGCACAAAGCGGCGGAACAACTCGGAGACATGATATTCGTAGGCGCTCACAAGGCCGCCGGAAAGGTAGCGGTCCACCTCCTCCGCCAGTTCGGCGGCGGTGGCGTAGCGGTCCTCCGGCCTGCGCGCCATGGCGCGGGCGCACACCGCCGCGAGTTCTTTCGGGGCGCGCGGCTCGACGGAAACAACCGGTTTGGGATCAAATGAACCAACCCGCTCCAGAAACTCCCTGACCGTGATGCCGTGATAGGGCGGCCTGCCCGCAAGGATGGCGTAGAGCGTCGCCCCAAGGGCGTACACGTCGGAGCGGGCGTCCACCAGATTCGGGTCCCCGCCCGATTGCTCGGGCGGCATGTAATAAGGGGAGCCAAGGGTCTGTCCGTAGGCCGTCTTCACCGTCGCCTCGGGTCCGCCCGCGCGGTACATGTCCACCTGTTCGCGGAATTCCCGGGCGTGGATGTCATGCCCCTTCCCCACCTTGGCTATGCCCCAGTCAATCACCACGGTTTCGCCGAACTCGCCGATCATCACATTGAGCGGCTTCAGATCCCGGTGAATGATGTCGCGGCTGTGGGCGAAGGCCACCGCCTGGCACAGATCCAAGAAGTGCGGCAACAGGCGCAGCCGGTCCGCAAGGTCGCCGCGCGCGGCGATTTCCTCCTCCAGCGAGCGGCCTTTAACCAGGCGCATGGTGTAATAGAGCGCGCCGTCCTTGCGCGTGCCCAGCTCGTACACGGGCACGATGGCGGGATGCTCCAACTGGCCGGTGACCCGCGCCTCCTGTAGAAACCGGGCCGCCAGGGGCGTGGTGAGCATGTCCGCCGTGGCCGCGCCGGGCGCCGCGGAGGCGCCGGGAAGGCCGGGAAGCAGCTGCTTCATCGCCACTTCGCGGTGCAGCACCGAATCGCGCACCAGCAGGATGCGGCCCATGCCGCCCTTGGCCACCGTGCGCAGCTCCTCGTAGCGCCCCTCCGACTCGCGCATGCCCGGCATGGACAAAACGGAGGCGGGGGCGGATTCGTTCGCAAACGTGTCCGCGGAAGGCGCGCCGCCCTGAATTGTGGGGGTGCCTGCGTCGCTGAAAAGGGAGCCGGAGAAGGTGGGGAGCTCCCCCGTCCCGCCGGAAACCGTTTTTGGGGGGGTGGACCGGGTGTGTCCCTTGGAAAAGGCCGCTATGGTGGCGGTGACATCCCCCTCCCGCGCCTCAAGCTCCATGTCCACCATTTCATCAATGGCGCGCCGGTCCTCCTCGGACAGCGCCCCCTCGGCAACAAGCCGCCCCCCCAAATCCGCCGCCCCCTCCTGCTGGCTTTGCTGCGCCAAAAAAGCCACCCGGTCGGGGGACACTTTCCCGGATCGGATGGCGGCCAGCCCAAAGAGAAGGTTGCGGTTTTTCTTCATGCCTAATCTCACCCAGAAACCTGCACACTACGGTCAGGGTAAGATTGTCGCCAAGATTTGCCGGAATGTCAATAATTTTGCGTGCCGGGAAGGAGACCGGTTGCCGTCCCGAAAGCGGCGGCCTGCGGCGTTTATTCCTGAAGCGCCATGTTTGGTAGAATGACCGGAGTCCTACATGGAGTGCTATGAATGAAAAAGGCGGTGTTGGTCATGGCAGGAATGCTGCTGTTTTCCCGGCTGCTGGCGGCGCAGCCCGACGACATTGAGGCGCTGATGGGGGAAAACTGGTACGGCCTGTACATGAACGGCCAAAAGGCCGGCTATTCCCTCAACAAGGTTTCCCGGGATGAGAAGCGGCGCGTGCATGTGGTGGAGGACGCCCGGTTCATGGTGAACATGGCGGGGGTGAAACAGGACATGCACATCTTTTCCGACCGGGTTTACGGGGAGGACGGCGCGCTCATTGAGATTATCAGCGAGGTGGTGGACCCCGCCCAGAAATCCCGGTTTCACGCGGTGGTTTCGGGGGAGGAACTGCTGCTGACAAGCCTGGTGGGCGCCAACACCACGGAAACCCGGCTGCCCAAACCGGCGGAGTCGCTGCTGGACGCGGTGCGCAACGCCCACTGGGCGCGGCAGAAGCCGCAGGTGGGCGACGCAATCAATTTTTCCGTCTTTGAGCCCCTCTACCAGCAGGACGTGACGGGCATGAGCCGGATCATTGACGCGGAGGAGCGGGTGTTCAACGGGGTGGCCACGAAGGTGTTCAAAATCCGCACGGCCATTGATCTTATGGCGATAGACACGGTTTCCTATGTCACAGAGACGGGGGTGACCCTGGAGGAGCAGGTGGCGGGGAGCATCACCATGCGGCTGGAGCCCAAGGAGGTGGCGAAGGATGTCACCTACAGCAACGATGTGATCATTTCAAACGCCGCCATGGTGGCCGGGCCGATTGACAATCCGAGGGCGCGCCAGTCCCTGCGCCTTGCCCTGCGGGGGCCGCTGAACGAAAACCTGCTCATCAACGACGAGCGCCAGCGCATGACGCCCAAGGAGGATCATGTTGACTTCCAGTCCAGGCTGCTCGATTTGGAGGCCGTGCCCGCCGCGCAACTCCCCGTCACGGACGGCGAACTCCTCCGCTATGTGAAACCAACCCAGTTCATCCAGAGCGACCATCCGAAACTTGTGGAAAAGGCGCGGGAGATCGTGGGCGAGGAGAAGGACAGCCTGATCATCGCGCGCAAACTGTGCTCATGGGTGTACAGCCACATGACCAACCTTTATTCGGCCCAGTTGTCCAACGCGCTGGAGGCGCTGGACAGCCTGGAGGGCGACTGCACCGAGCACAGCGTCCTTTTTGTGGGGCTGGCCCGGGCGGCCGGACTGCCCGCGCGCGAGGTGGCGGGACTGATATACATCAACAAGGAGCCGGGGTTCTATTTCCACCAGTGGGCCACGGTGTGGGTGGGGCGCTGGGTGGACATGGACCCGACCTTCAACCAGCCCTCGGCGGACACAACCCACATCAAGCTGGTGGAGGGGGATCTCATCCGCCAGGCGCGCATCATCCCCGTCATCGGCAACCTGAAGATTGAGGTGCTTCCCGATGCGGATGGCGATCCTTTCGCCGTGCCGGAAAAAACGGTGGAAACAAACTCGAACACAGGCGAAAAGGAACCGGCTGAAGAAGCTGCGCAGCAACCTGAGGCAACGCCCGCGCCTTAGGCGCGCGCGGACCGTTTTACCCCAACCGGACCCCGGGACACATGGCAAAAACGGACAAAGATCGCACGGTGCCGGAACACGGGCGCCCAAAACGCCGGAAACTACGGCTGTTTCTTTTGGGGGGCCTTTTTGCGCTGACGGTGGTGCTCCTCCTTGCCTTTGCCGCCGCGCCCCGCTCCTGGCTCCTCCGCAAGGCGGCGGGGGGCTTTTTGGGTGCGCGGGTGGGGGGAAGCATAACATCCGTGGCGGGCACGCTCCGGATTAAACGCCTCTCCCTGGCGGACAACAGCGGCTCCGGAGAGGTGGCCACCCTGCTCCTGGTGGATGAAATCGTCCTGCCCTGGTCGCCAAAACCGGGTGATGGGCGCTATTTCCCCGAATTGTCCATCACGGGGCCCATGATAACCATCAGCGACCAGCCGGACCGGAATTACCGGTTCCTGGACAAATTGACCGCCCCCGGCACCCCTGAAAAAAGCAACACCAGTGACGGCAACGCCTTCTCCCCCCTGCCTTTTGTGCCAAAAACCATCCGGGTGCGCGATCTCTCCTTTTCCCATGAACAGGGGGGGCTTAACCTCCATCTGTACCGGATGGATATGGACGCAACCGTGGACTCCCTTGAACGGTTCAGCCTGCGCGCGCACGGCAGGGGAATGCACGCCGACTGGTCCCTCGCGGGCATGGTGGCGGCCCGTTCCCCACTCGGCGGGGGTGTGTCGGATTTTACCCTGGCCCGAAACGGCGGGGAATGGTCCGCCAACGGGAGCCTGGACTTTGGTGACGCGGGCATGCTTGAGGGAACTGTCAAGGCGGTCGTCTCAGCCGAAGGCGGCCATGCGGAGGGGGGTATCCTTTCGGGGGCCTTCGCGCCCGACCCGATGCCGGACAGTATGCTTCCCCGCTTCACCTCACTGCGCCTCGAAAACCTCGGGTTCCGTTACACCGGCGACAACACCGGGATTCAAGACCTGGGAATGACAGGCAAAATTGCGCTGGACGGGTTGGAGGCCGGTCCGGCCGACGCCCCCTGGGTGCGTGCGAATCTGGCGGTCGAAGGCTTGGAGACGGGCAATCCTGAACAGCTCCGTTTTTCCGCAACGGCAAACGACGCCCCGCTTGGGGAGATTATCCTGCAAAATTCTCCCGGAGAAGGCTGGGGGGGGAGGCTCACCTCCACGCCCCTCACCCCGGCGGCGCTTGTCCGGCTCATTCCCGCCGCATCCGCCGTTCCATTTCCGAAAACCCTTAAAACGTTCTCACTGGAAGTGGGCAACAGTCCAAAAGCCGGGGGCGGCGCGGAAATCCACGCCGGGATAACCGCGCAAATGGGCAGCGGCACCGCGCCCGTGCTGGGAGTGCGCTGGTCCAGGGACGATGAAAACTCCTGGGGCCGCGCGGAACTGACGGTGGAGGCGGAAGGGGGCACCCTGAACGCCGACTGCACAATCAACACGGGGGGCGCGCGGCAAACACTGGGGTTGGCATTCAACGGAGTTTCCCCCGGCTGGTGGCTTCAGACGGTGGCCGGGCTGGACATGCTTGCCCCCCTGTCCCTGGTGCTGGACGGCACCGGCGGGGTTGAATGGCTGGTGCCCTCGGAGGCGCGGTTCGAGTGGAAAGCCGCCGCCCCCGCGCCCGGCTGGAACGGGGTAAAACTCTCCGAAGAGCAGACGATCACCACCACCGGCGCAATAAAGTACGCCGGAGGGCGCGCGGCTGGGAACATGGAACTGCTGCTGGGGGAGGACTCCCGGCTCGCCCTGTCGAAACTTGTTTACGCCTCAGACACCGGAAACGCATCGGGGGAAGTTTCCGGAACGGTTGCGCTGGCTCCTCCGGCGCAACTGGCGGGATACCCGGATGTCTGGGGAACCCTCAGAATCGACAAGGCCGCCTTCAAGTGGCTTTCGGGAAACGAGTTGCGGCTTGAAACACTCCTGCTGGCCTTCGAGGGCCTCGGTTACGGGAACTGGTCGCTGCCCTACGGCATGGAACTAACCCTCTCCGGTCCGGTTTGGGGCACCAAAGCCCCCTTTGCCGCCGGGGCGGGACCGGTTGACGCCTCCCTTGGGGGGGACACCCGGTTGCGTTTCGACAAGGCGGCCTGGAATCCGGAAAAGATGCTGCTGGAAAACCTGAGGCTGGAAACCGGATTCGCCCCGCTGGTGTCCAAGGGCTGGCTTGTTTCCGCGGAAGGGAATGCGGCAGTTTCGTGTTCCTCTTTAAGTTACGGTCCTGATCAAAGCGCGGGCACAATTGAATATTCCTGCGAGGCGGCCAGTCTGGTTTTTCCGAATGGTTACGGTGAAATACACGGCCTGGATTCAACCGGTTCCGCGACGGTCAACAACGGGCTCTCCGGAACGGGCGCGCTAAAAATTGAATCCTGCAAGCTGCCGGGCATGGCGGCCAAGGACGTGACGGCGGGGCTCCGCTTTGAGGGCATGACGGCACGCCTTGAGGATCTCGCCATGAACCTCTTCGGCGGCGCGGTGAACGGGGCGGCGTCGGTGCGGCTGAATGAACCCGGACTGCCCGCCGAGGCGACCCTTTCGGTGGACGGGGCCGACCTGTCGGTGTTCACCGAAGAGTTCAAACCGCCCTCCGTGGTGCTGACCGGCAGGCTCGGCGGCACCCTCAGCATTGCCGCGGGCCTGGACGGCCTGCGCGACTTCCGGCTGGAGATGACGGCGTCCGACGGGTTTTCCATCAACAAGGACCTCGTGGAGCAGTTGCTGGTGAGCCAGTACATGGAGGGGATGTCCGGTGGCAGGCAAATAGGCGACGTGCTCCGGGACGTGCTCGGCGACCAGCCGCAGCGCCCCTTTGACGCGGGACGCGCCGACCTGCGGCTTGAGGACGGGCGCATTGCGGGCGTGATACGCCTTGAAAGCAAAAGCCTGAACCTGACGGTGGATGTGAAGGCCGATCCGGCGGCGCTGCTTGAGGCGCTGCGCATCGGCAGGGATTCCGGCGCGGAGACAACGAACACCCCGCCGCGGTAAACGCGGCCCAAAAAGGAGTATTTTCACAATGAAAAAGATTATCGCCCCGGCCGCGCTGGCCGTCATGCTGACGGCGCTTGGCTGCGTCATCCGCACCGAGCACAAGATCGACGCGCACATCACCCTCGACATACGGCACATCGCCGCGCAGGCGGAGAACGTGCTGGACTACGTGGAGGGAAAAACAGACTCCCTCCCCGGCCTGGAACCCGCCCCGGACACGGCGGCTGCGCCGGGGCCGCAGTCGCGGCTGTACCGGGCACTGGACCTGATGCGCCCCATCCAGGTGGCGCACGCGGACACCCTGAAAAACACCGCCTCGCCGCTGGTGACTGAAATCGCCACGCGCATGCGCGAAAGAAACAGCGCGGTAAACGCCCTGAAGGCGACGGCCTGCCTCGGCGAGAACAACCGGGGCTACCTTGACCTGCGCGACTGCGACGAGCTGAAGGACGCGGCGAAACGCAACGACGCGCAGAAACTGCTTGCCGAGGAAAACAAGGACCGCAAGGCCCTCTACAATGAGGTGGCCCGCCTGAACAAGGACCAGGGCGTGAGCGTTTCCACGGTGGAGGCGGTCTACGCGCTGGAGCGGCTGCGCCGCGCGGGCGCCGGCGAGGCGGTGCAGATGCCGCCCGCGGGCCAGGAATTTGACGCGGTCAAGCAGTCGCCCCTCGGACAGAAACTGGGCGCGCAGTGCGTCCCCGGCGCGTGGGTGCTGATCCCGTAGCGCCGCGCCAGGCAAGTCCCGGACCCACGGACGGAAGAGAACCGCCTCTTCCGTCCTTTTTTTCTGCTCACACTTCCCGCAGGGTGGCAAGAATGCCGTCCAGCCTTTCCCGCCAATGCGGGTAAGGTTCCGGCATCACGCCGTAAGTGTGCTCAAAGGTGGTGGTGACCGCCCGGACCACCGCCGGCCCGTCCGGCCTGCCCGGCCCGCAGGGCAGGTAATAAAGCATCATGGGCAGCAGCCCGTCCCCCTCAGGCAGGAGGGCATAATCCAGGGGCAGCGGAAACGCGCCCATCCGTTTGTAAAAACGCACACGCTTTTGCTGGTCCGGGGTTTCGGGAAACTCTATTTCCAGAAACATGCCCCGCATGGGCAGCACCCGGGGCAAATTTCTCAGGAACCATTCCCCCAGCCCGGCACCGCGCCTTTCCGGAACCACGGCGAAAAAATCCAGCCAGAAGCAGCGACCCCCGTCCACGGGGTAACCCATCGCGTAAGCGACCAGGGAGGCTCCGTCCCGGTGCCGCGCCGTGACGATCCGGTAGTGCCCCCGATGCAGCAATTCCCCCACAAGCGCCCGCGACTTGCGTTCCGGCGCTGGAAAGTCCCGCAGATAATGCGGGTAAATTTCACCAAACGCGGCCGGTGGTTCCAGGGCCATGGTCCAGGGGCTGCCGGTCATGACACCCCCGCTTCGGCGGCGTCCTCCAGCAGGGGAAGGAGGTGCCTCATGATTACACGGGCCTTTTTTTCTATGCCCCGGTTTTTCATGTGGCAGATGTCGCCAAACACGGCGGTGCCGCCGGTGACCTCCGCCGCGACGGGTATGCATGGCGCGCCAAGTTCCCGGGCAAGCCCCTCTATCTCCCGGTTAAACACCCGCAGCGCGCGAAGATAGGAGTCAAATCCGGCATAGCGCCCCCCCCACTCCAGCCGCGTGTAGTACTCGTAATAATTCCGCTCATCCCGGCTGAGCACGCCGGGATCGGGCGCGGCGAAAGTGCAAAAAACCACTTCCACACCGGCCCCGCGCAGAATTTCCGCGATGGCGCGCAGGCTGGAAATCTTGGAGGCGCGGATGTCCGCCGCCATTTGGGCTTCGTCCGGCATAAGCCGCCCGTTGAACCACATGTTCACAAACCGGGACTCGCGCAGGCGTTTCTTGAGGGGCGGCGCGTCCTTGATCCACATGGGGAACAGATCATGGCAGATGTCGTTCACCGCGTTGTAAATCACCGCCACATCCGGCTGGAGCGCGAGATAATCGGCGGTTTTGAACTTGTGCTTGAGGGAGTTCATGCCGGA
>JBHEKP010000343.1:0-8236 GCA_041859375.1 Candidatus Hydrogenedentales bacterium | reverse complement strand
GTCATTGCCTGCATGAATATTTCGGGAGATCCGGAGACCTCGGCCATGCTTGATGCCTGCCGGGCCGGGGCGCTGGACGCCATGGGACATGGGGAGGAGGCGCTGCAATTTGCGGCAGGTGCCGCGGGAATATCGCAGGATACGGGTGTGCAGCTTGTGCATGCACGTCTGCTTGCCAAAAACGGACAGCTTGACGCGGCCAAGGCGAAGTATCTGGCGTTGCTGGGCCGGACAGCGGCACCAAGCGCGGCGTATGCCCGCATCTCCTCCGAGTATGCCGCGCTGCTGGACGGGGGAACGGCGCGATGACAACCAGGCATGCCATGGCCCTTGCGCTTGCGGCGGCACTGCTGGTCTCAGCGTTCTGCGTCCTCTTTGCCAGGCAGGGCGGGGCCTTTCTGGCGCGGCGTGACTTTGTGGTGGGTGAGGTGATGCTCGTTGAGGCGGAGCGGTTTGTGGCGGCAGGACAGACGGAAAAGGCCATTGAACGGTACCGCATGGCACTGGCGGGCCGGTTTGCGGCGGACAAGAACCTGCGCCGCGCGGAGGGTGGGCTTGGACGGCTGCTCAAAGCGGAGGGCAGGGGGGATGAGGCGCTGTCCCATTTGGAGGCGGCGGTCGGCGGGGGCATGCCTGATGGAAGCGCCTTTTTTGAGCTTGTGACGCTTGCCCTCGCGGAAGAGTCCCCCAAGGCCGGAACTTTCCTGGACAAATGGCAGGACTGGCTGGACAATACCGGAGCGGACGACAATGCAGAACGCGCCCGACTGCACTGGGTGAGGGGGCTTTATCTCTTAAGCAATGATGGGGAGGGGGCCCGCAGAGAGTTCGGGCAGGCGGTTAAACTTGATCCGGCATGCCCCGCCGCGCTGGAACTTGCGAGAATGACAGATGAGAAGGAGGCGGTTACGCTGCGCGCCGAATTTGTCGCGCACGGCGGGATCCTCTAATAGGCAACCGGGGGACAAAAAAAACAGCGCCCGCTCCTTGTTGGGGAGCGGGCGCTTGTTGAATCAGGGATTAGAGTTCCAGGCCGGTGCCCGTGCCGGTTCCGGTTCCGGTGGTGTCCGTGCCGGTGGTGTCGTCAACGTCACCGCTGGGGCCGGTGGACTTCCAAGGCTGCTGCCGGGGGACCAGCAGAAGACGGTCAATGATGGCCGTGGTGGACTCCAGCTTAATCTGGAAATTGCTGATCTGCGCAAGCTCCGGCGCGCATCCCACAAAGCGAAGGTGACGAAACGTTTTCATTGTGCGATTCTCCGCTGTAGTTGACTGCTTACGACGTCTTGATAAACGCGTACTCAATGGCCTGGTTCACCAATTCAATGAGGAAATCCTTGAAGACCTCGAAATTGGAAATCTGGGCCTGTTGCGGCTTCCGTGTCACTGGACGCGTGTGTTTCATAGCTTCCTTCTCCTTGCCATCCCGCAGGCTGGACAGGATTATACACCACTACCTAACCGATGCCACACAAAACAACACCGTATTTAATAACACGGAAATGCTGATTTGTCAACTATTTTCTTTCGGAATCCGGAAAAATTGGTCACACAACCGGTCCGGCCTGCTCCACCGCCTTGCCGCTCGGGGTTCCCGTGAACTTCTTGAAGTTGTCAATGAACATCTGGCCGAGCTTCTTCAGGCCGGCGTCATAGGCATCCTTGTCAGTCCAGGAATCGCGGGGGTTGAGCACGTTCGGATTCACGCCAGGCAGGGACTTGGGCACGTCAAAATTGAAGACCGGCATCTTGACAAATTCGGCCTTTTCCACCGAGCCGTCAAGGATCGCGTCAATGATGGCACGGGTCGCGGTGATGTCCATGCGGGAGCCCACGCCATAGGCGCCGCCGACCCAGCCGGTGTTGACCAGGTAGGCCCGGGTGCCGTGCTGTTGCATCTTCGCGCCGAGGATGTCGGCGTACAGGGTGGGGTGGACCGCCAGGAACGCCGCGCCGTAGCAGCTTGAGAAGGTGGCCTTCGGCTCGGTGACCCCGAGTTCGGTGCCCGCCACCTTGGCGGTGTAGCCGCTGAGGTATTGGTACATCGCCTGCTCATGGTTCAACCGGGCCACGGGGGGCAGGATGCCGAAAGCGTCGCAGGCCAGGAAAATCACCGCCGTCGGATGGCCGCCCTTGGAGACGGGCTTCACAATGTTCTGGATGTGGGTGATGGGGTAGGACATGCGCGTGTTTTCGGTCTTGCTCGCGTCGGCAAAGTCAATGTTGCCCTGCGCGTCAAGCACCACGTTCTCCAGCAGCGCGTCGCGCCTGATGGCGTTGTAAATGTCCGGCTCCTTCTCCTTGGAAAGGTTAATCACCTTGGCGTAGCAGCCGCCCTCGAAGTTGAAGATGCCCTCGCTGTCCCAGCCGTGCTCGTCGTCGCCGATGAGCATGCGCTTGGGGTCGGCGGAAAGGGTGGTCTTGCCCGTGCCGGAAAGGCCGAAGAACAAGGCAGTGTCGCCGTCCCTGCCCATGTTGGCGGAGCAGTGGAACGCACCCACGCCCTTGAGCGGCAGGAAGTAGTTCATGATGGTGAACACGCCCTTTTTGATCTCGCCGCCGTACCAGGTGCCGCCGATGAGGGTGGTCCGCTCCTTGATGTTGAATGCGGCGAAGACTTCGGAACGCATGTTGTGCTGCGCGAAGTCGGGGCAGGTTGTCTTGCAGGCGTTGAGCACGGTCCAGTCCGGCTCGAATCCGACCAGTTCCTCCTCGGTGGGACGGATGAACATGTTCTTGGCGAAATGGGCCAGCCAGGCGACTTCGGTGACCACGCGAATCCGCATGCGGGTGTCTGGGTTGGTTCCGGCGAATCCGTCAATCACGTACAACTTCTTGCCGTTGAGCTGTTTGCGCGCGATGTCATACAGGTGATTCCACGTCTCGACGCTCATCGCCTTGTTGCCGGAACCGGGATTTTCCGGGCCCGCCCACCAAACGTTGTCCTTGGAGGTTTCCTCGACAACGACATACTTGTCCTGCGGGGAACGGCCCGTGAAACGGCCGGTGTCCACGGTCACAGTGCCAAAACTGGTCACAACCCCTTTTTCCAGCCCCTCAAGGGCGGGATCGGTTTCATGCTTGAACAATTCGTCATAGGAAAGGTTGTAATACAGCTTTTCATACGATGTGATGCCATACTTTTCGAGACTCGGGGTGTCCATGGGAATCCTCCTGTGGGTAGGTTGACGCGCGGTACCGTGAAAGAAGATACGCTTCTACAGTCCGTTGCAACGCCTCGCAGTAAATTGATCAACTATACCATTTTTTTGCAACTTCAGTCCACTTTTTCACCCCTACCAGCAAGGCCACGCAGTGATAAATACGAATAATGATTTTTGTTGTTTGTGCTAATCAATTAATCCGCTCTTCCCACAAAATCCATGTAACATTTTTTTTCTTGCCGGGTATTGTTGACAGTTTTTGGGCCCATATGGTGGTTGGATGAAGGTCATCCCCAACCTGTTGGTATGGACAAACAGTTGAAAAGAAAGAAGTTCTGAATCATGGAAATACATGTTGACATATGTCCCGGTGGTGATCCCGAAGCAAAACGCCTTGAGTATGACGTTTATCTCCACGAGGGATACATTGAGGCGAATGACCAGTGTGAGGTGATTGAAAATGCTGATTATCCTGAGTTTGTGCATTTTGTGGCGCGCGTTGCCGATCGGGTGATTGGCTCACTGAGGCTCGTGGTCGATTCAAGACCGCGCCATGGCGTGTTCAAACTTGCGTCATTTACCCATTTTCCCCTGGAGAACTGGGCGCTGGAAACACTTGGCCGGACGGAATCCGAAAAAGTGGTGGAAGTGGGCACCATGGTCATTCACCCTGATTTCCGCGGGGGTGAGGCCTACATGCAACTCTTCCGCAAAGCCTTTGAATTCGCCGTGTTAAAGCGGTTTCGTTACGCCGTGTCAACCATTGACGCCGGCTTCTTCCACCGGTTGCTCACCCGGGGCCTTCCCTTTTCGGCCATGGGAGAGAGCATGTATTACATGGGGTCCGAAACCGTCCCCGCCATTATTGACATTGACCAGCTTGTGCGCATGTATCTCGGTGCCCATCCCACAGTGGTGCGTCCGGCGGGCGTGGCGCCGCTGCCCATGGAACAGGCTGAAATGGCCTCATGACCCGTCCGCTGGTCACCCTGCGCCTGCTTGAGGCGCAAACACGGCGCATCCAGCGAAAGCATCCCGGCCTGGAAAGGTTGTGTTTCCGGAGCTGCACGCTGGAAGAGGCCCCTCTTGGGGACATTTCCGCGATCATCCGGCAGGCATGGCGCAGGTCCTACGGGGACCGCATCAGCATTTCCTACCGTCCCGCACTGCTCCGGCTTGCGGGAACAGGCGCGGAAGGATTGGGCCTTGTGACCCTGGCAGAGGATGACTCCGGACTTTGCGGGGTGATTCTGGGCCTGCCTGTTGACTGCGAACTGCCCCCTTCCACCGGTCCCGCCACTCTCACCACCGGCCTCTGCTCCACTGAAGCGCGGGAGGGGAGCGGCATCATTGAGATGCTGCTCGCCCGTCATTCGTCGAATTTGATGGAGGAAGGGCATTCCTTCAGCCTACATTGGCGGGCCGCATCGGAGGGACAGACCCCCGACAAGGCCCGTTTGGCCCATGCGGGCAGGGTGCCCCTCTGGGCAAAACCCCTCGACTGCAACCGCGCGGCCCGTCTTGGCCATCTTCCCTGGTGGCAGGGAATGGCGTTGCGCTGGCTTGCCTGGCGGCATCCCGCCGGACGTCCCCTGACGGACGGGCTGGTCGTTGAGCCCTTCAATCCGTCCCATGCCATGGAATATGCGGCATTTCTGGGGGAGCACCACCAGGAACGGGGACTGCTCCGCCGTTTTTCGGGAAAGTGCCTCCGCCGCCGATGCCTTTTTGACGAGGATGGCATACGCGGGTTTGCCCTTGCCTTTCGGGAAGGCGGAAACCTGGCGGGTTTCGCCCACGGGTATGTCAACCCCGTGAACGATGAGGGGGACGCTTATTTCGCGGTGGACGGCGCCGTTTTCCATCCCTTTCTGCCGGAGGGACGGCGCGCCGCCTGCCTGTCCGCATTTGAGGGGGCGGTACGCGACCAATTTGGCTGCTTTGCCGTCATGGCACCCGGTTCCGTGAGCCCACTTCCAATGGGCCGCCTTGGTTACATGCCCGTCAGGCGTTATCATATTGGCGCGCTGGCCTACCAGCCCCCGGAAAACCTCAGTCCCGAATCCGTGGCGGGCATGATGCTGGAATTGCGCTGACCCGCCGCAACCCGCTACAGTCTTGCCCCATGAACCCCCTCTTTGAAACCATGCCCGAAGACATTCCGGAGGCCGAGCGCCTTCGTGTGGCAACCATGCTGGAATTTGAACGCAACGCGGCCGGTTCCGGTTTTTGCCGCATTGCGGGGGTGGACGAGGCCGGACGGGGTCCGCTGGCGGGACCGGTGGTGGCGGGGGCCGTGGTGCTGATCGCGCCTTTGGCCGGTCTGAACGACTCCAAAAAACTCACCGAAGGCCGTCGCGAGGCGCTTTATGAACTGCTCATGTCGGGGGGGCATGCCGTCGGCGTGGGTGTGGCGGAGGCGGCGGAGATTGACCGCATGGGCATTCAGGCGGCGAATTATGCCGCCATGGCCCGCGCGGTGGCGGCAATCTCGCCGCCGCCCGACTACCTGCTGGTGGACGGTTACGCCCTGCCGGGCATGCGCCAGCCCTGCCTTCGCATCATCAAGGGGGACAGCCGTTCGCTTTCCATCGCGGCGGCGAGTATCATTGCAAAGGTAACCCGGGATCGGCGGATGCTGGAGACGGATCGTCTGTACCCGGAGTACGGTTTCGCCCGCCACAAGGGTTACGGCACGGCGGAGCACCTTGCCGCGCTGGAGCGGCACGGCCCCTGCCCCGAGCATCGGCGCAGTTTCGCCCCCCTGTCGGAAAGAGCGGACGGCGGACGGTTGTTTTAACCCAATGACACAGGTAACCGCGCCGCGCAACCGCGCGGCGGGACGACAGACAAATCACCCATGAAGGACTGCCCAAAATTGCTGTTAACCATGCTGGCCGCCGTGGCGGGCGGATGCGCCGCGCTGGGCGGCTTTGAACTGCCTTGGAGCGGCGGCGGCTGGGGCGCGCGCGCCGAGGTGACCGACTCCGCGCGGGCCTACACCCATTACATGGCCTCGGTGGTGTACGAGCTGCGGGGGCGCAACGACAAGACCATAGACGCCCTGAACAAGGTCGCAGAACTGGACCCGGCGGCTTCCGCGCCGTCGGTGCGCCTGGTGCGCGCATACCTGCGCCAGGGCGACGTGGACCAGGCGCTCAGAATGGCGGAACGGGCCACGCGCCAGGCGCCGGGGCGGGTGGAACTCTGGATACTCCTCGGGGAAATGTACCACCAGGCCAAGCGGCACGACGACGCGGTGGCCGCCTTCAACAAGGCCATTTCGCTGCGGCCCGATGACATTCTCGGCTACGGGGCGCTCGTGGAACTACAGGAAAGCACCAATGATCTGGTGGCGGCGCTCGAAATCTACCAGAAAATGATTGAGCGCAACCCCGGATCCGCCGCGCTGTACTACCAGCTCGGGCTGAACCTGGCGCGCATCAAGGACACGGAGGGCGGCATCGCCGCCTTCCGCAAGGTGCTTGAGCTTGAGCCGCGCGTGGCGCGGGCCCGCTTCATGCTCGCCCTGCTCCTTTTCGAGTCAAACAACAACGCGGAGGCGGCCGCACAGTTCAGGCACTACCTGGACGAGCGCCCCGGCGAATTGTCCACCCTGGAATACATCGGCGGCGCCGCGGCCCGGATGGGCCGTTACGACGAGGCGCTTGACGCGTTCCGCCGCCTGCTCGAAAGCGACGCGGCCCAGCCCAAGCACTACCTCCAGACGGCGTGGCTCATGCTGCTTGCGGGCCGGCCCGACGAGGCGCAGCGGCTCGCGCCGGAAAGCGGCGCTCCCATCCTGGCGGGGGTGCTCACTGTCCTTGCCAACAAGGCGCTGGGCGCCGACAACGTGGACGAGTACGCAAAGCTGGACCTCATCCAGGGCGACATAGAGCAGGAATGCGGCGGCCCCCTGACGGATTTGCTGTATCTCCACGGCCTTCAGGAAACCGGCGCGCGCCTGGAATCCATGCTGGCGGGACTGCAGGGGCCGGGAGATCCCCCCTCGCGGGTCCTTGGATTTGTCCGCTCCCGCGTGCTCATCAACATGGACAGGCACGCGGAGGCAGTGCCCGTTCTGGAGGGGCTGCTTTCACGCCACGGCGGCGACCGCTGGATTCACTACCAGATGGCGGTGTGCCAGGAAAAACTCAAAAACACCGCCGCCGTTGAGGAGCACCTGAACGCATTTCTGGCGGTTGATCCCGATGATCCGGAAGTGCTGAATTTCCTCGGCTTCTTCTACGCCGACAACAACATCAAGCTGAAGGAGGCGGAGGCGCTGATTAAAAAGGCGCTCCAGTACGACCCCGACAACCCCTTCTACCTGGACAGCCTGGGATGGGTTTATTACCGCATGGGACGGGGCGCGGAGGCGCTTGATCTGATCCGCCGCGCCATTTACGGCATGGACACGGACGATGCGGAACTGCGCTCCCACCTGGGTGATGTGTATCTGCTTCTGGGCGAGCCGCAGCGGGCCGTGGAGGAGTGGCGCCGTGCGCTGCGCCTCGACCCGAAAAGGGAACAGTTGCGCGAAAAGATTGAGGAGCACGGCCGGTAGCGCTGCGCCCTCAGGCCTAAAGCCCGGGCCGGATTTCCGTCCAAGCCCGCGGCTCCGGGGCCGGTTCCGAGAGAAGCTGTTCGATGAGCCCCTCCATGATGCGCGTGCCCCCGGCGCCCTGCCATTCAAGCTCGCCAATCCAATAGGCCCGGACATGGCCGCGCTTGTCGATGAGGTACACGGTGGGCCACATCTGCTGCTGCCACCGTTTCCAGTTGGTTGACTGTCCGTCAATGACCACAGGATAGGTAATGCCGAATTTTTTGGTTTCGTCCGCGACATTTTTCGGGACTTTTTCCCGGTCTGTCTCCGGGGTGTGAATGCCGATGACGGTTAGGGGGGCGTTGGCGTATTTTTGCTGCCATTGGCCGTAGGCGGGGAGGTTTCGTTTGCAGTTGATGCAGCCGAAAGCCCAAAAATGGACCACATACACCCGCCCCGGCTCAAAGGGCACGGCTTTTCCGCTGGTGTTGAGCCAGTCGGCGGGCGCGCTGATGATTTCAGG
>JBHEKP010000302.1:0-5445 GCA_041859375.1 Candidatus Hydrogenedentales bacterium | reverse complement strand
ACGGCGTCCGCGATGGAGTCGTGGTATTTCAGGCGCAGCAGCGGCGTCAGCTTTTCCTGGTCCAGCTCGTCCACGCCCTCGCGCACGTAATGGGCCAGCACAAATTCCAGAAACACCCGCTGGCGCGTGCCGAACCGGTTGTTGATCAGCGCCCTGGCGCGCACGGCCCGCTCCTCGCGGGTCAGCGGCGGCAACGCGTAGGCCACATGGGCCAGCACGTCGAAGAGGTCGCTCTTCTCCGCGTCGATGATCCGCTGCATCTCCTCCAGTTGTTCCCGGCCGAAGCCCTTCTCCTCCAGCCCCCGCAGCAGTTTTTTGCGCGTGTCCGGGGCGCTCCAGATGAGGCGCAGCTCCTCCTCGTCCCGGAAGAACTCCGGCAGCCTGCCGAAGAGCGACTCCATGAACTGCCGCGACGACATGGGCGTGCCGTCGGGGTGCCAGAAGGTCGTCGCCGTCATGTGCTGGAGGCAGCGCACCTTGCCGTCGGCCAGTTTAATCCTGATCCGCTCCTTCTTCCCGCACACGCACCGCACCTTGCCGCACACGGGGCAGGGCCCCTTTTCACAGACGCAGGGGCGCTCGCCGCAGTCGGGGCAGGGCGGTGCCGGTTCTTTTTCACAGATGCAAGGGGAACAGCCGCACTTCGGGCAGTCCACCGGCTCCCCCGGATCCTCCGGCTCCCCGTCCCATTCCGGGTTGTTGAATTGGTGGTGCGCCTTCACAAAGTCGTAGATGGTGAAGTAGTCCTTGCCGTCGTAGAGCCGGGTGCCGCGTCCGATGATCTGCTTGAACTCGATCATGGAGTTGACGGGGCGCATCAGCACGATGTTGCGCACGTTCCGGGCGTCCACGCCGGTGGACAGCTTCTGCGACGTCGTCAGGATGGTCGGAATGCTCTTTTCGTTGTCCTGAAAGTCGCGCAGCCACTGGTCGCCCAGCTTCCCGTCGTCGGCGGTCACCCGGTGGCAGTAGTCCGGGTCCGTGCTGGTCTTCAACTGGTTGACGAGGTCGCGCACCGCCAGCGCATGCAACTGCGTGGCGCAGAACACCAGCGTCTTCTCCCGCTGGTCGATCATGTCCATGAACAGCCGCACCCGGTACACCTCGCGCTCCTTGATCTCGATGATCTTGTTGAAGTCCTTTTCCGTGTACCGCCTGCCCGTCTCCACCTCGCCCTCCACCAGCACGTCGTCGGGGGTGTACACGTACTCATCCAGCGTCGTCGAAATCTGCCGCACCTTGAACGGCGTCAGGAACCCGTCGTTGATGCCGTCCTTGAGCGAATACACGAACACCGGCTCGCCGAAATACTTGTAGGTGTCCGCGTTCTCCCTGCGCCTGGGCGTGGCGGTCAGGCCCAACTGCACGGCGGGGGTGAAGTATTCCATGATGCCGCGCCAGTTGCCCTCGTCGTTGGCACCGCCCCGGTGGCACTCGTCGATGATGATCAGGTCGAAGAAGTCCGGCGGGTAGTCGCCAAAATAGGGGGACGGCACACCCTCCACCGGGGGGCCGCACATGAAGGTCTGGAAAATGGTGAAGAAGATGCTCCCGTTTTTGGGCACCCTGCCCTTCCTGCGGATGTCGTCCGGCGCAATCCGCACCATGGCGTCCTCCGGGAACGCGGAAAAGGCGTTGTACGCCTGGTCGGCCAGGATGTTGCGGTCGGCGAGGAACAAAATGCGCGGGCGGCGCTGGCCGTCCCGGTTCAGGTTCCACCGGCTGTGGAACAGCTTCCATGCAATCTGAAACGCGATGAAGGTCTTGCCCGTGCCCGTCGCCAGTGTCAGCAGGATGCGCTCCCGTCCCCCGGCCACCGCCTCCATCACGTTCTGGATGGCGGTGTCCTGATAGTACCGCGCCCCGTGGCTGCCGCCCTTGTCCTCATAGGGCACCTCCGCAAAGCGGTCGCGCCACTCGTTCTGCTCCGCAAAGGTGCGCGCCCACAGTTCCTCCGGGCCGGGATATTGGGCCGTGTCGCCCTCCGCGCCCGTGTCCATGTCGATGCCGTAAATCTTCTGTCCGTTCGTCGCATAGGCGAAGCGGACGGCGAGTTTTTTGGCGTACTGCTTCGCCTGTGCCACCCCCTCCGTGTGCGGCGCGTCCCACGCCTTTGCCTCCACCACCGCCAGCTTCAGGTTGCGGTGCACCAGCACATAGTCGGCGATCTCCGGCTTGTTCCGCCTGCCGCCGCCCTGCAGCCGCCCCGGCGCGATGCGGTACTCCCGGTGGATGCGGCTGCCCTCCACGACGCCCCAGCCCGCCGCCGCAAGCGCGGGATCAATGTGCTCCGCTCTCGTTTCCGCTTCGTTCATCGTTCTTCCATGCACCCGTTCTTGTGTCTCATGAATGAGACACAAACGGGCTTGCGTCTCATTCGTTGCGATTTTTGAGACACAAAACCGGTTGTGTCTCACCAGTGAGACTCAAAACACATTCTTGCCTTCGGCTATATTGATTAGTTCGCGAAACGCGAAAACACCGGGTTTCCGCCCTTTTGCCTTCAATATCGGAAGAAGAAGACCTTCCCGCTCCAATATTTTCAGGATACGGGCGGCTGTCGGCTTCGGGATGGACGAGTGACTGGTGAACAGGGTGGCGGCAAATATGGGCGTTTCAAAAATGAAATCAACCGCCCGGATGGCATGCTGGGAGTGCGTGACGTCCGCCATTTGGGTCTTGACCCGGTTGTAAAGGGTGAGAATGGCCCGCGCTTTGCTCTCGTTTTCCGCCGCCTGTTGCTGTATCCCCTTCAGGAAGAACGCGCACCAGCCTGTCCAGTCACCATCCCGGGAAACGGCCCTCAGCCGTTCCTGATATTCCTCCCGGTTTGCCTCCAGGTACCCGCTCATGTAGAAGTCCGGACTGGCAAGCAGTTTCCTCTGATACAGATAGAGCGGAATCAGCATGCGTCCCAAGCGGCCGTTCCCGTCCTTGAAAGGGTGAAGCGCCTCGAACTCGACATGGATGATGGCAAGCTGAACCAGTATGTCCGGCTCGCTTGTGTTGCCAAGATAGCGCTCCCAGTCGTCCATCCCGCTGCGCAGGTGTTCCGGTCCAATCGGAACGAAACTCGCCCGCTCCAGGGCGCATCCCTTGGGGCCGATCCAGTTCTGCTCGGTGCGGTAACCTCCCGGCGACTTGTCGCGCCCCCGCACACCCTGCATCAGCATTCCGTGCGCGGCCCGCAATATGTGCTGGGAAAGCGGACGTTGTTCCATTTCGCCGGTGCAGGCGCGCATGGCCTTGCGGTAGTTGAGCACCTCCTCGGCGTCGTCCCTTTTGGGTTGGGTGAGGGTTTCGGACTCTCCGCCCGCCTCGATTTCCAGCACCTCCCCGATGGTGACGTGCGTGCCTTCGATCTTGGAGGACAACACGGCTTCCTGCGTGGTCAGGGGGGAAAGGAGGACGTGCGCGTTCGGTATTGCCGAAAGCAATCCATCGTAACGCGCCAACCCTGCGCTGGCGGGGCCGATCAGCGGGATGAGACGCGGCCAGTCAAGTGCCTTCGGCGGAAACTTGCCGAGATGATAGTGAACGGGTGTCGTCTTCATCATGTTGCGTCTCCATTGAAGTCGCTATGACGATGCGGCTTCTCCAACAAGGCCCCAGCCCGCCGCCGCAAGCGCCGGGTCAATGTGCTCGGCTCTCGTTTCCGCTTCGTTCACGCGCTTCCCAACCGCTCCGTGTGTGCCCCATAGCATACAGGTTCGCGGTCCCAATCGCCATTCTTCGCCCCGTCGGCCCGGGGCGAATTCCGGGGGCCTCACGCAAAGGCGCAAAGGCGCAAAGAGGAAGGGGAAATTCTCACACGGAGCCACAGGGTCACGGAGGAAAGGGAGGACCACGGAACACACGGAACACGCGGAAAGGGGAAAAGTGATTTTGTAGGGGCGGACCCCCGTGTCCGCCCGCGTTTTTTCCTTTGCGCCTTTGCATCTTCGTGTGGGCATTCCGGAAAGTTTCACGCAAAGGCGCGAAGCCGCGAAGAGGAAGGGGAAATTCTCACACGGAGCCGCGGAGGCGCGGGGAGGAGGGCGGAAGGAAGGCCTACAGCGCCCCCGTGAAGGCCTGGTGCAGCAGCGACTTTTTCAGCGCCTCCAGCGCCGCCAGCTTGCGCTGGTAGATTGATTCGAGGCGGCGGATTTCTTCCTGAAGTTTATCGAGTTGTTCCGCGTAAATCCCCTGTTTTATGAGTGGGGGAAGGTGCACACGAAACGCAAACAGGTGGTCCCGATTAACCTTCGGCATTCCTGCCCTCGCGGAACCGGCGATGGCGTAGTCAGTGAACTCCGGCGAGAGGAGAAGATGAAAAAGGAAATCACGGTTGAGTTGCCCTTGCTTCACAGACAGGGGATAGATGTCCGCACTGCACAACCCCTTGAAATCAGGCCGAGCGACCTTCATCAGATAGGGGCGGATCTTGCTGTAGAGCACCATTGTCTCGTCGAAAAGGAACTTGCCAGATATAAGACCTTCCTCTTCGGCGGTCTTCAGGTCTATTAGACCGCCGGTCTTCGTTTCAATGTTCGCGCCTCCAACGTGAGGCAGTTCCTGATACTTCGGGAGTCTTGGATCGACAAGGGTGGAGGAGATTTCGCAGACCTCCGAAAACTCCTTCTCCACCCACCCCGGACCGCGCTGGGTGAAGACGGACTGGAGGTGGCTTTCGAAGAGGGCGCGGGCGTTTTGGAGGTTTTTTTCGGCGTTGGCTTTGGCGGTGGCGATGCCGGCAAAGGCTTCGTCGAGGATGCCCACGATCCGCCGCTGTTCGGAAAGGGGGGGAAGGGGAATGGGAACTTCTTTAAGTTTGCCACCAGACAATTCCTTGAAAGTTGCTCCAGTACCGAGAGATTCAAGCACATCGACAATACTGACCAAGTAATAATACAAAAATATGTGATAAAGAGCTGCCCTTGGGATTAGGCCTTTGCATCCTTGATTTGTCGCCATAGGCACTGTATTAATGACCAGGTGTCCAATGGGAGCGCGGGAGGATAAAATTACTGAATTAGCAGGGAGCATTCGAGCCGAACTGTTATCGAGTCCTTTGTCTGTAATGTTTCGTTCTGTGTCTTCGACATAAGGACTTTTCCGCTTGCCCATTTCGGCAGGTGTAATCCAAGGTAAATGCCCGTTCCAGTATTCTTGTACACCTGTTTTTGGCGTTCCGCCATTAACGACTTCACACACATCGCCAATCTTTTTAATCTCCCACCCCTTCATCCGAGGAGCCCCCGAATGGTTTCGAGGACCTGCGCGCTTTCGTCGTCGAGTGCGGCGATTTCTTCGAGAATGTCCCGGGGGCTGCGGTGCGCCACAACCTCGCCGCCGTTGGGGGTCTTGACGGAGAGGTCGCAGGAGGCGGTGCTGATGTCCTTGACGTCCACGGTCCAGCTTTTGGGGGAGTGGGCGCGGGATTTCTGGAGGGCGACGAAGTCGGCG
>JBHEKP010000206.1:0-13477 GCA_041859375.1 Candidatus Hydrogenedentales bacterium | reverse complement strand
AACAAAAAAAGCGTTCATTTTCTTTCCTCCATGTGTTGAAATTTCATTTAATCATCATAATACTTACCAACCATTTGCATTGGAAAGCCCAATTGATCAACAGTCCAGACTGTGCCATCAGATTGAATCTTGGCCACCATTCGTACTGAAAATCCTAATGAATCTACTTCCCAAACTGAACCATCATCCTCAATTCTTGCTTTAAACCGTGTTGGAAAGCCTAAACCATCGGTGGACCATATTTCCTTTGGCATCACGTCATCCTCAATATTTCCGGGTTACCTCACCAACGCATTTGCTTGGCACAGGCCTATCTGGATGAAATCCCTGATCACTATACAAATTGCAGGAAGCCTTTTTGTGATCAGTTGACCAAATTTTGCAATGCGTGCAATCCGAACATCGATCACCTGACTTTACAGTACCCACAGACATATCTCCTTGATGATTGAAAAAATACGTTTATGTTATTTTCCAAACATACGTTGAAATAAATTACTTTTCTTTTTTGTATTATTTTTTAAATTTGATAAATTTTCACATTCAGATATTTCATTATTTAACTTCTCCACAGACCAATTTTCAAGCTCTAGTATATCTATATCCACATTTTTGCTTGAAGCACTTGTTTCTCCCCAATGTTGGCAAATCCAGCGAAATCCTTCAACAGCCAACAAGTATTTTTGCGCTTTTTTGGCCGAAATTGCAGTCGCAAATTTGTGCCACCATATATCCCTTTTATCTGATGCCATCTTTGAAGATTTTTCAAAATAGTCTGCTGCCATATCATATTGATTAAAGCAATAAAGAATTTCAGCTGCCACAGAATATACCATCCACATTTCCGTATCTTTTATTATTAGGTTTGGATTATTTTCAAAACAACTTATTACATATCGCAAGCAAGCAAGATTGAATTCTTTCCCCCATTCTTCGCATATAAACGCCTCAAGAGCCGCTATTTCATTAGGGTCCATTTGAATGCGAATATCATCAAGCATAGCTATGATTGCTTGTGTACGATCTTTTTTTTCTTTGGTTATTTTAAATATTAAATCTAATTTAGGCCACAATTCATTTTGCACATCCTGCAAGGGACGCCATCCATTGGCTTTTTTTCTTTTGGGACATGGCATACTGTTATGCTCTTTAATATGTCCAGAACATAAATATGTGCCACATATAGTACATTGCACACTTGACCCCTCACCACAACCTTTATACTCACAATTCATAACATATGCACCTCCTGACTGTCGCTATTCTAACCCTTACCCAAAAAATATGCAATCATAATTTAAGTCATCCCTCGTTGCCGGGGATGCCCCAGGGCGCGCGCTGATCACGGCGGAGCAGCCTGTCCGCCTCCGCATCGTCCACGAAACGTTCCGCGGCGGGGTCCCACTTGAGCGGCCTGCCGGTCCACCGGGCGATGTTGCCCAGATGGCACACGGTGCAGGAACGGTGGCCGATCTCAATGTCGGCGGCGGTCAACTGCCGCGAGCGGATGCAGTCGCGCCAGTTTTCGATGTGGGCGAGGGTGTCGTTGAACTTCGGGCGCATCTCCGCCTTCAGCGCCTTCTCCACTTCCGGAATATCCGTGGCGAAGTTGGCGCGCATGACGTCCAGGGAGCCTTTTTCACCGACGAATTTCGCGCCGCCGGGATCACCCTTCCCGTCAAGATGCACCACCAGCCCCGAGGCGTAGCGCATGTGCACCGGCGAGGTGAGCTCCGTGCCGTCGGCCCACACCTCCACGGGGCCGGAGGCGTCCATGCCGAGCGCCCATTGAATCTGGTCCAGCCCGTGGGCGCCCCATCCGGTCATCTCGCCGCCGGACCAGGGTTTGAAGGATATCCAGCCGAGGGGCCTGCCCTGGGCGTCCTTTCTGCCGTTGGCGCGGGGCAGGAACAAATCCTCATGGTAGGGCCGGGGCTGGGTCTGTCCGAACCACACATCCCAGTTGAGTCCCTCCGGCACGGGCTGCTCCGGCAGGTCGCAGTCCCAGGGGCTTGGATAGTTCGCCGCGTGCACCTCCTTCAGCGCGCCCAGGGCGCCGTCGCGCACCAGGGCGCAGGCGGCGCGGTTCACGGGGATGGAGCGCTGCTGGCTGCCGACCTGGACGATGCGGTTGTTTTTGCGCGCCGCGTCGGACAGCAGCCGGCCCTCACGAACCGTAAGGGACAGGGGTTTTTCCACATACACGTCCTTGCCCGCCCCGCAGGCGTGGATGGACGGCAGGATGTGCCAGTGATCCGGCGTGGCCACCACCACCGCGTCGATGGACGGGTCCGCGAGCAGCTCGCGGTAGTCCGCAAAAACCTTCCACCCCTGAGCCTTGAACTTTTCGAGCCGTTTGGCGTAGATGTCCGCGGCGGCCACCCCCGCCATGTCCTTGGGCAGTCTCAGCAGGTCCTGGGCGCGGCGTCCCACCCCGATGTAGCCCACGGCGATGCGGTCGTTCGCGCCGAAGGCCGAGGACGGCACAATGACCGGCGCCAGCGCCAGCGCGCCCATTCCCCGCAAAAAAGCCCGGCGATTCAGTGTCTTTTTCATCCCGGCACACTCCTGTCATTGTTCACGGAAAGCCATCGGCACCAAATGCATTATACGGATGCGCGGGCGGGGGGCAAATTTTGGGTGAAACATCCGGGGGAACGGCGGGGTCAAACAGTGAAACCGCGCGCACGACGCGCCGCCGGAAGGCCTGAAATGCCCCCAAACAATCCCACCAGCACGACCCGCCGCCCCCCCGCCAGAATCGGGATGCTCTGCCTCCTCCTGTGCGGTGCGGCGGGCGCGCAGGCCGTGTTTTACGAGTTCCCGGACGGGCGCGCCCCGGAGGAGCGGCGCGCGGAGTACCTGCGGCGCGCGGCGGAGGAAAACCGCGCGGACGGCTACGGCGCGGCGGCGCGCCTGGCGCTGGGCATGCCCGTGGACGAGGCGGCGGTGCTCGGGGCGCTGCGCCGCGTGGACAGGCGAAGGGACTGCGCCGACTTCAGCGTCCACGGGTTCATCCGCCTCATGGCGGCCTTCGGCGAGAGCCCGGCGCTTTCGGGGGAGTTCAAGGAGCGGGTACTGCGGAGCCTGACCGGGTTCAAGTACTGGCCGGACGAGCCCGGCAGGGACTCCATGTGCTACTGGTCGGAGAACCATTTCATCCTTTTCGCCTCGGCGGGGTATTTGACGGGGCAGTTGTGGCCGGACGAGGTTTTCACCAACAGCGGGCGCACGGGCCGGGAACAGATGGAGCGCTTCCGCCCGCGCATCCTGCGCTGGCTGGACCTCCGCTTTAGAAGCGGCTTCAGCGAGTGGAATTCCAACGTCTACTACGACGAGGATCTGACGGCACTGCTGAACCTCGCCGATCTCTGCGGTGATCCCGAAATCGCGCGGCGCGCCGCCATGGTCACGGACCTGCTCCTGCTGGACATCGCGCTGAACAGCCACCGGGGCGTCTTTGGCGCCACCCACGGGCGCACCTATGAAAACGAGAAGAAGCACGCCGCCGCGGAAAACACCGGCGCGACGGCGTGGCTGATGTTCGGCTTCCACAGCCCGGAGGCCGGGCACATGTCCGCCACCCTGGCCGCCCTCGGGAATTACCGGCTGCCCCGCGTGATTGCGGAAATCGCCGCCGACGCAGGGCGCCGGGAGGAGATGGAAAACCGGCAGCGCACGGGCTTCCCCGTGGAGGAGGCGGCCCAATGGGGCCTCGACCCCTCCCGGATGGAGGACGGCATGACCTTTCTCACCCAGGAGGCCTACACCCATCCCGCCGTGATCAACCTGTTCACGCGGATGATGGACAAGTACCACTGGTGGGACAACAATTTTTTCACCCCCTTCAGGGGGCACAGGATGCTCATCCACACCGCCCGAAAAGCGGGGATTCTGCCCGCCGTGGCGTGGTGTTTCCGCCATGACCTGCAGCGGAACCTCCGCGGCCGGGCAAACCTGCTCACCTTCCGCACACCCGATTACATGCTGAGCACCGCGCAGGACTACCGGAGGGGCTTCGGCGGCGACCAGCAGCACATCTGGCAGGCCACCCTCGCTCCCGACGCCGTCTGTTTCACCACCCATCCGGCCGGCAGGGAACGGGAGGAGTCGCCGGACTACTGGACCGGCTCCGGCAGCCTGCCGCGCAGCGCCCAAGTAAAGAACGTGGCCATTTCCCTCTACCACATAAGCACCCTTCCGGCCCTGTACGTGCCCAACACCAACCGCTTCACCCACGCCTGGCTGCCGAAGGACCGGTTTGACGAGGTGGCGGAGCGGGGCCGCTGGATTTTCGCGCGCAAGGACAGGGGCTATCTGGCACTGTGGTCGCGGGAGGCCTGGCACTGGCAGGCGGAAGAGGGGCCGGACAAGGACCGGGAGATCATCGCGCCGGGCACACAGAACATCTGGATTTGCGAGCTGGGCCGCGAGGCCGCCGACGGATCCTTCGGCGAATTCATGGGGCGCATTCTGGCCGCGCCGTTGGAGACACGGGGACTCTCCGTGAGGTACCAGTCACCCTCCCAGGGGCAGCTCGAATTCGGCTGGCACGGCCCCCTGAGGCAAAACGGCGCACCCGTGGACCTGGAGGTTCAGGGCCGCTATGAGAACCCCTACACCCGCGCGGAATTTCCGGCGGAAACGGTGCTGCTGGAACTGAACGGCCATTCCCTGCTGCTGGACTGGAAAAGCGGGACGCGCGGGACGGACGGGGCCTCCTGACGCACCTTAGTGGTGGAACACCATGTTCAGCGCGTGGAGCACCTCATCCGTGTTGAAGGGTTTCTCTATGAAGGCCTCGGGGGCGGGCACGCCAAGGCTGGCGGCGAGCGTTTCGGGGGTGTGCTGCTGGCCCAGCACCATGTCGTTGATGGCCGTCACGAAGATCACCGGTATGTGGGCGGTGCGGAAATCCTCGCGGATGTCCTTGTACACCTCGAAACCGTTGCGGTCCGGCATGAAAACATCCAAAAAGATCACATCCGGGTGCTGGTTGATGGCCTTGGCCATCGCATGGTCGCCGTCTTCCGCCTCGATAACCCTCCACCCCTCCTTTTCGAGGAAAAAGGTCAGCAATATGCGCACATCGTCCTCGTCGTCCACCACCAGGGCGGTCTTCTCCCTTGACATATAAAACTCCTTCGTCTGCCTGCCAAACATCTGCCGAAAGGATTTTACCATACAGTGGCGCACAACGCACAAACTTAGCACTTTTATCTTATTTATTACTTTATTTGACAGCATAAAACAACACTAAAAACAAATGGCGACAGCGCATTCTTGACAATCGCCGGAATTTTTCCGATGATTTCATTGCCCTGCAAGTGGCGCAGGGACAGTTTGTCTTATCACCAACATCCACAAGGAATGCCATAAGATGAAAAACAGGAAAGGCTTCACACTGATCGAGCTGCTGGTGGTCATCGCCATCATCGGCATTCTGGCGGCCATTCTCCTCCCCGCCCTTGCCCGGGCGCGGGAATCGGCGCGCCGCTCAAGCTGCCAGAACAACCTGAAGCAGCTTGGGCTGGTGTTGAAGATGTACTCCAACGAGGCCAAGGGGGCCTTTCCGACGATGCAGGCGGGCGTTTACAACTGGCGCTACACGGAGCCGCGCTCCAGCATTGACCTCTGCCCGAACATGTTTGCCATTTATCCCGAATACCTGACCGACCCGTGGGTGCTGGTTTGCCCCTCGGACGCGGAGGGCGGCACCATGGAGGAGCGCCTGCACACGCCGGACAACGCGGACAAGGCCTGTCTTGACACCACCTGGCCGACCAGCAACGCGGGCAGCCGCTGCGCGAGCGCGGCGGACACGAGCTACTCCTACCTGGGCTGGGTGATTGACCGGTTCGGCGCGCAGTACGGGGCCGCCGACCTCGCCGCGATTCTGAGCGCCTTCACGCTCGTGGGGGATCCGGATCAGATTCCCGCGAACCCGCCCACGCAGGGCTGCCGCCAGGTCATCGCCGCGGTGGAATACCTGTTCACGAGCATGGAGTTCGTCCAGGGCATGCTGAACCACAACGGCGGGGCCATGGCGAAATATGTGGACAACGACATCCCGCTTTCCGGGCAGTACCTGAACGACGGCAACGGCGGATCGGAAACGGTGTACCGCCTGCGCGAGGGCATCGAGCGTTTCCTGATCACCGACATCAACAACGCCGCGGCGGGCGCGATGGCCCAGAGCACGCTGCCGGTGATGTTCGACCAGTTCGCGTACATCCCCACGGCCTACAACCACATCCCCGGCGGATCGAACATCCTTTTCATGGACGGGCATGTGGAATTCCAGCGCTACGAGGAGAACGGCGAGAACGTGTGCAACGGGCTCATGGCCAACCTGCTCGGCGTGATGGCGGCCATTTTCTAGGACGGACGGCGGAAAGGCGGGAAGCTGCCCATGATGACGGGTGTGGAGCGGATTTCACGGATACTCAGGCGCGCGCCGGCGGACCGGATAGGCCTGTTTGAGCATTTCTGGGGTGACACCCTGTCGCTGTGGCGGTCGCAGGGGCATGTGGGGCCCGATGAAAGCCTGGAGGACCATTTCGGCTTTGACATGCAGGGCTGCTGGCCCTTCAACACCACCGCCGACCCGGACTTTGAGCCGGTCACGGTGGAGGAGACGGAGGAGACCCTGCTGCGGCGCGACGGCAACGGGGCGCTGCTGCGGGTGAGCAAGACCCATGACGCCACGCCGGAGCATGTGGACTTCCTGGTGCAGGACCGGCGCGGCTGGGAGGAGCATGTGAAACCGCTGCTCACCCCGGAGCGGCGGCGGGTCAATTTCGAGGCCTACCGGAACGCGAAGCGGCAGGCGGCGGAAAAGGGCCGTTTTTTCTTCTGGGCGGGGGTGAACGTGTTCGAGCTGATGCATCCGGTCTGCGGCCACCAGCACATGCTGACGGGCATGGCGGTGGACCCGGACTGGGTGAGGGACATGGTTTCGGTGTACGCCCGGCTCACGGTGGACCTGATGGAAATCCTCTTCGCGGAGGAGGGGCCGCCGGACGGCGTTTGGTTTTACGAGGACATGGGCTTCAAGGGCCGCCCCTTCATGTCGCCGGACATGTACCGGGAGAACATCCAACCTGGCCACCGCCTGACCATTGACCACGCGAAAAGCCGGGGGCTGCCGGTGATCATGCACTCCTGCGGCTATGTGGAGCCGCTGGTGCCCGGCATGATTGAGGCGGGCATTGACTGCCTCCAGGTGATTGAGGTGAAGGCGGGCATGGACCTGCTGAAACTGCACCGGGAATTCGGCGGCCGCCTGTCCCTCATGGGGGGCATGGACGTGCGCACCCTGTACTCGAACGACCGTTCCGTGGTGGAGCGCGAACTTGCGTCCAAGATCCCCGAAGTCAAACAAGGCCACGGTTATGTGCTCCACTCCGACCACAGCATCCCCAACCAGGTGGCCTATGAAACGTACAAGTTCTTTATCGAGCGGGGCTTGGAATTGGGGAAAAACTTGTAGTATAGTTTGCGGACCTAACCATAACCGCTGGGAGATTGGCGTCATGGACTACTGTGAAAGCATTGCCACCTGCGTGACCCGTGGAAAGATCAACCAGACCTCCGCCTACCCTCCGGACCTTCGCGGCCAGGACGGCGTGTTCGAGCTGGTGCGCGACGCCCTCGCCAACGGCGTGGACCCCAACGACATCCTCACCAAGGGCCTCATGATCGGCATGGGCGAGGTGGGCAGGAAGTTCAGCCGCAACGAGGTGTACGTGCCGGATCTGCTGATGGCCGCCAAGGCCATGACCGCGGGCATGGACCAGTTGAAGCCCTTCTTCGCCTCCGGCCAGGCCAAGCACAAGGGTGTGTTCATTGTGGGCACCGTCCAGGGCGACCTGCACGACATCGGCAAGAACCTTGTGCGCATGATGATGGAGGGCGCGGGCTACGAGGTGGTTGACCTGGGCGTGGACGTGTCCCCGGAGAAATTCCTGGCTTCCCTCGAGCAGCACCCCGGCGCGATTGTCGGCCTCAGCGCCCTGCTTACCACCACCATGGTCAACATGGAAAAGACCACCAAGATGGTGAAGGAAAAGGATCCGAAGGCCCGGGTGGTGGTGGGCGGCGCACCCCTCACCCAGGAATTCTGCGACAAGATTGGCGCGGACGCCTACTCCCCCGATCCCCAGGGCATCATTGACTGGCTGAACGTCCAGAACAACTAACCCGTTTCCAGACCGCGCCGCCGGTTTCCCCCAAGGGTGACCGGCGGCGTTCTTTTTATGCCCCCCGCGTCCCTCCCCTTTTCCATGTGTTCCGGTTAATTTTTTTCCACCCATCCGGCGAATACAAATTCCCCGGTGTGCTATCATTAGACGCCTGAAAGTTCCGGCGGCGCGCCGGGCGCGTTTCATACTGGAAGGATTATTTCGTGGACAACAAGACCTTAATCATTGTGGCGGTGGTCGTTTTTGTGCTGTTTTTCGGGTTTCCCATCGCCATGAAGGCGATGAACAAAAGCGCCGCGCCCGCGGCAAAGGCCGCCGCGGCCCCCGCCCCGGCGGCCCGGCCGGCCATGCCCGCGCCAATGCAGCAGCCCGTGATGCCCGCGCCGCAGGCCTACGCGCCGCAGGAGCAGCCCATGGCCGCGATGCCCGCCCAGCAGGGGCTCAACGCCCAGACGCTTGTGGGCACGATGTGGGAGGCCCACCTGCCCCAGGGCACGGTGAAGGTGCAGATCAACGGCGGCGGCCAGGCGATCGCCTCCCATCCCCTGGTGGGGCAAATCCCCGCCACGTGGAGCGTCCAGGGCAACATGGTCATGGCCAACGCGAGCGCCTTCGGACAGAACATTTCCATCGCCGCCGAGATACGGGGCAACAACCTGTTCATGAACGGCGTCGCGCTGAAGCGCCTCCACTGATCTTCCGCGCGCGCACAGGAGGAACGGACCATGCCGGGCTTGTTTGCGGGAAAAACAGTGTTCATCACCGGCGCGTCCTCCGGCATCGGCGAGGCCGCCGCGCGCGCCTTCGCCGCCGAGGGGGCCAGGGTCGCCATGCTGGCGCGGCGGCTGGACCGGCTGGAAGAGGTGAAAAAAGCCATCGAGGCGGCGGGCGGCGGGGCCATGATCTTCCAGTGCGACGTGACCGACGCGGAGGGGCTCAGGGACGCCGCCGGGGCCGTGGCGGAGGCGTGGGGCGGCATTGATGTCGCGCTGGCCAACGCGGGCTTCGGCGTGGCGGGGCAGCTGGAGCGCCTCTCCCTGGACGACTACCGCCGCCAGTTCGAGGTGAACTTCTTCGGCCTGATCAACACCATCCACGCCGTGCTCCCCCATCTCAAGGCGTCCAAGGGGCGGCTGGGCATGGTGGCCAGCATTGCGGGCAAATTCGGCACCCCCTCCACCTCCGCCTACAACAGCAGCAAGGCCGCCGTCATCAGCCTGGGCGAGTCCATCTATCACGAGCTGGACGAGTGCGGCGTCTCCGTCACGGTCATCAGCCCGGGCTTTGTGGAGAGCGAAATCCGCAGCGTCAACAACCGGGGCGAATACACCGGCAACCCGGACCCCGTGCCCGGCTGGCTGGTGATGCCCCGCGAAAAGGCGGCGCGCCAGATCGTCTCCGCCCTTTACCGCCGCAGGCCGGAACTCATCATCACCAGCCACGCCAAGCTCGCCTGCCTCGCGCAGCGCCTCTTCCCCGGCCTGCTCCGCCGGGCCATCCGCCTCGGCACCCGGGGAAAGCTCGCCAAATTCGAGGCCGGCCGGCGAAACACAAAACCCAAACCGTGAGCGGGTCGGGCGGTTGGCCGGTTTCCATGAAGGCCTCACGGGGGGCGTTGACGTGACAGCACCTGAACGGAACAGACTCATCCTGATAGCGGGCGCGACGGGTTACGTCGGGGGGCGTTTGCTCCGAATGCTGCAGGACCGGGGCGAACGCGTGCGCTGCCTGGCCAGGCGGCCCGAAGTGCTCAAGGGCCGCACCGGACCCGGCACGCAGGTCGTTCAGGCGGACTTGTCCGAGCCCGGTTCGCTTGCCCCCGCGTTCCAGGGCGCGGATGCCGCGTATTATCTCGTCCACTCGCTGGCAAGCGGGGGGGATTTTGAACAGGAGGAGGAGCGCGCCGCGCGCCACTTCGCGGAGGCGGCCCGAAGCGCGGGCGTGCGGCGGATCATCTATCTGGGCGGCCTGTGCGACGAGACGGCCCCGCCCTCCTCCCACATGCGCAGCCGCCTGCGGGTGGGCGACGTGCTGCGTTCCTCCGGCATCGAGACCATCGAGTTCCGGGCCTCCATCATCATCGGCAGCGGGAGCCTGTCATTCGAGCTGATCCGCGCCCTGGTCCAGCGCCTGCCGGTCATGGTCACCCCCCGCTGGGTGTCCGTGAAGGCGCAGCCGATTGCCATTCAGGATGTGCTTGCCTACCTCGCCGCCGCGGTCGATCTGGAACCGGCCCCCCACCGTGTCTACGAGATTGGCGGAACCGACCGGATGTCATACGTCGAACTGATGCGGGAGTATGGGCGCGCGGTCGGCCTGCGGCGGCTCTTCATCCCCGTGCCGGTGCTCACGCCCTGGCTGTCCAGCCTGTGGCTCGGCCTGGTGACCCCGGTGTTTGCGTCCATCGGGCGCAAGCTGGTGGACAGCATCACGACGCCCAGCGTGGTGCTTCACACCGGCGCCCTGGACGATTTCGACATCCGTCCGATGGGTGTGCGCGAGGCGATCGCCCTCGCCCTGCGCAACGAGGACGAGCAGTTTTCCGAGACACGCTGGACCGACGCGATGTCCGCGGCCAGCCCGCGCGGGTGGGGCGGCACCGCCTTTGGCAACCGGCTTGTGGATTCGCGGCAAATCCGCGTGAACGCGCCGCCCGAGGCGGCGTTTGCCCCGATACAGCGGATAGGGGGCCAAAGGGGATGGTATTACGGGAAACGGCTGTGGCAATTGCGCGGCCTGATTGACTGGGCGGCCGGCGGCGTGGGGATGCACCGGGGCCGGCGCGATCCGGAGCGACTCCGTTTGGGGGATGTGATTGACTGCTGGCGCGTGGAGGCCTTTGACCCGCCGCGGCGGCTGACCCTAGCGGCGGAAATGCGCATGCCGGGACGGGCCTGGCTACAGTTTGACGTGGAGCCCGACGGGGAGGGCAGCGTGATTTGCCAGACGGCGCAATACGATCCCGTCGGGCTGACCGGGCTGCTGTATTGGTATGCGCTTTATCCCGTCCATCAGTTCGTCTTTGCGGGCATGCTCGCGGGCATAGCGCGCGAGGCCGCCACACCGCGCGTGCCGCCCGTTTAGAAGGCGGGCTCTGCCGGAAACAGCGCATCCCGGTTCGCCATGAGTTCCCCGCAGGTGTCCATGTCGCCGGGAACGGGAACGAGGATGATCGGGTTCAGGCCCGGATCCCTCCGCTGGTCCGGGTTGTTGGGCTGGTTCAGGATGCCCAGGGACGCGCCGACCACAAGCTGCTCCGAGTCGTCAACCACTGTGCCCCGCAGGGTGCCGTCAGAATAAAGTGTCATCTCGTTCTGAAATATCTCGCGGCGCGCGATGTAAATCTCGCCCTTAATCAATCCGAACAGTTTCACGAACACGGTGACGCCGGGTTTCCCGTCGTTGTCGGCGTCATTGACCAGAGGGTCGTTGGGGTCCATTGACAGCGGGAGGTCGGGGTTGCCGTCAATGCCGATCAGCGTCGGCGTCGCCGGCCGCCTTATCTTCCACGCCCCGTCTTCGCAGTAAACATCCACGACTGCCTTTCTGGGCAGAATCGCCTGCGTGGCGCTGTCGGGAAAGGTGGTTGTCATGTTCTGGTTGGCCTTTTGCTCCGCATGGCAAAAACGGTCGTACTCCACAAGCTGCCCGTCCTCGACGACCAGGTCCGTGAAGCCGTATGAGATGACAAACGTGGACAGCGGCCCGTTGGGTGTTTCCCCCTCGTAGGCGACCACGTCGTAGTGGGCGTAATGCCCCGCCATGGCGGCCATGGCCGCCTCCCTGTCCGCCGGGGCCACCCAGTCCGGATCGTTCACGGGCGTCTCATAGAGCGGGCTTTCGGGCCAAGGTTTCGGCGCGGAACAGCCAAGCAGAAAAAGGCACGCGGCAAGCGCCAGGGCAGGCGTCAATTTGGAAGGGAATGGGCTCATAGCCTGATGCTCCTTGTCTGCCTGCGACTCCAGCAGGACATGGTTGCCGTGGCATGAAATGGTTGTCCGCCCTGCGAACCATTCCTGCCGTCATCGTTTTTTTCTAAACAGGGCAACGCCACGGAAAGATTCCCCCGGCCCGTCCGCGGAAGCATTGCCAAATCGAGGATTCCGGGCTCCCCAGAATTTCCATGGGCGATGACAAGCCTGCGCTGGCGACACCAAAAAGGGAATTGGGACCGAAAACACCTTTCCGCGCATCGAAGGGGCGCGGGAATGTGCCGTGTTCCGCCGGGTGTTTTTACCACAGTTTCAACAGTTTACACACTGCCGCGCGCCGCGTGGTAAAAAGGGTGAAGACCATGAGTTTGGTGCGTTTGATTTATGTGAGCCGGATGACCGATGAGTGCGACATGGCCGCGATTCAGGAAATCCTGAAGGTGGCCAGGCACAGGAATCCCGCATGCGACATCACGGGGATGCTCTGCTACGACCCGCAGTTTTTCATGCAGTGCCTGGAAGGGCCGAAGGACGCCGTCAACACGCTGTACGGCCACATCGTCCGCGACAGCCGTCATATCCGGGTCACCCTGCTTGAGTACCAGGAGATAGAACGCCGCATGTTCGAGGACTGGTCAATGGCCTTTGTGCAGGCCGGCGATCTGGACCCGCAAACACTGCGCAACTATGGAAGCCGGGGAAAATTCGACCCCTTTGCGCTGACTCCGGATCAGGCCCGGAACCTGGTGGTGGAGATTGTGAACCAGAAACAGGAGCATTTACGGGACCAGATGGACGTCAACACCCGGTAACACGCGGCCTGCCCAAACCCTCCGAATCGGCACCAGGTGAAAGCCTGCCGTTCCTAGTCACCAAGTTGCACTTGGTTACTTTTATTTCCGTGAAGTTGTGCTTTCAATAAGCATGGCACCAGTTTCATACGTCACACCCCATGCTTATTGCTTGCGAAGCGCAACTTGGCGCACAGGGGCGTTCCCAAGCACAAATTGGGAACGAGCTAAAATTGCCCGCCGCAGTGCCATTGGTGACGTTGGGTGAGCATTGAGCACACCAACCAACCGGGTCCGGACGCAAAGGGAAGCCCCCGCCGCCGGCGCATGGCCGGGGACGGGGGCGTGATGCATGAACGGGGGGGCTTATGCGGCGCGGCGCGATTTTTCGAGCAGCGCGGGGTAGACAAGCCCGTAGATGGTGGGCACGATGAACCCGATGAGGGGGAGGATGAAGCAGATGGCCATGCTGTGGTAGCGGTCGGCGAGCAGCCCCATGAGGGGGGGCGCGACGGCACCGCCGACGCCGACGGCCATGGTCTGGAAGGAG
>JBHEKP010000024.1:0-6081 GCA_041859375.1 Candidatus Hydrogenedentales bacterium | reverse complement strand
CGGCATTCTGGCGGCAATTCTGCTGCCGGCGCTCGCAAGGGCCAGGGAGGCGGCGCGCCGCTCCTCCTGCCAGAACAACCTCAAGCAGATGGGCCTCATGTTCAAGATGTACTCCAACGAGTCCAAGGGGCAGCAGTATCCGACACTCAAGCATCGCGAACCGGATGAGACCATTGTGGGGGAACCCTGCACTGTGCCGTCCGGAATTGACTTTATGTTTCAGGGAGACATGGTTTATCCCGAATATCTGACAGATTCCAAAGTATTGGTGTGCCCGTCGGATTCTGACGGCGCAGACGCGCTCACCGGCGGCAGGTGGAACCAGCGGGATCCGGGAGGTGCCAACAATCCGCAAAACCCCATCAATCCCTGCCGATTCGACTCATTTTCCTACTCGTATGTTAGTTGGGCACTGCAGGACATATATCAGGGAACGGTGGATGTGAACTCCCCGCAGATCACAGCCGGACTCGAGTTGATGGATGCTGTTGGGTTGGGGTATTTCAACCCCTATCTTGCAATGAAGTTGAGGGATGTAATTACTCAGGTTGATGCGCAGGACTTCGGGGTGCTTGAGGAAGACTTGGAGCTTCTGCCGGCTGACGGGCGCACTGTTTACCGCCTCCGGGAAGGCATTGAGCGCTTCCTGATCACGGACATCAACAATCCGGCGGCGTCCAACCAAGCTCAGAGCGAGATCTACATTTTCTGGGACACGGCCAGTTCAAAAGCCGATAATTTTAATCACATTCCCGGCGGTTCCAATGTACTTTATCTTGACGGGCATGTGGAGTTTGTGAAGTTTCCCGGCCCGGCAAACACACCCGTTTCCCGCGCCTTCGCCATTTTGGCAGGCACAGATCTCTGATTTTTATGGCGAGCGGATAATCTTTACGGACGGAGTTGTTTATTCACCACCAACGGGCGGCGGCTTCGGTTGCCGCCCGTTCTTTTTGCGCGGGCGGGGGCAGTGGGGGCCATTTTTGTTGCAGGGCGGCCATGCCCCCGCGCATCCGCCCGCCTGCCCGCTGTTTGCGGGACCGCGCGCCGTAATGGTATGATTTGCAACGGTTTTCGAGGCGTGAATTTCACCGGTCCGTCACGCGGAGAGCGGCATGGCGCAGGAAAAAACCGAAGGCATCGTGCTGCGCAAGGTGGATTTCGGCGACACAAGCAGCATTGTCACCCTGCTCACCCCCGACCGGGGCCGCGCCGCCTGCATGGTTCGCGGACTGCGCCGAAAAAAGAGCCCGATGGCGGGCGTGCTGGACACGTTCAACCGGGTGGAGATGGTGTGGTTCCGCAAGGAGGGCCGGGGTGTGCAGAACCTTGCGGAGGCGGGCCTGCTGGACGGTTTTCCGGCGGTCAAGCGCGATTTGGAGCGCGTCACCCACGCGGCGTTTCTTCTGGAGATCTGCCTGAGGGCGGCCAACGAGAACGAACCGTCGCGGGCAATGTACGCGGAACTGGTCCGGTCCCTGACGGAACTGGGCATGGTGGACGCGCCCGCGGCGGCGCTGGTGTCGCTGGAGGCGCTGCGGCTGCTCACGGTGACGGGGCACGCCCCCGAGCTTGGGCGCTGCGCCGACACGGGCGCGCCCGCGGAGGCGGCCCTGTGGTTCAGCCACGAGCGGGGCCTGGCGCAGCGGACCGGCGACACGCGGCTGGACGGCGCGCTGCTGGCGTCCCTGCGGGGCATGGCGGCCGGCGCGCCGCCTCCGGCGGAGACGGCGGCGCGGGTGTTCGGGCTGGTGGCGGGTTTCGCCTCGCGGCAGTATGAGGCTGATTTCAGGAGCGTGCGCGTGATCCGGCAGATGTTCGGGTGAGCGGCGCGCCCCCGGCGTTATTTTTCAGGAGCATTCATGAGCGAGTCCCAGGAAAACATACGAAACTTTTGCATCATCGCCCACATCGACCACGGCAAGTCGACGCTGGCGGACCGCCTCCTCGAGCACACGCACACGGTGGACGTGCGCAACCTGAAAGAGCAGACGCTGGACACGATGGACATCGAGCGGGAGCGCGGCATCACCATCAAGTCCGTGGCGGTGCGCATGGCCTACGCCGCCGAGGACGGCAAAACCTACGAGCTGAACCTGATTGACACGCCGGGCCATGTGGACTTCTCCTACGAGGTGTCCCGGTCCATGGCGGCGTGCGAGGGCGCGCTGCTGCTGGTGGACGCGGCGCAGGGGGTGGAGGCGCAGACGCTGGCCCACGCCTACAAGGCGGTGGAGCAGAACCTGGAAATCATCCCCGTCATCAACAAGATCGACCTGCCCGCCGCGGACGTGGACGACGCGCGCCACCAGATTGAGGACGTGATCGGCCTGCCCGCGGACGACGCGGTGCTGGCCAGCGCCAAGTCGGGCCTGGGCACCAGGGATGTGCTGGAGGCGGTGGTGAGGCGCGTGCCGCCGCCCGGGGGCAACCCGGACGGCCCGCTGCGCGCGCTCATTTTCGACGCCGTCTACAACACCTACCGGGGCGTGATCATCTACCTGCGCGTGAAGGACGGCTGCCTGCGCAAGGGGCAGCGCGTGGTGCTCATGAGCAACGGCGCGCGCTACGAGGTGGCCGAGGTGGGCGTGTTCCGCCCCGCGCCCGAGGCCTGCGATGCGCTGTCGGCGGGCGAGGTGGGCTACCTGATCTGCAACATGAAGTCCCTCTCGGACACGCGGGTGGGCGACACGGTCACCGACGCGGACAACCCCGCGCCGGAGCCGCTGCCGGGCTACGCCGAGGTGAAGCCGGTGGTCTTTTCCGGCATGTACCCCGCAAACGCCACGGACTACGAGGAGCTGCGCGACGCGCTGGACAAGCTCCACCTGAACGACGCCTCCTTCCAGTACCACGCGGACAGCAGCGACGCGCTGGGGCTGGGCTTCCGCCTGGGCTTCCTGGGCCTGCTGCACATGGAGATCATCCAGGAGCGGCTGGAGCGCGAGTTCAACCTGAACCTTGTCACCACGATGCCCAACGTGGCCTACACCATCCACCGCTCCGACGGCGAGACCATTGTCATCGAAAAGGCGTCCCAGATGCCGCCGCCCGGCGAGATTGAGGTGATCGAGGAACCCTTCATCGAGGCGGACATCCTCTGCCCGACGCAGTACCTGAGCACCGTCATCGACCTGTGCAAGAAGAAGCGGGGCGTCCATGTGCGGGTGGACTACATTGACGGCAGGCGCTGCATGGCGGTCTACCAGATGCCCCTGGCCGAAATCGTCATCGACTTCTACGACAAGCTGAAGAGCTACACGCG
Source organism: Candidatus Hydrogenedentales bacterium (assembly GCA_041859375.1). Taxonomy (GTDB): domain Bacteria; phylum Hydrogenedentota; class Hydrogenedentia; order Hydrogenedentales; family CAITNO01; genus JBHEKP01. The sequence continues at coordinate 2,816 of JBHEKP010000024.1, read as the reverse complement.
CGGCTACGGCTCGCTGGAGTACCGCCTCATCGGCACGCGCCCCGGCGATCTGGTGAAGCTGGACATCATGCTGAACGGCGACATCGTGGACGCCCTGTCCACCATCGTCCACCGGGACAACGCGGTTTACCTGGGCCGGGCGCTCACGTCGAAGCTGAGGAAGCTCATCCCGCGCCAGCAGTATGAAATCGCCATACAGGCGGCCATTTCGCGCAAAATCATCGTGCGCGAGACCATCAAGGCCATGCGCAAAAACGTGACCGCCAAATGCTACGGCGGCGACGCGACCCGGAAGAAGAAGCTGTTGGAGAAGCAAAAGGCCGGGAAAAAGCGGATGCGCCAGTTCGGTAAAGTGGAGATTCCGCAAGAGGCGTTTATTGCTGCCCTCAAAATGGACAATTGATTGTCCTATTTTTAGCGGCGGTGGGCGGTTGCCTGCGGGAAATTATCTTGACGAAGTGACATCTAGGAGCTTTACGGTTCAACCCCTCCCACCGAAGTTCTGCTGGCCACGGTTGCAAACGCGCCCTCCCGGGGGGAGGTCCCCTCTCGGCGATTGCGAAGGGCAATCGCCTGCCGGGCAGCGGGGCGCGGGCCGGCGGGCTTCGCCCTTGATTCCAGCCTTTAGGCGGCGCGGGGCGCCGCGTGGCAGTGGTGTTTGGCGACCCGAATAGTGTAGAGGTTTCACCCACCCAAACCTTAACCCCGAGTTGATTTCACCACCCTAACCCGTTGCTTTCAAACACATCGAATACCGGCTCGGGACGTCCGCTCGCCCACTCCGCGCCAAGGCCTGACCTCCCTCATCCCTGCGGCGGCTAATTCGTCGGTGCCCCGCCCTCAGCCTTGCGGCGGGTGACAAAGGCCTCAAGCTCTTCGCGGATGGCCTCATCCAGCGGCGGCGGCTGGTAGTTTGCCAGCAGCTCTTTCCAGATCCGATTGGCCCGCTGCGGCGCCTCTTCGCCGCCCCTTGCCTGCCATGTCGGGTAATTGTCCCAGTTCGACAGCATCGGCGCATGGAAGGCGGTTTCATACTGGGCCATGGTCTGGGCGGTGCCAAAGAAATGCCCGCCGACCCCCGCCTCGGCGATGGCCTCCAGCGACAGGGCGGCCTCGTCCACGGCGATGGGGGTGAAATAGGCCTGCATCATGCCCAGCATCTCGGCATCGAGGATCAGCTTTTCAAAGCTGGCGGTCAGCCCGCCATGCATCCAGCCGGCGGAGTGGATCACCAGATGCGCCCCGCCCATCAGGCAGCCCCAAAGCGACATCTGCGATTCGTAAGCCGCTTGCGCATCCAGCGCATTGGCCGCCGTGACATTCGACGACCGGAAGGGCGCACCGATGCGGCGGGCCAGTTGGCCGCTAGCCTGCGCGGCCTTGGCATATTCGGGCGTGCCAAAGGCGGGGGCACCGGTCTTCATGTCGACGTTCGAGGTAAAGCCGCCATACATCGCCGGCACGCCGGGCCGCACGATCTGGGTCAGCACCAGCCCGAACATCGCCTCGGCGTGCTGCAGCACCAAAGCGCCCGCCAGACTGACCGGGGCCATGGCGCCCGCCAGCGTGAAGGGTGTGACAATCGCCACCTGCCCATGCTCGGCCAGCGCGATCAGGCCCTGGCTCATCGGGTCATCCAGTTGCCGGGGCGAGTTGGTGTTGATGACCCCCATCATCATCGGCTGACGCGCAAGGTCATCCAGCGACCAGCCCATCGAAATGGCCGCCATCTGCAGCCCGTCCATGGTGCGTGCATGGCCCAGCGCGTTCAGGTTCCAGCTTTTGTCCAGAAGGGTGATCCGGCTGAGGTAAAGGTCCAGGTGCCGGGTTGCGGCGGGCAGGTCCATCGGCTCCAGCGGCCCGCCCGATTCCTGCTGGATCACGTTCAGGCTTTGGCACAGGCGCAGGAAATCCTGCATGTCCTGCAGGGTGCCATCGCGGCGGCCGCGGTCAAGGTCCATCACATAGGCCGGGCCGCCGACGCTGGAAAACACCATGTCCCTGCCGCCAAAACGCAGGTCCTTGGCCCGGTTGCGTGCCGCGATGGAAAAGGTGGGGGGCAAGGTTGCCAGCCGCTCCATCACCAGTGCGGGATCAAGATAGACCATGCTGCCGTCAACCCGCGCGCCTGCACGGCGATACAGGTCGATGGCGCGGCCATTCAGCACCCGCATCCCCTGTTCGGCCAGCACCCGAAGGGCAGCGCCGTGGATCGCCTCGACCTGATCGTCCGAGATCACCTTGATCGGGTCATAGGCGCGCGGCACCTGACCAAAGGCGCGCTGCGGGATGGCATTGATCTGACGGGCAGGACGGCGCTGGCGCATGGGTCAACCTTTGTGCGGAGGGCGCTCGCGGCGCGGGGGATGGTCGGGCTCGCCCAGAAGGCGGGCGTGGCGGTGGGCGGAATAGACCGCATCGGCAATCGAGGACGGGGCAAGACAATCGCCGACGCGGGCCAGATTGGGCCGGCCTTGCAGGGCCTGCCATAGGCGGTCGTCCGGCAGGCGGCCGGTGACCAGAACCAGCGTTTCGCACGGCAGATCAACTGCTTGCCCGGTCGTCAGACAGGTTGCGCGGGCGCGGCCGGGGGCCTGCGCGCCGATCCCGTGCTGCGGCAGGATCGCAACGCCCAGCGCCATCAGACGCTCTTGGATAAAGCCCTGCTCGTCAGTGTAGACCGCCCAACCCGAGACTTGGGGATAGGGGGTGACCAGCGTCACCTTGTGCCCCTCGCGCGCCAGTTTCTCGGCCAGGGCGCCGCCCATGACATAATGCTCGTCATCCAGAATCACCACCGGGCCAGAAACCTTGGC
>JBHEKP010000248.1:0-27143 GCA_041859375.1 Candidatus Hydrogenedentales bacterium | reverse complement strand
GCACAAGCACGGCGCGGGCAGGCGGTACCTCATCCAGCACTCGGCGGGCAGCGGCAAGTCGAACTCCATCGCGTGGCTGGCGCACCAGCTCATCGGCGTGAAGCGCGGCGGCAGGGAGGTCTTCAATTCGGTCATCGTGGTGACCGACCGGCGCATCCTGGACGACCAGATCCAGAAGACGATCAAGCAGTTCATGCAGGTGGGCGCGACGGTGGGCCATGCGGAGCACTCGGGCGACCTGCGCAAGTTCATCGAGCAGGGCAGGAAGATCATCGTCTCGACGGTGCAGAAGTTCCCCTTCATCCTGGACGAGATCGCCAAGGAGTCCGGGCGGACCTTCGCCATCGTCATCGACGAGGCGCACTCCAGCCAGGGCGGCAAGACCACGTCGGCCATGAGCCGGGCACTGGGCGACGAAGGACCCGACCCCGAGGATGTCGTGAACGACGAGTTGGAGCGGCGCATGGCGGCGCGGAAGATGCTCAAGAACGCGAGCTACTTCGCCTTCACGGCCACGCCGAAAAACAAGACCCTGGAGCTGTTCGGCGAGGCGCTGCCCCCGGACGCGGAGGGGAAGGTGAAGCACCGGCCCTTCCACAGCTACACGATGAAGCAGGCGGTTCAGGAGGGCTTCATCCTCGACGTGCTGCGGCACTACACGCCGGTGGACAGCTACTACAAGCTGGTGAAGAAGATCGAGGACGACCCGGAATTCGACAAGAAGAAGGCCCAAAAGAAACTGCGCCGCTACGTGGAAAGCCACGAGCACGCCATCCGGCTCAAGGCCGAGATCATGGTGGACCACTTCCACGGCCAGGTGATGGCCTGCAACAAGATTGGCGGCGAGGCGCGCGCCATGGTGGTCTGCAACGGCATCGAGCGGGCCATCCAGTACTTCCACGCCTTCGAGGCGTACCTCCTGGAGCGAAAGAGCCCCTACCGCGCCATCGTGGCCTTCTCGGGCGAGCACGAATACGGCGGCGTGAAGGTGACGGAGACGTCTTTGAACGGGTTCCCCGGCGGCGACATCGCCGAGGCCTTCCAGGGCGACCCGTACCGCTTCCTCATCTGCGCGGACAAGTTCCAGACGGGCTACGACGAGCCGTTGCTGCACACGATGTACGTGGACAAGCCGCTGTCGGGCATCAAGGCGGTGCAGACGCTGTCCCGGCTGAACCGCGCGCACCCGAAGAAGCACGACGTGTTCGTGCTGGACTTCCAAAACAACGCCGAGGCCGTCACCTACGCATTCCAGGACTACTACCGCACGACGCTGCTGAGCGACGAAACGGACCCGAACAAGCTGCATGACCTCAAGGCCGCGCTCGACGCCGCGCAGGTCTACTCGCCGGATGATGTGCGGCAGGTGGTGGAGCTGTTCCTCACGGGCGCGGAACGGGAAACACTGGACCCCATCCTCGACGCATGCGCCGCCGTCTACTCCGACCGGCTGGACGAGAACGAGCAGGTGGAGTTCAAGGGCAAGGCGAAGACCTTCGCACGGACCTATGACTTCCTTGCATCGGTGATGCCCTACACCAACCGCGAGTGGGAGAAGTTGTCCATCCTGCTCAATCTGCTCATCCCAAAGCTGCCCGCGCCGCCGGACCCCGGCGAAATCGCGGGCATCCTCGAAGCCATCAACATGGACAGCTACCGCGTCGAGAAGAAGGCGGTGATGCGCATTGCGCTGGCGGACGAGGACATGGAGATAGACCCGGTGCCCGGAACGGGCGGCGGCGGCAAGCCGGAGCCGGAGCTGGACCGGCTCAGCAGCATCCTGAAGACCTTCAACGAGCACTTCGGCACGTTGTTCGACGACGCCGACCGGGTGGCCCGGCGCATCCGCGACGACATCGCACCCAAAGTGGCCGCAGACACCGCGTACCTCAACGCGCGGGCGAACACGCCGCACACGGCCCGCATGGCCCACGACCAGGCGCTGGGCCGGGTGATGCAGGGGCTGCTCAAGGACGACACGCAGGTCTATAAGCAGTTCGTCGAAAACGAGGGCTTCCGCCGCGCCATCAGCGACATGGTCTACGCGCTGACCAGCATGTGAGCATGCGCCCGTGGGGGGCCGCGCGCACGGCGGCTTCCGGCGAAAATGGAAACAAATTGGTGGGCCCTGTAGGACTCGAACCTACGACCAAGAGATTATGAGTCTCCTGCTCTAACCAACTGAGCTAAGGGCCCACTGGGTGGGAAAGAGAGTATACGGCATGGCGGGGAACGTCTTCCACCCGGCGCGCCGCACCGCGATGAACGCCGGGCAGTCCCCCCTATTTTGCCGGCTCCGGCGGGGTGGAGGTGTCCTCCGGCGGGTTCACCGGGTTCCACCGCGCGGGAGCCCCGTCCGGCAGGGAAAGGGTGAATCCCGTGGGGGCGTGGGGCTCGCCGGGGGGGTAGTCGGTGCTCACGATTTGCGCGCCGCAGGCGAGGGCGCGGTCGCGCCGGGCCTGCGCGGCCTCCAGGCCCCTTTTGCCGGGCCCGCCGGCCGTGGCGCGCACCCAGTAGCCTTTCCGCACCAGTTCCGGGGTTTCCGGGTTGTCCGGATTGTCGCGCACCATCGCCGCCGCGTCGAGGCGGCCCGGTTCGGAGTTCACAAACATGGCGCGGCCCTGGAGGGAGGGACGCCCCGCCGCGTAGAGGTCGCGCAGTTCCGTTGTCTCGTGGAAGATGAAGAACACCCGGCCCCGCGCCGAGTCGAGGGAGGGCCAGCCCCGTTTCAGCACCGCCTCCTCCAGCGTGGCGAATCCGCCGCGCACATCGTCGGGCGTGATGAGCCGGTCCGGGGGGAACACGGCGCGGATGTCCGCGTCAAGCCGGTCCAGGTCCGCCGCGCCGGGCATGGAAATGCTGCCGGGGTCCAAAAGCGGCCCCTCGACCTTGTGCTCCAGCAGGAACGACACCGGCACATGGCCGGGGTGCGCGTCGGACCACGCCTTGACCATGCCCAGGCAATCGGTGAGCATGCGGCACGTGCTTTCGGAGTCCAGGATGGGCACATGGAAAATGCGCCACCCCTCCGGGGTGTTGTGCAGATCAAGCTCGAAACTGCGCACCCCCCGGTCGAGCTGCGTGTCCAGCGGCGCGTGCTCGTAGTCCCAGTCGCGCGCCTCACTGTTGATGGCCGCGATGCCCTCCAGGTGGGGCGGGCGCCTGTGGTAGCTGTTGTGCGTGCCAACCACCTGTATCTGGTTCATTCTCGGGCTGTTGCCGAAGGCCGGCGGGGGGGGCGCGGCCTGGGCGGACGCCGCCGCCAGCAGCAGAATGAGGGTTCCGGGGATCATGGGCCGTCCTTTCGTGCCTGTGGTCCGCGCCGTTCACCGCGCGGATCAAGGCAACAGACCATCCGTGGGCGCGCCGGGTTTCCGCGCCGTCCGGACGGGACGGTCACGCGTGGAACAGAATCTTCCTGAAAAACGCGCCCAGGCGGCCCGTAATCCCGGTGTTCAGGATGGGCGGACGGTTTGCGGAGGTGATGGAAACATTGTTCCGCGCCTCGTGCAGCTTGTAGAGGCCGAGCAGAGAATTCCGGAATTCCCGGGCGGAGTAAAACCGGTCCTCGGGCCGGTAGGCGGTCGCCTTGGAGAAAAAGGCGTCCGCTTCGGGGGGCAAATCGTCCCGGAAAAAGCCGGGCTTCTCGCCGGGCAGGGGTGTGCGCCCCACCATCACCTCGAAAAACATCACCCCCAGCGAGTAAATGTCCGCCCGGTGGTCCACGCTGGCCGCGTCGTGCTCCTGTTCCGGCGCGATGTACATCAGCTTGCCCATGTTCGCCCCGGCCATCGTCAGCCCCTGGAACTTGTCGTCCAGCTTGGCCAGCCCAAAGTCGAGCAGCCGCACCGAGCCGTCGGCCAGCACCATCACATTCTCGGGCGAAAGGTCGCGGTGAATCGTGATTTCATGGGCGTGCTCCAGCGCGTCCGCCACCAGGCACAGCACCCGCACCCCGGACCCGAAATCGAGCCGCCCCTGCTGCGCCAGCCAGTGGCGCAGGGTCTTCCCCTGGATGTAGTCCATGGTGTAAAAAAGGATGTCGTTCCACTTCTGGGCGTCGTAGATCTTCACAATGCCCGGATGGTTCAGCCGCCGGCAAAGGCGCACCTCGCGCTCAAAGCGCGCCGCGGCCTGGCTCGTGTTGCCGAATTTGGGGAGCATCGCCTTCAGCGCCACGTCCCGGCGGGTCTTGTGATCATGAACGCGGAACACCGCCCCCATCCCCCCCTTGCCCAGGCGTTCAATCACCTGGTAACGGTCCGCGACCATGGCACCGGGCTCAAACTGGAAACTTATCGTGGAATTTGTCATCTGACAATCCCCCTGTCTCTGTGACCAATGACAAAGGACCTCAACAAACGCACCAACTCACCATACAGTCATCCCGCGCCCCCGCGAGAGTAACCATTAATAGTATAATGTGTTCCGGACCGGCTGTCAACGGTTTGGCCGCGAAAACGGGTTTCGGGGGCCAAAGCGCAACAGCGCCTATTGGGAAAGGATCCCATCAGCAATGCCCAGGGGAAACAGGCCGCCCGACAGGGAAAAAATGGCGCGCATTGTGGCGGAGGCCCGCCGCGCGCGGGAACAGCGGGAGGGCACCTACCGGGAGCAGGCGCTCAAACTGTACCCGCACCTCTGCGGGCGCTGCGGGCGCGAATTCACCGGAAAATCCCTCAAGGAACTCACCGTCCACCACAAGGACGGCGACCACATGAACAACCCGCCCGACGGAAGCAACTGGGAACTGCTCTGCCTCTACTGCCACGACATGGCCCACGGCACGGCGGAACAGCTCGGCATCAAGGGCTCGCCCATGGTGGTGGTGGACCGGCCCGCCCTGGGCTTTCAGGCATTCGAGGGCCTGAAAGACCTGCTGCCGCCCCCCGGAGAGGAAGCCCCCCAGGCCGGACAACCGGACGGCAAATAGCCGGGAAGCCGGATGTTTATGATTTTCCGGGTGCGGGCTTGAAGTGCGCGCCAGGTTGGAGGCGGACACCTATCCCTGGCCGAAGTAGGGTTTCTATGGAGATGCGGCGGCGTCGATGCCGCCGCGGTCCTGTGGCCGCACCCGCCCAAGGTGTGCTAGGCTTTTGCGCAATTTCAGGGCTCTTTTCATGAACGTCATTCTCATCGCGGTGGACACCCTCCGGGCCGACCATCTGGGCTGCTACGGGTACCACCGGAACACGTCACCCCACATTGACGCCTTCGCGGCGGAGTCGGCGCTCTTTGAGCGGCACATTTCCCCGGCGATTCCCACGCATCCCGCCTTCACCACCATCAACACGGGCCAGCACAGCATCACCCACGGGGTGGTGGCCCACGGCGGCAGCGCGCCCATCCCGCGCGGCGCGCCCTGGCTGCCGCAACTGCTCCAGCGCGCGGGCCGCACCACCTGCGCCGTGGACAACCTCAGCCAGTGGCACCTCGACTTTCACCGGGGCTTTGAGTTTTACATCGACCCCACGCGGCGGCGCACCCTGTCCATCAACGCGGACAACCGGGAAATCAACCGGCGCGCCCTGCCCTGGCTGGAGCAGCACCACCGGGAGGAGTTTTACCTTTTCATCCATTACTGGGACCCGCACACACCCTACCTGCCCCCGCCGGCCTACCGGAAGCTCTTTTACCGGGGGGATCCCCGCGATCCGGCGAACACAAGCCTTGAGGGCCTGGAAAAGCACCCCCTGGGCACGGTGTGGCGGGAGACATGGTTTAACCAGCTCGGCGGCGGCATCACCGACGCGGCCTACATCGAGGCGCTGTACGACGGGGAGATACGCCACTGCGACGAGGGCGTCGGCGCGCTGCTGGACACGGTGGACCGGCTCGGGCTGCGGGAGAACACGGTGGTGGCGCTGCTGGGCGACCACGGCGAGCTGATGCACCGCCACGGCATCTTTTTCGACCACCACGGCCTCTATGACGGCAACCTGAGGGTGCCCCTGATCATCCGCCGTCCCGGCGCGCAAGCCCGCCGGGTGGCGGAGATGACGGCGCATCTGGACGTGGCGCCGACCCTGCTCGACCTGTGCGGTGTGGCGGTGCCGCCCGAGATGGAGGGGGTGTCCCTGGTTCCCTGGATGGACGGCACGGCGGCCGGGCCGGTGCGGGAGTTTATCGTCTGCGAGGAATGCACCTGGCAGATGAAATGGGCGCTGCGCACGCCGGAGCACAAGTTCATCCTGGCCCGCCAGCCCGATGTGTACGGCACGCCCATGCGCGAGTTGTACGACCTGCGCGCGGACCCGGACGAACTGGACAACCTGGCGGAAAGGCTGCCGGAGCTGGCCGCCCGGATGGAGGCGCTGCTGGAGGACTGGATTGCCGAAAAGGCGGCCATGCGTGGGCTGCCGGGCGACCCCCTGCCCGCTCATGGACTGACCTTGGGCAAACGCCCTGCGGAATGAAAAGGCCCGGTTTTTCTGGAATATCACACCCTGCGGAGGGTTGCCGCAGCCCAATACCGAAAAAAACTGGAAAAACAGACCGCAAAAATGGTATACCAAGTTGGCACCCAAGCCGGGTGTCTGCTTCTACCAAACTTCCTTTTGGCCATCCCGCCGGGTTCTTTTCGGCAGGGCAACAACGGAACTTCTTCACGAGGCTCCATAATCAGGTTCTAAGCTTATGCTTGAAGCGTTACTTTATCCCGAGGCGATAGCCGTGATCGGCGCGTCCAAGTCGCCGGGCAAGGTTGGCTACGCCATCCTCGACAACCTCATCAAGGGGGGCTACAAGGGAAAAATCATCCCCGTAAACCCCACCACCGATGAAATTCTCGGCATCCCCTGCTACAAGGACGTGCGCGACGCGGGCGTCAAGGTGGACCACAGCGTGATCGTGGTGCCGAACAAGGCGGTGCTGGCGGCGCTGGAGGCTTCGGTGGCCGCGGGCGCGAAGGCGGTCACGGTGATCACGGCGGGGTTCAAGGAGACCGGCAAGGACGGCGCGGCGATGGAGCTGGAAATCGCCGCCTATTGCCGCAAACACAACGTGCGCATGCTCGGGCCGAACTGCCTGGGCCTGATCAACACGGAAAACCACATGAACGCCTCGTTCGCGGTGCAGATGCCGAAGCCCGGCAGCATCGCGGTGATTTCCCAGTCGGGCGCGCTGTGCACCGGCATCCTGGACTGGGCCGAGGGCCGCGGCGTCGGCCTCGCCAAGCTGCTCTCCATCGGGAACAAGGCCGACCTGTGCGAGACGGACCTGCTCCAGTGCCTCGCCGACGACCCGCAGACCAGGGTCATCGCGGCCTACCTTGAGAGCATCGCCTCCGGCCCCGAGTTCATCCGCGTGGCCGAGTCCGTTTCGGCCCACAAGCCGGTGGTCATCCTGAAGGCGGGCACCACGGCGGCGGGCGGCAAGGCCGCGTCGTCGCACACGGGCAGCCTTGCGGGCGCCGACATCGCCTACGGCGCGGCCTTCAAGCGCGCGGGCGTCGTGCGCGCCGAGGACTTTGAGTCCCTCTTCGACTACGCCATGGCCTTCGCCACCCAGCCGCTGCCCAAGGGCAGGCGCGTGTGCGTCATCACCAACGCGGGCGGCCCCGGCATCATGGCGGCGGACGCGGTGGAAAACCTGGGCATGAAACTGGAGCCGCTCACGCCGGAGGTGGCCGAGGCGGTGCGCGCGAAGCTTCCCCCGGCGGCCAGCGTGGCCAACCCGGTGGATGTGCTGGGCGACGCCGACCCCGAGCGCTACGCCATGGCGCTCAAGGCAATCCTGGCGGACGAGAAGGTGGACGCGGTGGTGGTGATCCTCACCCCGCAGGCCATGTCCAACCCCGAGGCCACGGCGGACGCGATCATCGCCGCCGCGCGCGAGGGGGGCAAGCCGGTGCTGGCCTGCTTCATGGGCGGCTCCGACGTGCTCGGCGCGCGCAGGAAATTCGTGGACGCGGGCGTGCCCGACTACACCGCGCCGGAGCGCGCGGTGGGCGCGCTCAAGGCCATGATGGACTACGCCCTCTGGCGCAACCGCCCGCCCCGCATCGTGACCCGCTTCCCCGTGAACCGGCACCGTGTCGAGCGCGTGCTGTCCCGCCAGGCCCGCTCCGGCCGCAAGGAGATGGGCGAGGTGGAGGCCAAGGACATCCTCAAGGCCTACGACTTCAACGTGCTGCCCGGCGGCCTCGCCCGCACGGCCGAGGAGGCCGTGATGCTGGCGGAGCGCGCGGGCTACCCCGTGGCCATGAAAATCGTGTCGCCCGACATCCTGCACAAGTCCGACATGGGCGGCGTGAAGCTGAACCTCTCCAAGGCCTCGGAGGTGCACGACGCCTTCGACCTGATGATGCTGCGCATCGGCCGGGCGGCGCCCGGCGCGCTGCTGCGCGGCGTGTACGTGGAAAAGATGAGCAGGCCGGGCCGCGAGGTCATCATCGGCATGCACCGCGACCCGCAGTTCGGCCCCATGCTGATGTTCGGCCTGGGCGGCATCTTCGTCGAGGTGATGAAGGACGTCAGCTTCTACCTTGCCCCGCTCACCCAGTCGGAGGCCATGCAGATGCTCGAAAGCACCCGCTCCTTCGCCCTGCTGCGCGGCGCGCGCGGCCAGGCGGGCGTGGATCTCGACGCCATCGCGGGCGCGCTCCAGCGCATCAGCCAGCTTGTCACCGACTTTCCGCAAATCGAGGAAATGGACATTAATCCCTTCATCGTGGGCGAAATCGGCATGACCCCCGTGGTCGCCGACGCGCGCATGATCCTTTCGGGAATGGAATAACACCATGAGCACAGAAAAGAAACCCTCCTACAATCCTGACTGGCAGCGCGAGTACGCCGACGAGGTGGTCACCGCCAGGGAGGCGGTGTCCCACATCCAGCCGGGCATGCGCGTCTTCCTCGGCACCGGCTGCGCGAGCCCGGTGGAGCTGGTGAAGGCGCTGGTGGCGCGCGCGGGCGAGCTGACCGACATCGAAATCGTGCAGCTTCTTTCCCGGGGCGACGCGCCCTACGCCAACCGCGAGCTGGCGAGCTGTTTCCCCGTGAACAGCTTCTTCATCTCCGCCAACGTGCGCGACATCATCCAGCAGGGCTTCGGCGACTACACGCCCATCTACCTGTCCGACATTCCGCGCCTCTTCCGGTCGGGCCGCCTGTCCCTGGACGTGGCGCTGATCCACGTCACCCCCCCCGACGAGAACGGCCTGTGCAGCCTGGGCGTGTCGGTGGACATCACCAGGAGCGCCGCGGAGAACGCCCGCATTGTCATCGCGCAGGTGAACCCGCGCATGCCGCGCACCCTGGGCAACTCCACCATCCACGTCCACGACATTGACTACCTCGTGCCCGTGGACGCGCCCATCCTGGAAAACCCCATCCCCGAGGAGCGGCCCGGCACCGAGGAAATCGGCGAGTACCTGGCCAGCCTCATCGAGGACGGCTCCACCATCCAGCTCGGCATCGGCCGCATCCCCCAGGCCGTGGCGAAGTGCCTCAGGGACAAGAAGGACCTGGGCATGCACACCGAAATGCTCACCGACGCCATCATCGACCTGGTGGAGTCGGGCGTCATCAACGGTTCCAAAAAGTTCCTTGACCGGGGCAAAGTCGTCGCCAGTTTTGTCATGGGCACGCAGCGGCTGTACGACTACATTGACAACAACCCGGTCTTCTCCCTCAACCCCACCGAATACGTGAACGACGCCTTTGTCATCAGCCGCCAGAACAAGATGGTGGCCATCAACGTGGGCCTCGAGGTGGACCTCACCGGCCAGGTGTGCTCCGACTCCATCGGCCACCAGTTCTACTCCGGCATCGGCGGCCAGGTGGACTTCAACCGCGGCGCGGCGAAGTGCGAGAACGGCAAGGCCATCATCACCCTGCACTCCACCACCAGCTCCGGCAAGTCGCGCATTGTCTCCACCCTGACCCCGGGCGCGGGCGTGGTCACCACGCGCGGCGCGGTCCACTACATCGTCACCGAATACGGCGTGGCCTACCTGCACGGCAAGAGCGTGCAGGAGCGCGCACTGGCGCTCATCAGCATCGCCCACCCGGACGTCCGGGCGCAGCTGCTCAAGGACGCCATCGAGATGAAGTACATCCGCGCCGACATGGCCGGGTACTCCGACCGCATCGCCGTCGGCCCGAAGGACTTCCGCACGCTCATGCTCCTGGAGGACGGCAACCAGCTTACCATCCGGCCCATCCACACCACGGACGAGCCGCGCCTGCGCGAGCTGTTCCACACGCTCTCCCAGGAGTCCATCTACTCCCGGTTCATGAGCCGCATGAAATGGGTGCCCCGCAAGCAGGTCCAGGAATTCGTCTACATCGACCACCGCACCGAGGTGTCCATCGTCGCCACCGTGCCCGAGGCCGACGGCGACGAGATAGTCGCGCTCGGCGGCTACTACCTCAACCCGAAGACCAACCGCGCCGAGGTCGCCTTCACCGTCCAGGACGCCTGGCAGAACCGCCACATCGGCACCTTCCTCTTCAAACAGCTCACCAACATCGCCCACCGCAACGGCATCGCGGGCTTCACCGCCGAGGTGCTCGAGGAGAACCGGGCGATGCAGTCCGTGTTCAACAACAGCGGCTACAAGGTCACCAGCGAGGTGAAAGAGGGCGTGTACCACTACGACATCAGCTTCGACTGACGCCGGGCTTTTTGAGCCGTTTTTCCGGCCCGGGCCGCGCGCCCGGGCCGGTTTTGTTTTTGCCCCTTGACATGGGCCGCCGCCGGACCTACCCTATGGCATGCCCCCGCCGGGATTCCCCGGGGCGGGCGCAGGAAAGGAGGCTGCCCGTGGACAAGCACAGCGGAGGCGCGGCGGAGGCGCTGGACAGTCTCCACGAATTCGAGCGGGAACCGGTTTCCGGGGACCGGCTCCAGCCCGGAAAATATTTCGCGGGCCTTTTCGCGGGGGAGCATGTGGCGGGCACGGAATTCGTGATCGGCGTGCTCTTTGTTAAGTGGGGCGCCGGTGTCTGGGACATTTTTCTCGGGCTGGCGCTGGGCAACGCGCTGGCCGTGCTCACCTGGACGCTCATGTGCGCGCCCATTGCGGTGCAAACCCGGCTCACGCTCTACTGGTACCTGCGGCGCATCGCCGGGCCGGTGACCACCACCGTCTACAACGTGCTCAACGCCTTCCTGTTCTGCATCCTCGCGGGGTGCATGATCACCGTGTCCGCCTCGGCCGTGCGCATCCCCTTCGGCATCTCGCCGCAGACCGGCGTGCTCCCCACGGACATCCGCTTTGTCCTGGTCGTGCTGGCGGTCGGCGCGGTGGTGGTGGTGCTGGCGATTCTGGGGTTCAGGCGGCTGGCCCAGTTCGCCACGGTCTGCTCGCCCTGGATGTTTCTCATGTTCCTCGCGGGCGCGGCGGCGATGCTTCCCGCGCTGGCGGATGGCGCGCCAATCCGGTCCCCCGGCGACTTGTGGCGGCTGGCGGGGGAGGTGGTCTGGACCGGGCAGGCGCCGCCGGGACAGGAGCGCATCACCTTCCCGCAGGTGGCCGCCTTCGCCTGGATTTGCAACCTCGCCGTGCACGGCGGCCTTTCGGACATGGCGCTGTTCCGCTACGCCCGGCACTGGGGCTACGGCCTCTATTCCGGGTTTGGCATGTTCCTTGGACATTACCTGGCATGGATCTGCGCGGGTGTCATGGGCGCCGCCGCCGCAAAGATGCTCCACCCCGGCCTGTCCGCCTTTGACGCGCTGCAAAAAATCGACGCAGGAGAGATGGCGCACACCGCCCTCGGCGTGTCGGGAATCATCGCCGTGGTTGTGGCGGGATGGACAACCTCAAATCCAACCCTGTACCGGGCCGGACTGGCGCTGCAGGCGGTGACGCCCGGCTGGCCCCGATGGCTGGTGACCCTTGCCGCGGGAGCGGCCACCACCGTCATGGCGTGCTCGCCGTGGGTGTTTGTGAAACTCCTCGACTTTGTGGGGCTCTACGGGCTGCTGCTCATGCCCGTCGGCGCGGTCGTTTTCGCCGAGCACTGGATATTCCCCCGCATCGGGCTGACGCGGTATTGGGCCACGCGCGGCGGGCGGAACTGCTTCTGGCCGGCCCTGTCCGCGTGGGGCATTGCCGTGGCCGCCGCCCTTGCGGTGAACAAGCTGGGCTGGCTGCACCTGTTCTTTCTCTTCGTGCCCACCTGGCTGCTGACCGTGGGATTGTACATTCTTTTCGCGCGCATGGCCGGCGCCGGATTGCCCGCCGGGGACGGGGAGGCACCCTGCGCGCCCCGTGACCAGGCCACGGCCAAACGGACGGAGAAACCCCTTTCCCCCTCCGGGTGGCTGGCGGGCATGGTTGCCCTGTGCGCACTGGGCGTCTGCGCCGCCCTGCCCCTCTATGTCTTAGCCTCGGGGGATGGGGAATATGCCGCGCGGCTTGCATCCATGCGTGCATGGATGATCGCCCCCACCCTTGTTTACTTTGCGGCGGGCACATGGTTTGCGGTCCAGTGGAGCGCGGCCAAGGGCGAATAACCTCCCCCACCCGTTTCAAACCCTCATCCCGTCCGGACATGGCGTCCGGACGGGTTTTTATTACCCGCCGCGCAAATCCGCATCCCATGGGGAATAGACCCGCTTGGCGGCAATGTTTTTCGCATCACGCCTGAATAATGCGGATATTGAAAAATAATCGCCGGGGGCGTGGTGACATAAACCCAAGGAGGACAGAACAGCATGTCCGAAGGCCTGAAACTCCCAAACGGAATGACAATCCTGTCGCCTGTCGCGGCCGGTCACGAACGCATTTTAACCCCAGAAGCCCTGGAATTTCTGGCGGTGCTGCACCGCGAGTTCAATCCGCGCCGGCTGGAACTGCTCCAGGCGCGCAGGGAACGCCAAAAGGCGCTTGACGCGGGGCAACTGCCGGATTTCCTGCCGGAGACCCGGGGCATCCGCGAGGGCGACTGGCGGGTGGACCCGGTTCCGGAAGACATGCAGGACCGGCGCGTGGAAATCACCGGGCCGGTGGACCGGAAAATGATTGTGAACGCGCTCAACTCGGGCGCGCGCGCCTTTATGGCCGATTTTGAGGACTCCCATGCGCCCACCTGGCACGGCACCCTGGACGGCCAGGTGAACCTTTATGATGCGGTGCGCCGCCAGATTGACTTCACCGCGCCGGGCGGAAAGAGCTACGCACTGAAGGAAAAGACGGCGACCCTGATAGTCCGCCCCCGGGGCTGGCACCTGGATGAGCGCCACGTGACCGTGGACGGCACGCCCGTGTCGGGTTCCATCTTTGACTTCGCCCTGTATTTCTTCCACAACGCGCGGCACCGCCTCGGGCTGGGCTCCGGAACCTACTTCTACCTGCCCAAGCTGGAGCACCACCTGGAGGCCCGGCTGTGGAACGACGTGTTCACCCGCGCCGAGGCGCTGGCGGGCGTGCCGGAGGGCACCATCAAGGCGACGGTGCTTATTGAGACGATTCTGGCGGCGTTCCAGATGGAGGAAATCCTCTTTGAGCTGCGCCGCCACAGTTCCGGACTGAACTGCGGGCGCTGGGACTACATTTTCAGCTACATCAAGAAGCTCGGCGGCAACCCTCGCTTCCTGCTGCCCGACCGGGGCCAGGTCACCATGACGGTGCCCTTCATGCGCGCCTACACCCTCTCCTGCATCCGCGCCTGCCACAGGCGCGGCGCCCACGCCATGGGCGGCATGGCCGCGCAGATACCCATCAAGGGCGACGAGGCGGCCAACACCGCCGCGCTTGAGAAGGTGCGCCGCGACAAGGAGCGCGAGGCGACCGACGGCCACGACGGCACCTGGGTGGCCCATCCGGGGCTGGTCCCCGTGGCCATGGATGAGTTCGACAGGGTTCTCGGCGACAACCCCAACCAGTTGGACAGGATTCCGGAGGTTTCCTTCGGCGCGGCCGACTTCATCGAGCCGGCGAAGGGAACCATCACGGAGGCGGGGCTGCGCCAGAACATCAGCGTGGGCATCCAGTACATCGCCTCGTGGATCTGCGGCACGGGCTGCGTGCCCCTTCACAACCTGATGGAGGACGCGGCCACGGCGGAAATCTCCCGGACCCAGGTCTGGCAGTGGCTTCACCACCCTGGGGCCCGCCTGGACGACGGGCGCGGGATCACCCCGGAACTGGTGCGCGCCGTGACCGACGACGAGATGGGCAAACTGGCCGGGGACCTGGGCGCGGAACGGTTTGAACGGGGGCGTTACACCGAGGCGCGCGCACTCTTTGACAGGCTTGTGGCGGCGGACAAACCCGCGGAATTTTTGACACTGGAAGCATACGCGCTGCTGGACTAAAGGCGGCCAAAAGGAGCACAAAATGGGCGTGAACGGAAACAACGGCGGCAAGCCGGCTCAGACAAGGGGAAAGCACTGCGGCCTCTGCGGCTGGGAGGACCAGTGCGATCCGAAACTGCTTGTGTGCCCCAACGAGGTGGCGGCCTTGGAGGATTACTGGCAAAACGACCCCCGCTGGGCCCGTGTCACCCGGCCCTATTCAGCGGAAAAGGTGATCACCCTGCGCGGTTCCATGCGCGTGCGCCACACCATCGCGGAGGAAATGTCCAAAAAACTGTGGCACCTCCTGCACACCGAACCCTACATCAACGCCCTGGGCGCGCTCACGGGCAACCAGGCCGTGCAGATGGCCATGGCCGGGCTCAAGGCCATCTACCTCAGCGGCTGGCAGGTGGCCGCCGACGCCAACCTCGCCGACTCCATGTATCCCGACCAGAGCCTGTACCCCGCGAACAGCGTGCCCTCCGTGGTGCGCCGCATCAACCGCGCCCTCCTGCGCGCCGACCAGGTGCAGATGCTTTCCGGGAAGCGCGATTTTGACCCCTGGGTGCCCATTGTGGCCGACGCGGAGGCCGGCTTCGGCGGCGCGCTCAACGCCTACGAGCTGATGCTCGCCATGATCGAGCAGGGCGCGGCGGGCGTGCATTTCGAGGATCAGCTCGCCTCGGCGAAGAAGTGCGGCCACCTGGGCGGCAAGGTGCTCGTGCCCACCCGTGAATTCGTGCAGAAGCTCATCGCCGCGCGGCTTGCCGCCGACGTTGCGGGCGTGCCCACCGTGCTGGTGGCGCGCACCGACGCCGACGCGGCCGGCCTGCTCACCAGCGACATTGACGACCGCGACAAGCCCTTCTGCACCGGCGAACGCACCGAGGAGGGCTTCTACGGCATCCGGCCCGGCATCGAGACCGCCATCGCCCGGGGCCGCGCCTACGCGCCCCACGCCGACCTGGTCTGGTGCGAGACCAGCACCCCCGACCTGAAGCAGGCCCGCCAGTTCGCCGAGGGCGTGCTCTCCGAGCATCCCGATGCGCTCCTCGCCTACAACTGCTCGCCCTCCTTCAACTGGCGCGCAAAACTGGACGAGGCCACCATCGCCAAGTTCCAGAACGAACTCGGCGCCATGGGCTACAAGTTCCAGTTCGTCACCCTGGCCGGGTTCCACGCCCTTAACCTGTCCATGTGGAAGCTCGCCCGGGGCTACAAGGACCGCCAGATGGCGGCCTATTCCGAGCTGCAGGATGACGAGTTCGCCGAGGAGAAGCTTGGTTACATGGCCGTGAAGCACCAGCGCTTCGTGGGCACCGGCTTCTTCGACGAAATCACCAACATCACCTCCCAGGGCACCTCCGCCCTCTCCGCCCTCTCCGGCTCCACCGAGGAGGCCCAGTTCCACCACTGATCCCGGCGCGGGGCCCGTTCCCCGGAAAGACACCACCGCCCGGAGGCGTAGAAGCCCCCGGGCGGTGTTCTTTTGAACACCCCGGAACCGGCTGGTATCATCAGCACGGTAAAGCAAAAAGCGCGGGGGACTGCCCAATGAACTACGATCACAAACGGGCGCTGGCCCTTCTTCGGGCGGGCGCAAACCAGCCTGATGCCCGTTTTCGGGAGGGCCAGGAGGAGGCCGTCCGCCACATTGTGGAGGGGCGGGGCCGGCTGCTGGTGGTGCAGAAAACCGGATGGGGGAAAAGTTTTGTTTATTTTATCGCGGTGAAACTGCTGCGTGAGGGCGGCCTTGGACCCGCGCTGCTGGTTTCCCCGCTGCTGGCGCTGATGCGCAACCAGATTGCCGCCGCGCAACGGATGGGGGTGCGCGCGGCCACCATCAACTCCGACAACCAGGACGACTGGGAAAAGGTGGAGGCGGACATTCACGCGGGCGGGGTGGACATCCTGCTGGTTTCCCCCGAACGCCTGGCGAACGAGCATTTCCGCTCCGAGGTGCTGGCGCGGGTGGCGGGGCAAATATCCCTTCTGGTCATAGATGAGGCGCACTGCATCTCGGACTGGGGCCATGACTTCCGTCCCCAATACCGTCTGCTGGAACGGATAGTGCGCACGCTGCCGCGCGCCATGCGCCTGCTGGCCACCACCGCCACGGCGAACAACCGGGTCATGGAGGACTTGCGGGAGGTGCTGGGGCCTGATCTGGCGGTGTCCAAGGGGGACCTGAACCGTCCTTCGCTGTTGCTGCAAACCATGAAAATGCCGGGCCAGGCGGAGCGGCTTGCCTGGCTCGCCGGCATCCTGCCCTTTCTGCAGGGCAGCGGCATCATATACACACTGACGGTGCATGACGCTGAAGAGGTGGCGGACTGGCTCAAATCCCGCGGTTTCAATGTGGAGGCCTACACCGGTGAAACGGGCGAGCGGCGGCCGGAACTGGAGCAGGCCCTGCTCGACAACCGGGTGAAGGCGCTGGTGGCCACGACGGCGCTGGGGATGGGCTTTGACAAGCCGGACCTTTCCTTTGTAATCCACTACCAGGCGCCGGGTTCGGCGGTGGCCTATTACCAGCAGGTCGGAAGGGCGGGGCGCGCCCTGGACGGGGCTTATGGCGTGCTGCTTGGCGGGGTTGAGGACGATGAAATCATTGACTATTTCATCGGGGACGCCTTTCCGACACGGGAGGAGGCTGGCGAGGTGCTCGGGGCATTGGCCAAATCCGCCGACGGGCTGTCAATCAACGGGCTGGCCGCCCGCCTGAACATTCGGTACGGGCGCATTGTGAAGACGCTTGAGCTTCTGTCACTGGAGTCACCCGCGCCGGTGGTGAGGGAGAAGTCGAAGTGGATGCTGACGTCCGCGCCGCTGAGTGCCGAGTTTTGGGCGCGCTCGGACCGTCTTACCATGTTGCGCCGCGAGGAGCGGCGGCAGATGCGGGAGTATGGTGAGCTCAAAACCGGGCATATGGAGTATTTAATCCGGCTTCTGGACGGTGAGCCTGGAGAAACCACCCCGCCGCCGATTCCACCGTTGGGCAGGACTGTGGATCCGGCGCTTCTGCGCGGGGCGCTGGCGTTTTTGCGCAGGCTCAACAGACCCTTTAACCCGCGCGAGCGCTGGCCCTCGGGCGGCCTGCCCAAGTACGGCGTTCAGGGGCTCATACCCGTTGAGCACCGGGCGGAGCCGGGCATGGCGTTGTGCTGCTGGGGGGATGCGGGCTGGGGGGAGCTGATCCGGCGGGGCAAGTATGAGGACGGTGCCTACGATGATGAGCTTGTGGCGGCCGCCGCGGAAATGTTCGGGCGGTGGAATCCCGAACCGGCACCCGAATGGGTGGCCTGCGTGCCCTCACGGCGGCATCCGGAACTTGTGAGGGGTTTTGCCGAACGGCTGGCGGCCAGGGTTGGGCTGCCATTTTACCCCGTGCTGGAAAGGACTTTGGACAGCCCCGCGCAAAAAATCATGGCGAACAGTTTCCAACAGGCCCGGAATGTTGACGGGGTTTTTGCCGTCCGGGAAGGGGGTGTTCCGAATTTGCCTGTCCTGCTGGTGGATGATATGGTGGATTCCGGCTGGACCATGACAGTGGCCGCATGGCTGCTCCGGACCAACGGGGCGGGTGAGGTTTTTCCCATGGCGCTGGCCCGTTCAGGAAACAGGAAATGAACCACAAGTTGTCTCCGGAAACCCAGGCGGCGCTGCTGCTGACCGCCCCCCTGATGGCGGGGCAGACCGCGCCCTGCCCCGACTTGCTCAGTCCGGGCGAGTTCAACCGGCTGGAGGAACGTCTTCGCGGGCACGGCCTGGGGTTGGCGGACATGGCCGGTGCGGCGGAGGCGGCGGTTAAGGCCTGCGGGGAGGTGGTTGACGGTGCGCGGCTGGAACGGCTGCTGGGCCGGGGCCTGCTGCTGGGCCAGGCGGTG
This sequence comes from Candidatus Hydrogenedentales bacterium, assembly GCA_041859375.1. GTDB lineage: Bacteria > Hydrogenedentota > Hydrogenedentia > Hydrogenedentales > CAITNO01 > JBHEKP01. The sequence goes on along the minus strand of JBHEKP010000248.1, from coordinate 9,006 downwards.
GAGCGCTGGCGCGCCCGCGCGCTCTGGGTGGCGGGGCGCGGGGACGCCGCCTATCCGGAGCGGCTGAAGGAGCGGCTGGGCGCGCTGGCCCCGCCCATTCTGTACGGATGCGGTGAAGAATCCCTGCTCGGCACCGGCGGGCTGGCCGTTGTCGGCTCGCGGGACGTGGACGGCGGGCTTGTGGAATACACCGAAACCGTTGCGGGCAGGGCCGCCGCGGCGGGTGTCACGGTGGTGTCCGGCGGGGCGCGGGGCATAGACCAGGCCGCCATGCGGGGCGCGCTCCAGGAGGGCGGCAGGGTGGCGGGTGTGCTGGCGGACAGCCTTGAGCGCGCCGCGCTGCGGGCGGAGCACCGCGAACTTCTGATGGACGGGAGGCTTGTCCTTGTCTCGCCCTATGATCCCGGCGCGGGTTTCAACGTGGGCAACGCCATGCAGCGCAACAAGTTCATCTACGCCCTGGCCGACGCGGCCCTTGTGGTGAATGCCGACTACGAGAAGGGGGGCACGTGGGCCGGTGCGGTGGAGCAGTTGGGCCGTTTCGGGCTGGTGCCTGTGTATGTCCGCGCCGTTGGCGAAACAGGAAAAGGGCTGGAGGCACTCCGGAGAAAGGGCGCGCTGCCGTGGCCCGAACCGGCCACCCCGGAAGCCTTTTCCGCCGTCATGTCCGCCGCCGTGCCGGTGGTTCACACCAAGCCCGCGCAGGAGGAGTTTCTATTCGCGGACATGGATCAGCCAACACGGGTGGGGGAGGAGCGGACCCCCTGGAAACCGAAGGGGCCGCCGAATAAACGGTAACGGCTGTGTGGCTGCCGGGGGCGCTCACTCCACCCGGAGCACGGCGCATTTCAAGTACGCCGTCTCGGGCATGGACAGCAGCACCGGATGGTCCGGCGACGCGCCCCGCATCTCCAGCAGGGACACCCGGCGGTGCGCCGCGCATCCGGCCCGCTTGAGCATGTCCAGAAACGCCGCCGGCTCCACGAAATGGGAGCAGGACGACGTGAACAGCACCCCGCCCGGGGCCACGCGGCCCATGGCCAGCACGTTCAGCGCCTCGTAGCGCCACATGGCCTTGTGCACCTGCTGCTGGTTCTTGGCGAAGGCCGGCGGGTCAATGATGACCACGTCATAGGCGGTCTTCGCCTCCAGCGCCGTCTCCACCGACTCGCAGTCGTAGAAACAGCGGTCCTGCACGCCGTTCATCTCCGCGTTTGCCCGCGCCTGGTCAACCGCCGGCTGGGACGAGTCCACGCCGAACACCGACACCGCCCCCGCCAGCGCCGCGTTGCACGACCACAGGCCGTGGTAGCAATGGCCGTCGAAAACCCGCGCGCCCGCCGCAAACCGCCGCACCGCGGCCCAGCCGCGCCGCTGGTCCAGAAAGAGCCCCGTCTTCTGCGTTTCCCCCGGCCGCAGCCCGCAGCGCACCCCGTCCACCGTCAGATCCAGCGACTCCGGCACCGATCCGGCGGTGATCCGAGCGCCGCCCGCCTCCAGCACCACGCCCTCAACGCCCTCCGTCGCCAGGAACGCGGCAGTCAGCGCCGGGGCGCATTCCGCGTAAAAGGATGAGGCCGCCCGCGCCATCACCATGCTGCCGTAGCGGTCCGCCACCAGCCCCGGCAGCTCGTCGCTCTCGCCGTGCAGCCAGCGGTACACCGTCTCGCCGGGAAAGAGCCGCTCCCGCAGCGCCCGCGCCCCCGCCAGCCGCCGCGCGAAAAACTCCCCGTCAATCTCCTCCTGGTGCCGCGTCACCAGCCGCACCGCGATGCCGCCCGTCGCCTGGAAATAGCCCCGGCCCACAAAGCGGCGCGTGTCGGAAAACACGTCCACCACCGCGCCGTCCGCGAGGTCGGCGGGGATCTGCTGGAATTCGTTGCGGTAGGCCCAAGCGTGGCCGCGCAGCAGGCGGCGCTCCTCCTTCGGCTTCAGTGTGGCGGATTTGACAGGATTGCTCAACGGGCGAATCTCCCATGGTGGCGGGCCCCGGCCCGGCATAGACAGACGGGTATTCTACCCGTTGCGGACCCCTTCGCGCCATGCGCCCCGCGAATTCATGGAGCGCCGGCGCCGCGCCGCCGGCGAACTTTTGCGGGAAACGCGCGGCGTGGGTCTTCAATATGACGGCAGCGGCGAAAGCCCCCCTTGACCCGAGCCCCGTGAAACCGTCAGAATGCGAAGGACGGCGGCGGCGCGGGCGGGCGTGTTTGGCGGGATCGCATGCAGCATCAGGAGAACGGATTCATGGACAAGAAAATTTCACGCCGCAAATTCCTGGCGGGAACGGCCGCCGCCGCGGCCATGCCCTACATTGTGCCGGCCTCGGCGCTGGGGCGGGACGGGGCCGTGGCCCCCTCGGAGCGCATCACCGTGGGCTGCATCGGCATCCACGGGCGCGGCTTCGGCGACCTCCAGTGGATCATCGGCAACAAGGACGTGCAGGTCCTCGCCATCTGCGACATCTGGAAGCAGCAGCGGGAGAAGGTGAAGTCCTTTGTGGACGAATATTACGGCAACAAGGACTGCGCCATGTACCGCGACCTGCGCGAGTTCCTGCCGTCGCGCCCGGACATTGACGCGGTGCTCATCGCCACGGGCGACCACTGGCACGCCCAGGCGTCCATCCGCGCCATGCGGGAGGGCAAGGACGTGTACACGGAGAAGCCCTCCACCATGACCATCGCCGAGGGCCAGGCGGTGGTGGAGGCGGCGAAGCGCCACGGGCGCGTGTACCAGACGGGCACGCAGCGCCTGAGCGAGGCAAACCACGTGTTCGCCATCGAGATGGCGCGCACCGGGCGGCTGGGGAAGGTGCACACCGCCTACGCCCACATCGCCCCGTGGGACATGGCCAAGATGCCCCGCACCTGGAAACCCGCCCAGGACCTGCCCCCCATTGACGAGGTGGACTGGGACATCTGGCTGGGCCCCTGCCCCTGGCGGCCCTACAACCAGGAGTATGTCAGCGGCGGCTGGCGCGGCGACTATGACTTCCACACAAGCTGCATCGGCGAGTGGGGCGCGCACACCTTCGCCCAGGCCCAGGCCGGCCTCGACGCGGGGGACACGTCGCCCGTGCGCTATGAGTATGTGGACAACGACTCGGGCGACGGCATGGTCTGCCATTTCGCCAACGGCCAGAAAATGGTCCTGTCCCGGGGCGACAAGTACTGGTACGGCTCCTGCGGCGAGCGTTTCGACGGCGAGCGCGGCTGGGCCGCCGCCGCCGACGGCTACAGCGCGCCGGACGTGTCGTCGCCGGACCTGCTGGCGGAGTACGACCAGGTGGTGGGCGAGTACACGGCGCGCACGGGCCGCTCCCTCGACCACATGCGCAACTTCCTGGACTGCGTGAAGTCGCGGGAGCTGACGGTGGCCAACCCGTCGGTGATGCACCGCTCCATGAGCACGGTGCACGCGGCGAACATCTGCATGTGGCTCGGGCGCAACCTGGAATTTGATCCGGTGACCGAGCGCTTTGTGAACGACGACGAGGCCAACCGCCTGCGCGCCCGCGCCCAGCGGGAACCCTGGGTGATATGAAACGCGGCCGCCGCACCGAAGGAAAGAGACTTATCATGCGTCACACCATAATTTTGCTGCTTGTGCTGGCCTGCCTCGCGTCCGCCGTCCCGGCGGCCGCCCAGGGAACGGACCCCGTGGCCGTGCTGAATTCCGGCGCGCCGCTCCAGGAGAAGCAGGAGGCCTGCCGCCTCCTCTCCATCAAGGGCGGGCCGGAGTCCGTGGCCGTGCTGGAACCGCTGCTCACCGACAATGAACTGGCGCACATGGCGCGCATGGCCCTGGAACCCATGGCCTGCCCGGAGGCGGGCGCCGCGCTGCGCGCCGCGCTGGGCAAGACCACCGGCCTGCTCAAGGCGGGCGTCATCGGCTCGCTGGCGGCGCGCGGCGACGCGCAGGCCGTTCCGGAGCTGGCCGCCCTGCTGGCGGACGGCGACCCGGTGGTGGCGCAGGCCGCCGCATCGGCCCTGGGATACATCGCCACGCCGGAGGCCGCGGAGGCGCTGAAGACCGCCGTCGCCAAACCCGAAACCCCGGCGGCGAACCTGCCCTTCTTCTGCGAGGGCCTGCTGGACTGCGCCGACGCGCTGGGCGCCGCAAACAAGAAGGACCTTGCCCTGCCGCTCTACGACGGCCTGGTCAAGGGCGAAAACACGCCCGCCGGGGCGCGCTGCGCCGCGCTGCGCGGAGCGGCGCTGCTGCGGGGCGGTGTTGATGCGCTGCCGCCGCTGGTGGACGCGCTGAAAACCGGCGACCAGGACATGGCCAACACGGCGCTCCGCACCCTGCGCGAGCTGGGCGGGGGCGATGACGCCGTGAAAGTCCTGGCGGACGCGCTGCCCGGCCTTGACGGCGAGCGGAAGCTCCGCCTCATCAGCCTGCTGGGCGATCTCGGCGGCAAGGCGGCGGGACCGGCCCTCTTTGCCGAAGCCCGGACGGAGACGGGCGCGGTGCGCATCGCCGCCCTCGGCGCGCTCACCCGCACCAGTTACGCGCCCGTCCTGGAACTTGCGGGCGGATGGCTCCGCTCGGAGGACGCGGCGCTGGCCGCGGCCGCGCGGAACTGTGTGAGCTTCTTCCCCGGCAAGGAGGGGGATGAACTGCTCCTGGCCATGGTGAAGAATGACGACACGGAAACACGCCGCCTCGCCGTGGAACTTATCGGAAAGGGCGGCTTGGAAAGCCCCGTGGCCCTGCTGCTGGGCGTCGCGCAGAATGACGCGGAAGCGGGGGTGCGCGCCGCCGCGCTGGCGGCGCTGCGCAACCACACCACCGAGGCGCAGATGCCCGCGCTGCTCGGCATACTGCTCGCCGCGCCCTCCCCGGAGGAAATGAGCGGGGCGGAAAGCGCCCTCGCCGCGCTCTGCGTGCGGCGGCAGAAGACCCCGGCGGCGGACATCGCCATCCGGGAGGCCGTCTACGGGGATCTGCCGGACGGACCGGCTGAAAACGTGACCGAGAAGGTCGCCCGCATCGTCGCCGCAGGCGCGATGACCGTGGAGGCGTCCAACGCCAACTTTGGCGAGCCCGCCCCCGGAAAGGTCAAGAAACTGCGCGTGGACTACACGGTGAAGGGCTCCCCCGCCACCCGCACCGCCGCGGAGGGCGAGGTGATGACCCTTGCCGCCGCCACGGTGCCCGCCGCGATGGTGGACGCCTTCTGCGGCGCGCTGGAAAAGGCCCAGGGCGGGCCGAAACTCGCCATGCTGCGCCTGCTGGGCGCCACCGGCAGCGCCAAGGCCCTCGAAAAACTCCAGGCCGCCGCCGGGGACGCCGACGCCGCGGTGCGGGAGGCCGCGCTGCGCGGCATCTGCGAGTGGCCCACGGTGGACGCGCTGCCCGCGGTGATGGACCTTGCCATGAACGCCCCGGACCCGACGGTGAAGACCCTGGCGCGGCGCGGCGCGGTGCGCATGGCCGGACTGGGCCAGATGGAAACGGCGGAGCGCGTCCGGCTGCTGGCGGGGCTGATGGAAAACGCCGCCAATGCCGATGAGAAGAAACTGGTGCTGAGCGGGCTGGCGCAGGTGCCCCGGACGGACGCGCTGGAGCTGGTGCTGCGCCAGTTCGGCGACGAGACGGTGAAGGCCGAGGCCATCCAGGCCGCCGTCACCATCTCCAAGGGGCTGGGCAAATCCGGCCGCGCCGACACGGCCTTTGCCGCCGCCGACGGACTGGCCGGATGGCAGGGCGACATGAACTTCTGGCGCTTCGGTGACGGCGCAATCACCGGCGGCGGAAGGGAAATCCCAAAGAACCAGTTCCTCTGGCTGCCCGCCGGAGTGCGCGACTTCTACCTCGCCGTGGACGTGAAACTCGACCCGCCCGAGGCCAACGCGGGCATCCAGTTCCGCTCGAAAAAGGCGGACGACAGCGGGCAGGCCCTGGGGTACCAGGCCGACATCGGACAGGACTACTGGGGACGGCTCTACCACGAGCACGGACGGGGCAAGCTGGACTGGAGCGGCAGCGCCGACAAGGCCGTCAAACCGGGCGACTGGAACCGCTATGAAATCCTCGCCGTCGGCCCCGCCATGTGGCTCATTGTCAACGGCACCCTCGGCGCGGCGTGCCTCGACTTCGACGGCGAACGCGAGGGGCAGATAGCCCTGCAGATACACAGCGGCCCGCCCCAAACCGTCCAATACCGCCCCGTCGCCCTGGTCCATGACCCGGACTTCAAGCTTGTGAAACTGGACGCGAAGCGCCTCTTCAGCGCCCTCGCCCCGCCCGCCGCCCCCCAGCCCTGACACGGTTTGAACAACCGGGCGCTGACAGGCCGTTTTACCCGCCGGCTGTCAGCGCCCGCCCAAATATTTTTCCCGCACATAATCCGCAATGCGGCGCGCGACAAGGCGGTTGCCCAACTCGGAAAAATGGCCGTCGAAACGGTAATAGGCGTCCAGCACGTTGTCAAGCGCGCGTATGTCCTCCATGACGGGAAAATGGGAAATGCCTTCACGCCGCAGAAACTCCTCTGCAACCCTCAGCGCCTTATGGCGCTCATAGGCGGCGGCCCCCCCAGGCGCCCGCGCGGTGTGTTTCAGCCATTCATTGCCGTCCATTTCGATGGCGTCCTCAACGCAGCACACGGCAAAACCGATCCCCCGCTTCCCGCATTCCTCGCGCATTTCCAGGATCTCTCCCTCCAGCAGGACACACGCGAGATCCAGTTCCGGATACCATTCGCGCAGGTCCATCTCAACAAGCGGGGTGCGGTCCTCCGGTTGGCCGGGTCGCGGGGGCACGGGTGTCCTGAAAAACCTGAAATTACATGAGAATTCCATCACAAGGTCGCGCCCGGTCGCTGAAGATGTCAGGGAATACAGCCGGAAATGTTTTTGGAGCGCCCTTTCGATGCGGCAGGGAAGGGAGGACTGCGCCCGCCACTTCAACAACCTCCGGTGCCACTCCATGTCAAAGGCGCGGAACCGTTTCCCTGCGGCCTCAAGGCTGTTTGCAAAATCGTTTCCCGTGTAAAGGCAAAGCACCACCAGGTTTGGCTCCAGGGGCAGCCCACGCAGGCGCAGCATCCCCAGTGCCTGCAGGGGGCCGCCGCCGGGAACACCCCCGTTGACCACCGATATTTTCCGGAGCGGACCGTCCGCGCGCAGCAGGGTTTCCGCAATTTTGGGGATGCTGTCCTCCGGGGCGACGGCAAACCCCTCAAGAAAGGAGTCGCCGAGCATGAGCACACGAAACTCCCCCGGCTCCTTCACGCCATGTTCCACATCGCGGAATCCCTGGGAGGAGACCCGGTGTTCCACAATTTTTTCACCCCCCTGCAGGAGGGGTATTTTCCTCGTCATGACGCCGCCTGGACGGGGCAGAAACAGATATGCCTCGTCGGGCGCATAAAAGTCCCCGGACTCCGTCAGGACGGGAAAAACAAGCCTGGCAGCAACCTCCGCCATGGCGACACAAATACAGACCGAAACCGCAAGCAACAGTCCGTTCAGCAGCGGGGAGGATTCTGCCATGGGGGGCGGCGGAATGCGGAAACAAACCACAAGGCAGGCGGCGGCGCAGAAAAGGGAGACGAAAGCCGGCACCCCCCTGAACACGGCCGCACAGACACAAACACAGGCCGTCAACAGAAGCGCCCCGCGGATAACGGGCGCGGCGCGCGCAACCATTCGGCCTTCCGCTCGTTCCCGAAAAACGCCCCGCCGCAGCAGAACCATACACGCCAAAGCCACGAGCGCAACCGAGCACAACACGAGCGCCACGAAGGAGGTGCCCAGCAGCAGCACCCATTCCGCAAGCACAAGAAGAACCATAAGGGAAACAGCAAGCACAAGCCTTTTGGTAAAGGTGTCCATTCGCCGCAATCCCGCCTTTGCGCATCCGCCCCGGCAACCCGTCATGCCCGGCCCGCGGCGGGGGCATGGCTAATCATTCCCCCAAACGCCTCCGTATTTCAACCAGCTTTGTTCCAATAAACAAGGCCGGGCCGCGCTTCCCCAAAGGTCGCGCGGCCCGGCCATTTCAGTCAAGCCGTGATCAGCCCTTCCCGAGGCGGATGTCGCCGCCCGCCAGGATGAAGGACAGGATCAGTATGAGCAGGGCAATCAGCAGGGTGATGATGGTGCCGGGGTTGCCCCAGTCAATGCCGTCACACCCCCCGGAAGGACCGGGTTCGCCCTCGCCCTCGCCCTCGCCCTCACCCTCGCCTTCACCCTCCGGCGAGGCGGAACTGATGACGGTTTCGGCGTCGGTGGCGCTGACGGGCGGGCCAAAGAGGTTGTCGGCCGAGGCGGTGGCGATGTTGACAATGCTTCCCGCGTCAATGTCCGCCTGGGTCACGGTGTAGACCGCCGAGAAGGTGGTGCTGTCGGACTCGCCGGGGGCCAGCGTCGGCAGCGGGCCGCCAACCACCGGCGCCAGCGGGTCGCTCAGCCGCACATTGTACAGCGTCACGTTACCCGTGTTGGTGACGGTGAAGGAGTAGGCGATCTGATCGCCCACGCTGCCATATGTCCGGGGGGAGGCCGATTTCGCCAGGCCTATTGTCGACACCTGGACGGCGGTGATTGTGACGCTGTCCGTGTTCGACTCGACCACGCCGCCGGAGCCGTCCCTGCCGGAGGCCACGGCGGTGTTGACCACCGAGCCGGCGTCGAGGTCGGACTGGGTGACGGTGTACACCCCGGTGCAGGTGAAGGACGCGCCGGGGGCCAGCGTGGAGGGCGCGGAGGAGCAGTCCACCGACGCGATCCGGTCATCCGTGACGGTGAACGGCCCGTACAGGGTCACATTGCCGTTGTTGGTGACAAGATAGCTGTAGTTGACGGTTCCGCCAACAGCCCCATAGGTGGCCGCACCGGCGCTCTTGACCAGCGCGAGGGACGGCCCGGCCACGGGACCGAAGACGGTCTCGTCGTCCGAATCCGCCACAGGCTGGCCGTCCGGATCCTCCGCGTTCACCGTGGCGGTGTTTGTGAACCTGCCCGCCTCCACATCCGCCTGGGTGACGGTGTA
>JBHEKP010000131.1:0-5909 GCA_041859375.1 Candidatus Hydrogenedentales bacterium | reverse complement strand
AAGAGGTCGCCGTAGGGCTCGCCGGTGATGGGGCCGACGGGGCCGGGCAGCTCGGAGATGACCTTGTGGGTGTTGTTGGCGAGGTCGTACTGGACGATTTGCCTGTCGGAGCCGTAGTAGACGGCGTTGCCGCCGGGGCAGGTCATGGCGGTGCTGGTGATTTTTGGCGCGCCGGGGGCGGTGTCCACCAGTTTGAGGTTTTCCGTGTCGAAGATTTTCAGCGCTCCGTCAACGGCGAAGGCAACGCGCTTTGCGCGGGTGCTGAGGGCCATGCGGTCCACCGCGGCGGCCCCCTCGAAGGGGATGTTCAGGTAGGGCTGGCGCGTGTCGATTCCCAGCACGCCGAACTGGGGCGGCTCGCCGGTCTTCCGGGGGAGCCCGTTTGCCTCCAGCGAGGTGCCCAGGTAAATGTGCGACTCGTCCACGGCCAGGCCGGACACGGCCTGTTTTCCCAGCGGGTTTTCGATGAGATCGGTGTTTCCCGAGGCGGGATCGGTGACGGCCACCGCGCCGCCGTAGACGCCGACGCCCGCCATCCAGCCGGAGTAGAGCTTGTTGTCGGGTCCGGCCACGATGCCGCCCACGGGCCGGATGTAGCCGCGCCCGCCGAGGGAGGCGATGGTGTAGGGGTTGGTCCGGTTGAACTGGTCCCAGCGCATGTCGGGGTTGTATTTGAATATGTCGCCGCCGGCGTAGGATACGCCGAATCCGTAGGCCCCGAGAAAGACCATGCCGTACACCTCGCCGTAGCCGTCGCACACGATGTCGGTGTTGGTGGAGATGCCGGTTTCGCGGTTCATCAAGAACACGGTCTGGCCGAGGGGCGGGCCGCCCCAGATGAAGCCGCGCGCGGGATCGGCGGCCAGGAAGAACACGGGCCGCACCGGCGGCTGGAGCTTGATGTGCTGCGGGTCCAGATAGGTCGCACCGGGGGGGATGTGGAAGAATTTGAGGCCCCGGATGCCGTAGACGCCGCCGTCGCGCGCGGGCGCGACGAGCCGCCCGCCGCGCAGGTCGAAGTCATAGACCGTTTTCAGCCCCTCCTGCCCGGCGTCCACCCGGTGCAGGGCAACGCCCTGGCGCAGGTAGAGCGCCTTGTCCGTGGAGACCTCCTCGGCCACGGACCACGGGCCCTTTTCGGGCGCGGGCACGGGGAAGGGAGGCGGCGACACGGGTTTCAGCTCCCCGTCGTAAACCGTGCTGCCGGAGACAAAGTACCCGTTCCATGCGACGCCGGAGGTGACACCGCTGAAGGTGTCGGGCGCGTCGGCAAAGGTCTTGTCCGCGGGATTGTAGATTTTGACGCCGGGCTGCTCCACGCCGAGGGAGCAGAGGATGCGCCCGCCGGGCAGGGCGGTGACCCTGCGGACGGACTGGTTGGGGGGCATGGGCGCGCCGCAGTCCTCGACCTGGAAGTTGGACGGGTTCAGGACGCCCAGTTTCCCGCCGTTGGCGGTGCCGAAGTAGGCGCGGCCGTCGCCGCCCTGCGCGAAATTCCAGATGTAGGCCGCGCCGGGGAAGGCCTCGTTGGCGATAAAACTCCAGGAGGGCAGGTCAAAGACCAGCAGGCGGCCGTCGTAATAGGTGCCCGCGGCCACCTTGTCACCGGGCGGCAGGACCGTGAGGGCCCACGCGCCCGAGCCCGCCGGGGCGGCCACCTTGGAGTACTGTTTTTCGCCGGGGTTGATGAAGACCAGCTCCATGGCGCCCGTCTCGTTGGCGGAGGAGAGGACGAGCAGCTCGAAGTCGCCCTCGGGGTTGTACACCGCCGTGCCGGTGATGTAGTTCGCGGCCATGCAGGGCTGGCCCAGCGCCTTCGGCTCGATGAGGGGCGGCTTTTGCGCCGTTTCGGCGGGTTCCGCGCCCAGCGAGGCAAGGGCCAGAAGGAGGGGCATGAGTGCGTGCATGTGCGTGATACTCCACACGGTTATATGTCCGGCTCGTCCCCTGAATTGTCGCATGGAAGCGCTTTGCGGAGCAAAGCGCGGCGGAGCGGCGGCCCCGCCGCGGACAGGGGCGGGCACGGAATTGACGCGGCGCGGCGCGGGGCCTACAATACACCCCGTTTCCAACCCACTTTACGGAGATCCGGCCATGAAACTGAACAGCACTTCCGCCCTGCTTTGCGCCGCGCTGCTTGCGGTGTTCGCCTTTGACGTGTACGCCGATTTTGACAAACCGGTGATCAAGGAATGGACCGTCCGCGAAAAGAACGACAAGGGCGAGGAGGAGGACGTGCCTTACATGTCGATTGACGGCATTTTGGTGCACGAGACGGACCCCGCCATCGTGCCGCAGCCGCCGGTGATCACGCCGGGCGCGGAGCCGGGCGCGCCGCCCTCGGACGCGGTGGTCCTTTTCAACGGGAAGGACACGGAGGGCTGGCTCGCGGAGGACGGCTCGGCCACCAAATGGGTGGTGAAGGACGGCACGCTCCAGCCGGTGAAGGACTCGGGCATGATCAAGACGGAGCGCGAGTTCGGCTCCTGCCAGATGCACATCGAGTGGGCCGCCCCGGCGAATGTGGAGGGCGAGGGCCAGGGGCGCGGCAACAGCGGCGTGTTTCTCATGGGCAAGTACGAGGTGCAGGTCCTCGACTGCTTCAACAACACCACCTACCCCGACGGCCAGGCCGGCGCGCTTTACGGACGCGCCATCCCGCAGGTGAACGCCTGCCGGAAGCCGGGCGAATGGCAGACCTACGACATCGTGTTCCACCGGCCCGTGTTTGACGACAAGGGGGCCGTGGTCAAGCGCGCCACCTTCACCGTGTTCCACAACGGCGTGCTGATCCAGGACCATGTGGAGCTGTCCGGCGGCACCCTGTGGAAGAGCAAGCACGCCATGACGGACTATGAGGCCCACGGCGACAAGGGGCCGATCATGCTGCAGGACCACGGCAACCCCGTGCGCTTCCGCAACATCTGGGTGCGCGAGATCCGGGACTGACCGCCCGCCTCACACCTCCAGGTTCGCGCCGCGCCCCACCAGTATGCGGCGCACCTCCGCCGGATCAACCTGATCCGGCGGAATGTTTTTTGCCGCGCACAGCGCCGCCGTGACGCCCGCCGCCTGCCCCGTCATGGCGCAGGTGGTCATCACCCGCGCCGAGGACAGGGCGAGCTGGTCCGCGGAAAGGCAGCGCCCCGCCGCCAGCAGGTTTTTGGAGCCCTCCGGTACCAGGCAGCCCAGCGGAATCAGGTAGGGGGGCACCTTGCGCGCCTCCGGCGGCAGAATGTAGGTGCGCTTGTCGTCGTCGGGCTTGTGGCCGTCCAGATAGTAAACCCCGCGCGCGACGCCGTCGCCGAAGGCGCGGCCCGCCCGCAGATCCCCCACCGTGAGGGTTTTCACGCCCCGGACGCGCCTGCCCTCGCGGATGCCGATGCGCGGCGGCACGGCGTCGAGCACCCAGTTTTTCCCCTCCACGCGCCAGTAATAGTCCAGCACCGACATCATCCGTCGCCGCGCCCGGATTTCCGCCGCAGCCAGCGATTCCGTGTCCGTGGCGTCAAAGAGGGGAATTTTGATTTTCAGCGCGCGCCGGCCCGGGCCCGCGGGCCACACGCTGGTCATGGGCAGCTCCTCTTTTGTGTTGATGCGCTCAAACCAGCCGTCGGGCATGGGCGGCGGCATCTGGTCCGCGCCCGCCTCGCGCACGAAAAACATCATGGACATGGGCAGTTGCAGCCCGTCCTCCGGGCGGCCCTTCACCGTGCCGAAGCCCGCCAGGTGGGTCAGTTGCGCCTCGCCCGTGCAGTCCATAAAAACCTTGGCCCGCAGCGCCTCCGGGCCGGAGGGGCCGCACACGGTGATCTCCGCCACCCGTCCGCCGCGCTCCCGCGCGTCCGCGAGTTTCGTGTGCAGCAGCAGTTTCACGCCGCGCCGGAGCAGCAGCTCCTGGAGCACGAACGCCAGAATCTCATGGTCGAAGGGCCGGTTGTCCGCCTCGGGGTAGGGGCGGTAGGGCGCGATGGCGTTGAAGCTTTGCAGCGCCCCCACAATCTCGTCGAAGGCCTCCCCCTGGCCCGCCGTCTCCCCGCAAAAGGCCGCCACCCCGCCTATAGTCGCGTTGCCCCCCGTCACCGCGAAATTTTCCACGAGCAGCACCCGCGCCCCCGACTTCGCCGCCGCCAGCGCCGCCGACACCCCCGCCATGCCGCCGCCCGCCACGGCCACATCGCACTCGTACCGCACCGGCACGGCGCGCTTCCAGGTGGTTTTTCCGCGGGGGGCGGCGCTGCTGTCCGCCGCCATGGCGGCGGGCGTCACCGCCGCGCACAGCCCCGCCGCCGTGCGCCTCATAAATTCCCTGCGCGTTCCCATTACGGTGTCTCCTTTCATGGCAGGCGCATTGCGCGCCCCGGCGGAAACACCATACCATCCGCGGCCCCGCGCGGGAAAGGCGCGCGACACCCCGCCCCCCAAAAAAAACGGCCCGCCCCTCCGCCGGGAGGGACGGGCCGCGGTGCATGTCAGCGGAATCAGCGGGCCAGGGGCTGGTACTTCTTCATTTCGCCGGCCCTGAACTGGCGCAGCTCGCCGATGTTGTCCACAATCTTCTTCACGGCGGCGGCGAAGACCTCCATGTCGCCCTTTTTGTTCATCAGGATCTGGTGGTGCGCCGTCACGCCGGACTCCTTGTTGGCCTCGGTGCAGACGGGCAGGGCGTAACGCTTCGGATTGAGCGCCTTCACATAGGCCGCGCCGAGGTTGTGGCGCGTCTTGGTGAGCGGCTTGAAGAGGCCGCAGTTGTTGAGCGGCTCGTAGGGCGGCTCAAACTCGTCGGGCATGCCCAGTTCGGCGTTGAGCGCCTGGCAGAACTGCTTGTTGGTCACGCCCAGCTCCTTCGTGTCCAGGCGGAAGGCAAAGTTGAAGTAGCTCTGCTGGGTCACCTGCGGGCGGCGGCGCATGGTCAGCACGCCGGGGATCTGCGCCAGCAGCGAGTTCAGGTAAATCGCGTTCGCGTCGCGGTCCTTCACCTGCTTGTCCAGCCGCCTGAGGCCGCCCAGCAGGAGCGCCGCCTGCCATTCGGTGAGGCGGTAGTTGCCCGACTGGAGCGCCGTGTCCATGGGCGCGGCCTTTTTCAGGCCAAACACGGGCGGCTCCGCCGGATAGGGGCGGCCGCAGTTGCGCAGGCTGTAAATCTTGTAGAACAGCTCCTTCGTCTTGCACATGTTGAAGCCGCCCTCGCCGCTGGAGAGCACCTTCGACTCCTGGAAGCTCCAGGAGCTCACATCGCCGAGGGAACCCACGCCCTTCCCCTTCCAGAAGGTGCCGTGCTGGTGCGCGCAGTCCTCGATGAGGAAGAGCTTGTGCTTCTTGCAAATCCTCTGGAGGCGGTCAAGGTCGGTGACGCAGCCGTACAGGTGTACCACGACAATCGCCCGGGTCTTCGGCGTGATCGCCGCCTCGACCTTGTCCAGGTCCAGGTTCCACGTGTCCGGCTCCACGTCCACCAGCACCGGAACCGCGTTCACATCGGCGCAGGCGGCCGCCGTGGCCTGCCAGGTCATGCCGGGCACAATCACCTCGTCATAGGCGCCGACGCCCAGCGCCTCAAGGGCGATCTGGATGCCCACCGTGCCGTTCGCGCAGCACAGGCCGTATTTCGCGGTCTGGTAGGCGGTGAACTTCTCCGCAAATTCCCACTCCACCGGGCCGTCAAAGGACCAGCGGTTCGACCGCGTGATCTTTGCGACGAGCTTGGCGTCCTCCTCGTCGCTGACGGGCCATTTCGCCCATTTCACCGACTTGCCAACCACCGGCTTGCCGCCCAAAATCGCTAACTTGGACATCTTTCACTCTCCTTGTTGTCAGGCCCGGCGGGCAACACTCCGCCGGTTGCATGAATCGGCACCTTCCCTCCGCACCCGAACGGGGGAAAAAGACACAATAGGATAGCCTTTTTC
>JBHEKP010000237.1:0-2758 GCA_041859375.1 Candidatus Hydrogenedentales bacterium | reverse complement strand
TGTGCGGACCTTCCACGAATTCAGGCAGTCGGGCTGCTCAAACGGGCGGGAATACCGGATGCGGCGCGGTGACCGGGGGCTTGTGAACGTCGCCGCCGACGGCGTGTTCGTCCACGATGAACGGGGAAACCCGCTCTTCACGCACTGCGTCCTGCACAACATCACGGAACGAAGGCCATGGAGGACGCGGTGTTGGAGAAGGAGCGCTTCCTCTCCGACATCATCGAGAACTGCGGCGCCCTGGTTTTTGTGAAAGACCGCCAGGGCCGGTATGAGATGGTCAACCACAAATGGGAGGAGGCGCTTGGAATCACCCGAGAAATGACCCTCGGAAAAACCGACGAGGTCCTGTTTCCCGGCCCCACCGGGGAGCAGTTTCACCGGAATGACCACCAGGTGATGGAATCCGGGGTGTTGATGGAGCGCGAGGAGATGATTCAGGACTCGTCGGGAACCCGCTACTTTCTCGCGGTGAAATTTCCAATTCGCAATCGGGAGGGCGTGGTCAGCGGGGTTTGCGGCATGGCCACGGAGATTACCGGCCGGAAAACGGACGAACTGCGGCTCCGCGCCGCCCTGGCGGAGGCGGATCGCTTCCGCAGGGCGCTGGATCAGGTGCCCTCCTGTATCTTCATGAAGGACACCCGCTCCCGCTACACCTATGGAAACCAGGCGGTGTTGGATCTGTTTGGCTGCTCGGCGGTGGAACTGTCCGGCAGGGATGACGCGGAGCTTTTCCCGCCCGAAACGGTCGGGCATCTGCGCGGGGTCAATGCGCGCGTGCTCGCGGGCGAAAAGATAAAGGAGGAGGTTGACATCCCCTTTGAGGGCGGAAGACGTGTTTTCCTGGGGGTCAAAACACCCATCGTTTCGGATGACAACCCGGATGAGGTGCTGGGAATTCTGGGCATATCCACCGACATCACCGAGACAAAACAGCAGGAATGGGAACGGGAGCGGCTGATGACGGCCATTGAGCAGGCGGCTGAAATCATCATCATCACCGACCCGCAGGGGGCCATCCAGTACATCAACCCCGCCTTTGAAAAGGCAACGGGTTATTCAAGGGCGGAGGTGCTCGGCGTCACCCCCCGCATCCTGAAAAGCGGACGCCAGCCCAACGAGTTCTACAGGGAGTTGTGGGACACCATCACCGGCGGCGGCACATGGACCGGCCGGTTTGTCAACAGGCGCAAAAACGGCGAACTCTACACCGAGGAGGCCACCATTTCGCCGGTGCGCGATGCTTCCGGAAAGATTGTGAACTATGTGGCGGTGAAGCGGGACATCACCCATGAGCTTGCCCTGGAGGATCAGATCCGGCAGTCCCAAAAAATGGAGGCCGTCGGCCAGCTCGCGGGCGGTGTCGCCCACGACTTCAACAACATCCTCCAGTCCCTCATGGGCCGCGCCCAGCTTCTCCGGCCCTACTTCCCCCCCGACACCGAGCAGCGCGAGGACATCGAGGAGATACTCAGGGGCACGGAGCGCGCGGCCTCGCTCACGCGACAGTTGCTCACCTTCAGCCGCAGGCAGCTCATGCAGCCGGAAACCCTCGACCTGAACACCGTCGCGGGGGGGCTCCTGAAAATGCTCCGCCGAATCATCAGCGAGGACATCAAGCTGGAATGGATACCCGGCCATCCCCTGTCGAACATCCGCGCCGACGTGGGCATGGTGGAGCAGGTCGTCATGAACCTCTGCGTCAACGCCCGCGACGCCATGCAGGGGGGCGGCGTGCTGACCATCGAGACAAAAAACACGGTCCTCGACGGGGGGTACTGCGCGGACTACCCCTGGGCGAAACCCGGCGACTTTGTCATGCTCTCCGTCACCGACACCGGCTGCGGCATGGACGGGGAAACGCTCGGGCACATCTTTGAGCCCTTCTTCACCACCAAGGAGCCGGGCAGGGGCACCGGGCTCGGGCTGGCCACCGTGTATGGGATTCTCAGGCAGCACGGCGGCATGGCCAATGTCTACAGTGAACCGGGCAGGGGCACCGCGTTCAAGGTGTATTTTCCTGCCACCAACCAGGCGGTGGAGGAAAAACCGGCCGCCCAGGCGGGCGCGAATGTGTGCGGAACCGAAACCATCCTTGTCGCCGAGGACGACGACATGGTCCGCAAGCTCGCCCTGAGGGTGCTCCGGCGCTCCGGATACACCGTGCTTGAGGCGAGGGACGGGGCCGAGGCGCTGAAACTGTTCGCGGCCGGACCAAACGCGATCTCATTGCTGTTTCTGGATGTGGTCATGCCCAACATGGGCGGAAAGGAGGCCCTGGAAAAAATCCGGGCAATCCGTCCCGGTGTCCCGGCGCTCTTTTCCAGCGGGTACAGCGAAAACACCGGCCACACGGGCTTTGTCCTGGACGAGGGCTTCCAGCTCCTGCAAAAACCCTACACCCCGGAGATGCTCCTCCGGCGGGTGCGCGAGCTGCTTGACAAGTCAAAGGGATGATGCCGCCGGGGCGTCCGCCATTCGGGCCGGACGCCCCGGGGCGCTTGCGTCGGTTACTTCACTTCGGCAAGGCTGATGCACAGCGCGTCCGCCACACCCTTGCCGTAGGCCGGATCCGCCCTCAGGCAGTTGCCGATGTGGCGGACCTTGATTTCCCTCGGCGCGTCGCCCATCGCGCGGGCCGTGTTGCCGAAGAGCGCCTCCTGCTGCTCCGGGCTCATCAGGCGGAAGAGCATGCCCGGCTGCGTGTAATAGTCGTCGTCCTCCCGGTGGTTCCAGTGCGCGGCCGCGCCCTCAA
>JBHEKP010000329.1:0-2629 GCA_041859375.1 Candidatus Hydrogenedentales bacterium | reverse complement strand
GGCGTCCCGCCGCACCCATTCAGCGAGCGCATGGGCGGGGCCGTTGTGTCCGAAAATCCCCAGGGGGCTGACGCGCATCAGCGCGCCGTTGGCCTGGCTTTCGGGGTTCGGATGGCCGCGCAGCCCCGCCGCCGTGGTCATTCCGCAGTCAAAGGGGTTGGAGTCTATCCACCGGACATAGGCCGCACGGGCGGCGTCGGCGTCATACACGCCCTTTTCCGCCAGCATCCGGGCGAGGGCGAGGGCCATTTCCGAGTCGTCCGTGGGCTGTCCGGCCATGGTGTTCCAGGTACCGCCGTCGGCCAGTTCCCGCACACCCTCCGGATATTCCAGTAGAATCTGCCCCGGTGTCTGGAACTCCACCAGCCCGCCCAGCGCGTCGCCCGCAAGCTGTCCAAGAAGGCATCCCCGCGCGCGGGAAAGTACCGCCGATTCAGTCATTTTTTCTGTGCCTCCTAAAATGCGTTGCGGTTGCGTTGAACCACGGAAAGGGAATCCTTCCACATGGCCCATGGGCAACCACATTAACACATCCGGGGCTTTGTGCTGGCATCCTTCCTGTCACGGCAGGGATCATGCGGGCCAAACGCCGTTTCTAATGCTTCGCGTCTTTTTTCAGGTCATAGACGCGCACATAGTCAATGATGAAACGGTCGGGGAGTGAGGCCTTGGTGATGTCGCCCGCCCAGTCGCCGATTTCCTCGCTGAGCTTGAGGTAGACCGGGTTCTGGCAGACGCCGCCCGCCTTGGTGCGCCAGACTTCATCGCCGTCAACGTAAAAGTGGTACTCCTCCGGGGTCCACCAGAGGGCGAAAGTGTGCCAGCCCCCGTCGAGGACGGCGGGGCACCTGGAAACAAAGCCCTTGCTTTGCGTGGCCTTGCCATAACCGTCCCAGTGGAGGGTGTGCTGAATCCGGCCGTCGCGCCAGGGCCATTCCATAATGTCTATCTCGGTGCCGTCCCGGCCCGAACCGTCCTCGTTGCCAACCTTCCCGTTCATCATCCAGAAGGCGCTCCAGTGCCCCTGTTCCTTGGGGAGTTTGCAGCGCACCACGAAATAACCAAAGGCTTTTTCATACTTGCCCAAGGTGCGCACACAGGCCGAGGCAAAGCGGTCGCCCACCTTCGACGTTTCGATGACAAGGCTGCCTTCGCCGTCAAGATAGGCGTTCTCCGCACGCCAGAGGTGGCCGCGGCGCTCATAGACGGGAACGTCCCACTTCGCCGGATCGAGCACCTTCCCCTCAAATTCATCATTCCAGACAAGCTGCCAGGCCGCGCCCTCCGGGCAGGTCGGTAGTTTGTCCGCGGGCTCCGGTGACATGGCAAGCAGTGCCAGACCGACTACGGCGTGTAATAGCATGGTTCAAATCCCCGCTGGTGCTGTTTATGCCTTCGACCGATCAGGCGTCCATGCGGTTTCATGGGGCGGTGGATTGAAGTGGACCGGTTACTGCCAAACGCGAATAAAGTCCGCGCGCCCAATTATCAGGGATCATCTTGAAAGCCCATGCTTGGAGGCGTATATTTGGCCGTGAAAGCATTGTGCATTGAGCGTAAAAGATCGGTGAATCGTGGAGGGGTCCGAGTTGGAACATCATGATTATCCCATTCTGGAGTTTGACCCGGTTCCCAAGGCTGTCATAGAACCTTCAGAACACCACACGAAGGTTCCCGGCATGCCCGAAAAGGGGGTGCTCTGTTTTTTCAACAATCTGGTGGAGGAGATGGCGCGATGTGGGGGGGCGGTTGAAATCCATTCCCTGCGGAGCGAGATGGGCCGCCACCCCGTTTATGTCGTCCAAAGGCCGGCGGGGTCCGTGGCGCTCATGCACCCCTGCGTGGGCGCGCCGAACGCCGTCGCACTGACGGAAGAGCTGATAGCCTGCGGATGCTCCCGGATTATCGCCTGCGGCGGCGCGGGCGTGCTCGATTCCACGCTGGATGCGGGCCGGGTGCTGGTCCCGATCTCCGCCGTCCGCGACGAGGGCACCTCCTACCATTACCTGCCGCCGTCGCGCACGGTTGATCCTTCGCCCGCCGCGGTGGCCGCAATTGAAGCCGCGCTCCGCGCGCGCAATGTCCCCTTCATGCATGTGAAAACATGGACCACCGACGGCGTCTACCGGGAAACGCCCGCCCGCATCCTGCGCAGGAAAGAGGAGGGCTGCCTGACGGTGGAGATGGAGGCGGCCGCCCTGTTCGCCCTGGCCCAATTCAGACAGGTGCTGCTGGGCCAGATTTTGTACGCCGGGGATGATGTCAGCGGCGACACCTGGGACTCCCGCGACTGGCAGACGCACGATGTGCGCGGACACCTGCTGGAACTCGCCATTGAGGCGGCGCTGGGACTGTAAACCGCCGCACAGGATTGACTTTTTTATGCAATACCTGCTCATCATCAGCCATGACGACCTGTTCACCCCCACGGAATCACTGATAAACGGCATTGGCCTTTGGATCCGGGAAATGGAGCGCCGGAAGATACGGGTTTATGGGAATCCTCTCCGTCCGCCCTGTGACGCCGTCACCGTGCGCGTCCGGGAAAACGGGGTGAACGTCACCAACGGCCCCTTTGCAGATTCCAATGAAAAGATGTGCGCCTACGAGCTGATTGAATGCGCCTCCA
>JBHEKP010000081.1:0-13716 GCA_041859375.1 Candidatus Hydrogenedentales bacterium | reverse complement strand
GGCCCTGTCACGGCAGTGCCCAAACCCCGCAAAATGTTGCGGGGCGGGTTTCAACGGAGTATTTCGGGAAAGGATTGTCCCCCATGGCAAAAGGCATCACCCCGCGGGCGGAAGACTACTCGCAGTGGTACATTGACGTTGTGCTGAAGGCGGAAATGGCGGAATATTCGCCGGTGAAGGGGTGCATGGTCATCCGTCCCACCGGTTACGGCATTTGGGAGAAGATTCAGCAGAACCTGGACCGGATGTTCAAGGAAACGGGCCACGTGAACGCCTATTTCCCCATGTTCATCCCGGAGAGCTTCCTGAAAAAGGAGGCGGAGCATGTGGAGGGCTTCGCGCCCGAATGCGCCATGGTCACCCACGGCGGCGGCAAGAAACTTGAGGAGCCGCTGGCCATCCGTCCCACTTCGGAGACGATCATCTGGTCCACCTACAAGAACTGGATCAGCTCCTACCGCGACCTGCCCATCCTGATCAACCAGTGGGCGAACGTGTGCCGCTGGGAGATGCGCACGCGCCTGTTCCTGCGCACCTGCGAATTCCTCTGGCAGGAGGGCCACACGGCCCACGCCACTTTTGAGGAGGCCGAGGAGGAGACGGTGAAGATGGTGAACGTGTACCGCCGCTTCGCGGAGGACTACCTCGCCATGCCGGTGGTGGTGGGGCGCAAGACGGACAAGGAAAAGTTCGCGGGCGCGGACCACACCTACTGCATCGAGGCGATGATGCAGGACGGCAAGGCGCTGCAGGCGGGCACCTCGCACCACCTCGGGCAGAACTTCGCCAAGGCCTTCGACGTGAAGTTCCAGGACCGCGACAAGGAGCTGAAATACGTGTACGCCTCAAGCTGGGGCGTTTCCACGCGGCTCATCGGCGGCATGATCATGACCCACAGCGACGACAACGGACTGGTGATTCCGCCGCGGCTCGCGCCGGTGCCGGTGGTCTTCGTGCCCATCTGGCGCAGCGACGAGGAGATGGCGACGGTGGTGGGCAGGGCCCGCGAAATCACTGCGGACTGGGATCCCCTCTTCTTCAAGATTGACGACCGCGACCAGTACAAGCCCGGATACAAGTTCAACGAATGGGAGCTGAAGGGCATCCCCGTGCGCATCGAAATCGGCCCCCGGGACGTGCAGAGCAACAGCGTGGTGGTGGTGCGCCGCGACACGGGCGAGAAAATCCCCATGTCCAACGACGGGCTCCGGGAGAATCTGGTGAAGCTGCTGGACGACATCCAGGCAAACCTTTTTGAAAAGGCCAAACAGCGGATGGCGGACAACACCGCCGCCGTGGACAGCTACGGGGAGTACAAGCAGCGCATCGACGGGGGCGGCTTCTTCCGGGTCTTCCTGGACGTGTCCAACCCCGAAGTCGAGGCGCGGCTGCAGGAGGAGACGCGGTCAACCGTGCGATGCATCCCCTTTGACGCGCCGGAGGAGGAGGGCCCCTGCATGCTCACCGGCAAACTGTGCAAAAACCGGGTCATCGCCGCCCAGTCCTACTAATCCCCCCCCGGCAGAATCAACGGGAGGAACGGGAATCTTGTCCTGTTCCTCCTGTTTTTCTTTGTCCGCAGTAACCACCACGGTCCCGCAGAGTCTGTCGTGCAGGGTGCGCCGTTGGGGATCAAAGAGGGCCATGGCGTAGCCCGCGCCGAGGGTGATTTTGCTGAGCCATTCCGCCAGGCTTCGGCACAGCGCCCTGCGCCAGCCAGGCCTTGATCCGTCCGCCGTTGCCACGCGCATGCACAAAAGCATCTTCCCCGGCGTGGCCCCAAATCGGGAAACAAAATAGGTGTCATAGGCGAGGTGAAAGGTCCAGCCGCAGGCCCAGACCAGTGGTGTGAGCCATTTCGCGGAGGGTGCCACATCCAGCACGGACACCAGCAGCGTGTAACAGCAGGCCCGCGCAAGGATGTACACAGCCTGATCCGCCAGTTTCGCGCCCAGCCGGTTTCCGGGGGCGGCGGGGGCCATGCGGGGAGTGTTCTCGGTCATTCGGGCCGCATCCCCACCGCCAGATAGCCCTCCGGGCCGTCGGAAAGCCGCGTCACCACCAGCCCCGCCGCCGCCATGAGCACGCCCATTTCCGGCAAATCCGGCAGATCGTGGCCGCCCACGACACCCCCCACCCTGTGGTGGCGCTCGTTGATGGCGGCGCGGCATTCGCTGTGGCACACCGCCACCATGCCCCCCGGCGCGGCAAGCCGCGCCATCACCGCCATGGCGCGGGGCTGGTCCTCAAAATGGGGGAAACAACTGTTGCAGAGCACCCCGTCGAAGCTCCCGTCACGGAAGGGCGGGGTGAGCGCGTCGGCATGAACCGCAAGGGCCATGCCCCGCCGGGCTTCGGGCACATGGCGCAGCATCTGCCCCGACAGCTCAACAGCGGCGATGCGGGCATCCCCCCCCGCGTGGGCGCGGATGACGGGCCACATCACGCCGGTGCCGCAGCCCACGTCGAGCCAGCGTCCGCCGCGCCGCCAGGGCAGCGCGGACAAAAGGGCCATCAACCGCGCGCCGTGGCCCGGTCCGGTCATGGCGTCCCAGGACGGCGCGTGGCCGTCGAAAAACTGTTCTATCCGTTTCAGCCCCGTGCGGGCGCCGACGCTGTGCATGACTTGTCCCTTCTTTTTGGCGATGCCAGGGCGCAAAGCCCGAAGACGATGGTGGAGGCGATGACGATGGACGCCCCGGCGGGCAGGTTCCAGAGCCAGCTTGCGGCCAGCCCCGCCCAGCAGGAAAGCACCCCGAAGAACGCGGACAACACGAGGAGCACCCTGAACCGGTGGGTGAGTTGCAGCGCCGCCGCCGCCGGGTTCACCACAAGGCTGTAGATGAGCAACCCGCCCACGGCGGGCAGGGACACGGCCATGACCGCGCCGAGCGAGACAAGCATGCCGTAGTAAACCACGGTGGCGGGGATGCCCACGGCGAGGGCCGTGTGTCGGTGGCAGACCACGGCGTGGATGCGCCGCTGGAAAAGCAGCGTGAGCGCCAGCACGGAAGCCGTCACCACCGCCAGGGAAATCAGGTCGCCGTTGTTGACGGTGAGTATGCTGCCCCAGAACAGCGCCAGCGCCTCGGTGCGGCTGCCGGGCATGAGGCCGAGCAGCAGAAAGGCGAGGCCCACCAGAAAGGAGAAGAGGATGCCGATGGACGTGTCCGGGCTGAGTTCGCCCCGGTCGGCCAGCGGACCCACCAGCGCGGCGGCGGCCACGCTGAAAAGCATCGCCCCGGCCATGGGCGGCAACCCGGCATAAAGCGCCGCCAGCGCCCCCGCGAAGGCGGCATGGGCGATGCAGACCCCCAGGAAGGAGAGGCGCATGGTGACCACGAACACCCCCGCCACCGCGCAGCCGGATCCCGCCAGCAGGCCCGCCATCACGGCGCGGGCCAGGGTCGGATATGCGGTGAAGTCTCCCAGTTCCATGCCTGTTGTTCCAAGTTGGGCGCGGTGAATCGGAATGCGGGCTATTATACCGCGGCGAAGGCGGAAACCGAAGGGGCGCGCCCGCCGTAAAGCTCTTGGAGCAGCCCATGATCCAGCATCGCCGCGCGCGGACCGCTTCGCCACACGCGTCCCCGCCGCATCAGCACCAGCCGCGCGCAGCATTCCGGCAGCGTCGCAAGGTCGTGGGTTACATAGATCATGGCCGCGCCCGTGCGTTTCGGGAGTTCGTCCAGCAGGCGGAGGAGTTCCCTTTCGGCGGCGGGGTCAATGGAGGCGGTGGGCTCGTCCAGCAGCAGCAGTTCCGGCTCCTGCGCCAGCGCGCGGGCAATGGCCGTGCGCTGCAGTTCACCTCCCGACAGCCGTCCCAGCGGCCTGTCCGCGAGACGGGCGAGCCCGGCCCATTCCAGCGCGCCGCGCACAATGTCATGGTCGGCGCGGCCCATCCGGCCAAACCAGCCGAGGCGGCCAAGGCGGCCCGCCGCCACTGACTCGTAAACGGTCATGGGCATGCGCGGATCCGCCTCCTGCGCCTGGGCCACATAGCCGATGCGCGCCCGCAGCCGGTGGCCTTCCCGGGAGTGATGGGGATCGCCGCCCAGGACGCTCACCGTGCCGGAGGCAAGGGGTGCCATCCCGTTGACGGCCTGGAGCAGGGTGGTCTTGCCCGCGCCGTTGGGGCCGATGACACCGACGCACTCGCCGGGGGCGAGGCTGAGGCACACATCGTCCAGGGCGGCCGCGCCCTGGCGGCGCACCACCGCATGCCCCAGTTCCACCACGGAACCCGTCACTGTGCCGGCTCCTTGCCCAGCGCCCGCAGCAGCAGGCGGAGGTTGTTGTCCAGGTTGTCCTCCCAGGATTCCGTCCCCTCAAATCCCCCCGGGAAATTGGACAATACCACATGGGGCACGCCCAAATCACCGGCAAGCGCCTCTCCCGCGCCGGTGTCGCCGCTTTGCAGGTTGTCCGCCACCAGTTTCACCCCGGCGGCGCGTCCCCCGTCCATCAGGCGGGTCATGTCGGCGGCGGAAAGCCCCTCGGGCCGTCCGAATTTTTCCACCACACGCAACCCCGCCCATTCGAGAAATTCCGCCTGCATCATTTCCGCGAGCACCGGCGCGCCCGCAACGCCCGCCGCCTCCATCTTTTGCCGCGCCTCCGCGCCATGCCTCCGCACCGCCTCCGCCCGGACCCGCGCCCGCGCCGCGTATTCCGCCGTCTTCTCCGGGTGCAGCTGCCCCAGCAGCCGCGCAGTCTCCTCCAGTGCCCGCGCCTGGTTCTCCGGCACCATCCAGTTGCCCTCCACCGCCACGGGAATTGTGTCCCCCACCCCCGCCGCCGCCACGGCGCGCTTCATGTTCGCCATGGCCGTCTGCCAGGGGTGAATCAGGAGCACGGAGCAGCGGGACATTTCCCGAAGATCGCCGGGCTTCACATCGTAATGGCTGGGACAGGCGGCGGCGGGCACAAAGACGAAAAGCGGCGCGCCGCCGCCCGTGACATCGCCCGCGATGTTGCGCAGGTGGGTGCTGCCCGCGCCAATCCGCCCCGCATCCGGTGATGCGTCCGGCGGGGAGCCGCACCCGCAAAGGAGCGGCATCCCCGCCAGCAGCACAACAATGAAGGCGTGTTTAATAGAGGCCAAAGTGACCGTTCTCCGTCATGATTCCCTTGTCATTCAGCACGGGGTATTTTTCCTTGAACTTGATGAACTCGACGTGCCCGTCCATGTACAGCGCGTTGCAGCCGCCCGGCACGTGGTTGAACACCGATATGCCCGCCGTGGACGCGCCGTCCGAGGGGTTGCCGAAGGTGTCCCACTGCACCGGGATGGCGCTCTGCGCCGTGTCGGAGGCCGCCGGGTTGTTGATGTCGGTGATGAGGAAGCGCTCGATCCCCTCGCGCACCCGCAGCACCGTGTCGCCGTCCGCCGTGCCCCGCGCGATGGCCTGGTTCACCATGGGCGGCCACTGCCCCGCCGTGAGGGAAAGATCTTCGGTGAAATTCTTCACCCGCACGGGCGCGGCGATTCCCGTGATCGTCACGGCGGAGGTGTGTGGGGCCGCGCCCATGGCGCCCCACATGCCGTAATGTTCCTCCAACTTGGTTGCCACATAGCCCTTGTAGTAGTAGGACCGGCCCAGTTGCGCGCTCAGAAAGTAGTTCTCAGAAACCCGGTCGCCCGCCGCGCGCGCGTCCGCCACCCACGAGTCGTAGTCACCGCTGTCCGGCAGGCGCGTTCCCACGAACTGGCCCTGGGCGTCCACCCCCGCGTCGGAGGGGCATTTGGAGATGTTCAGGTCGCTGGCATACTCGGGATAAACCGCCTCCGCCGAGGGGGCGCTGAAGATGACCATGCCGTTCATGAACCCGTTGCCGAAAGGTGCGCAGGGAGGAAACTCCCCATTCGCCTCGTTCGCGTACATCTTGAACACTATGCCGAACTGCTTGAGGTTGTTTTGGCAACTGGAGCGGCGCGCCGCCTCACGCGCCCGCGCCAGCGCGGGCAGCAGAATCGCCGCCAGAATGCCGATGATGGCAATCACCACAAGAAGCTCAATGAGTGTGAACCCTTTTTTCTCCACATCCGCATCCTTTCTTTGTTGGTAATACAAAATGATAGAAAAATATTACCATGCGTGACGCGGGGGATTCAACGGCGTGGACACGCCGGGCAAGCGGCCGGGGAAATATTTAAGATTATGTTAGGATTGTGTTAATATTTGGGCATGTGAACAGGGAGTTCCTCCCTTTGCCATTCCGGGGTCGGTCAAACACCCGGACCAACCGGCAAGGATTTCAGATTCCATGTCCCGCTCTGCAGTAACCCGCTTATTCTGTCTATTTTCAATTATTTCCAGCGCCGCGGCGGTTGCGGATCTGCAACAGGTGGAGGTGGGCGGGGCGGTGACCCTGCGCGCCCGGACCTATGTGAATACCTACACCACGGGGCGCGCCGCCGAGCTGCGCGGTCCGGCGCGGTGGTTTCCCTTCCGTCCGCTGGGCGCGCCGTCGCTGACGGGCAGGTTTGACTGGGACGACCGCGGCAAGGACAGCTTTTATGCGGAGGAGCTTGTGCGCCTGCATGTGCGCGCGGACTTTACCGACCGCGTGGGGGCGTATTTCGAATTCTACAACTACGACATGATGGGCGAGGATTTTCGTTCGGATTACCTGCATGGAACCGACACGGCGCACACGAAAGTGAATGATCTGGAGTTCCTTCAGGCGCATGTGGACATTGACCAGGCCTGGGGCCGTCCGCTGCGCCTGCGCATCGGACGGCAGACACTGAAAATCGGCGACGGCTGGCTTGTGGGCGAACGCAGCACATCGGTGCAGTACTTTTCCTTTGACGCGGTGCGCGCGACACTGACACCCGGACCGTTCACCATCGATCTCTGGACGGCGAAGCTCAACGAGACCTTGGGCGAACCCGGCGACGACGCCACGTTCCACGGCGTTTACGGGACATGGAAGGTCTCCGATGCCCTTTCGGCGTCGTTGTTTTACATGCTTGTCCGGGATGGTGGTGAAATCAGCGACACAGAACTCAGCCCCGCCGGGGAGTGGCGTGAGCGCATCCTTGACCAGGACCAGTACGATGCCACGCTGCTGCACACTGCGGGCGGCGTTCTTTCGGGAAAATGCGGCGGCTGGGATTACAGCCTTGACGCGGCGTACCAGTGGGGCGACGCCGCCCATCTTGGGGCGCGCTTCACCGCGCCGAACCTGTGGGGCACATACGGTGACAACAGGGCGGAGTACGACTCCTGGGCGGCGGACGGGGAAATCGGCCACACCTTTGACTCCCCCTGGTCGCCCCGTGTCTTTGCGGGGGGGGCCTGGTTTGACGGGGAGGACAACCGGGATTTGTCCTTTGGCGACTGGCTGAACCCCTTTCACCGGCCGGAGGCCAGCGTGTCCTTCAACCGCCTCTTTTCCCAGACCTATTACGCGCCCGTCATTGTGGACAACACGCACATGAGCAACTTCAACCAGATCCGCGCGGGGGTGAACTTTTCCCCGGCGGAACAGTGGGGCGTGCAGCTGCGCGCGGCGGTCTTCCATGCGGTGGACGCCTTTGAATGGCCCGCCCACCTGAAGATTGGCGGGCGGCGCGTGCCCATCCTGCCCGATTTTTCCTTCTGGAGCACGCCCTCGGACAAGTATCTCGGCACAACCCTGGAATGCACGGTGAAATACGCCTATTCCAAGGATTTGTCCCTGACCCTGTACTGGGGCCACCTGTTCACCGGCGACGGTTTGGGGAGTGACGGCAATTTCGTCTACCAGAACGGCACTGAATTCAGCGGCGGCACGGATTCCGACGACGCGGAGTATGTGACCTTTATGGCGGAGGTGCTTTTTTAGGCCCGAAAACCGGCCGGCGGCATGACGGTGAGCCGGGGAGGCGCGCCGGCAAAACGCCCTTGACTACTGAATAAATATTCAGTATAATTTTGGTGCGGCGGGAAGATCCCGAAGCAGTAAAACAGGGGCGTGGACCATGGAAATGTCAAGGCTGGCGGGATACGGCATCCCGGATCATTTTGTCGCGGCGTGGGCGGCGCGGCAGGGGGGGCGGCTGTTGCCGCTGCAGGAGCGGGCGGTGCGCGAATGCGGCCTGTTCGGGGACGGGAACCTGCTGGTGTGCGCGCCCACAAGTTCTGGCAAAACCTTCATTGGGGAGATGGCGGCGGTGTGGACCGCGGTGCACCGGCGCAAGGCGGTGTACCTCACGCCGCTGCGCGCGCTGGCGGCGGAAAAGCACGCCCAGTTCCAGTTATGCCACGGTCCGCTCGGGCTGAGGGTGATAGTGTCCACCCGCGAGCACCGCGACCACGACGATGATTTTGGGCGGGGCCGCTACGACATCGCCGTGGCGGTGTATGAGAAGTTCGACCAGTTGCTCGCCTGGCGTCCGGAGCGGCTGAACGAGATTGGCCTGGTGGTGGCGGATGAGATGGACCTGCTGGCCGATCCGGAGCGCGGCGCGGGGGTGGAGGTGCTGCTGTCGCGGCTGCGCGCGGCGGGCTGCCGGGTCATCGGCCTTTCGGCGGTGCTGGAAAACGGGGATGAATGCGCCGAATGGCTCGACGCCCGGCTGGTGCGCCACGAGCGCCGCCCCGTGGAGCTGCGCTACGGCGTTCTGCACGGCGGCGTGTACCGCTACCAGACCCACAACGACCGGAGCGAGGGTGCGGAGGAATTTCCGGGGGCCTCCGGGGCGACCCCGTGGGAAATCATCTTTGACGGCGCGCGGGCGCTGGCGGAGTCCGGGGAAAGCTGCCTGATATTCGTGAAGGCGAAGCACGAGGCGCGGCGCGCGGCGGAGGCGCTGGCGGCGCGGGCGAGCCTGCCGCCGGCGGCGCGGGCGGTGGAGGCGCTGCGCGCGCTGGAGCCCACCCGCGCGCGGGACGCGCTCATGGGCACGTTGTCCTGTGGCACGGCCTTCCACACCACGGACCTGACCCGCGAGGAGCGGGCCGTTGTGGAGGAGGCCTTCCGTTCCGGCGAGGTCAGGCTCATCACTGCCACGGGCACCCTTGCGGTGGGGCTGAACCTGCCCGCCGCCAATGTTTTTCCAATCCCGGAGAAATGGGTGCGCCATCCGCGCTTTGACCAGCCCTGGAGGGCGCCGGTCGGGCAGGGCGAGTATGAAAACATGAGCGGGCGCGCGGGGCGCTTCGGCGCGTGCGGCGCCTTTGGCCGCTCGATCCTCGCGGCCGCCACCCCCTTTGACGCGGAGAGCCTGTGGCGCTGTTATGTGCGGGGTGCGCGGGCGCCCCTCACGCCGCCCCTTGCCGCCGCGCCGCTTGGGGATCACGCGCTCCGCCTGCTGGCGGGGCGGGCCTGCGCCACCCCGCGCGCGCTGGCGGAATTTTTCAGCGGCACCCTCACGGCCCGCATGGGCTGGGGGGCGCGCCCCGAGGAAAGGGCGGCGGAACGGGTGGGGGAGGCGGTGCGCGCCTGCCTGGAGAGGGGGATGATCCGCCCGGGCCGCCCGTGCGGCGCGGAGGGGACGTCGGCGGACACGGTGCTGGAGCCCACGCCGCTGGGCCGGGTTGCCGCCGCCAAGGGGGTTGGCACGGAGACGGCCGCGCTTATTGCGCACTGGGTGGAGGGGGCGCGGCACCGGCACTGGCTGGACATTGACCCGATTCTCGCGCTGGCGCTCAGCCCGGACGGGCGCATGCGCTTTGTGGGCCTCACCTCGCGCGAGCACGCCCACGGGGACTATCCGGACCGGCTCCGCCGCGCGGCGGCGTCGCAGGAATGCCAGTCCGACACGCCCCTGAACCGGATGCGCGGCACCCGGGCCGCGCCGCCCTTCGAGGAGATGCGCGCGGTGAAGACGGCGCTGATGCTCAACGACTGGATTAACCACTGGCCGGTGCGTGACCTGGAGGATGAGTACGAAACCACGGCGGGGCAGATTCTGGCCGCCGCCGACCAGACCGCATGGCTGGCGGACGCCGCCGCCGCCGTCGCCGACGCGATCAACGCGCCCGAGGCCATGGCGGCGCGCCTTGCCGACCTGTCGCTCCGGCTGGGCCGGGGGGTGCGGACGGAACTGCTCCCCCTCGCGCGGGGGGCGGGACGGGTCCTCACACGGCGGGAGATGCTGGCGCTGCATGACGCGGCGCTGCACACCCCGCGCGCGCTGCGCCTTTGCGGCGCGGAACTGGAGCGGCTTGTGCCGCCCGCCGCCGCGGCCGCGCTCAGGCGATGGGCGGAAAGCGCACCCGACGCGGCGGAGCAACACGCGGGGCGGGTGATACCCGAGCCTGTGCTGGTGGTGGACGACGCCCATCCGGACAGGATTCTACTCCGGGGCGTTCCCGTTCCGCTGCAGGACAGGCAGTTCCGCCTCATCAGGGTGCTGGCGCTTCATGCCGGGGACTGTGTGCCCTATGAGGAAATCTACTCCGCGGTGTGGGGCGGGCTTATCGTGGAAAACAACCAGCTCCACTTTCAGAAAAGCTGCCTGCTGCGTCGCATCGGCGGGGTGGTCGCGGGCGCGGGGGAGGGGCTCATCACCGCAATTCCCCGCCGGGGTTTCCAGTTGAACCTGGAACCGGAGCTTGTGAGCTGCCTCTGCGCGTCCGCCGCCGGGGTGTGATTCCGGTCAGGCGGCGTGGTCCGGCCCGGTGTCTCCCCCGGCCGGGCCGCGCCGTCTGCGCCTGTCCTTCTGCCTGCGGACACGCGCGCGCCGCTTTGCCTCCGGGCTGTCCGCGCCGAGCAGTTTTTCCTCCAGCAGTTCGCAGAGCCGCCGCCGCGCGAAAAAGCGGTTGAGCGCCTGCGACCGTTCGGTCTGCGCCTTCACCTCAAGCCCCGTGGGCCGGTGGCGCAGCACCACGCAGGTGGCGCTCCGGTTCACCTTCTGCCCGCCGGGGCCGCCGCTGCGCACAAAGGACTCGTCCATGTCCTCCTCGCGGAGGCCGCAGGCGGCCATGCGCGCCGCGAGTTCGTCCTCCTTGCCGGGGCTGACGCCGAATTTGCCCATGCCGCGTTCCTCAGCGGGGGTCGCCCCGGAGCACAAAGGCGGCCCATGCCGCGCTGTCCGGGTGGGCGGCGCGGTATTCCGCCTGGCTCTCCGCAAGGGCGCGGACCTTGTCCATCGCGGGAAGGCGGCGGTAGAAGCCCCCGAAGAGGGCCGCGGCCGCGTCCGGGTCCACCGGTTGCAGGAGTCCGAGGAAGGCGCCCGCGCCAGCGTTGCGCGCGGCCTCCGCCCAGATGGGCAGGAGTTCCGGGCGGGCCGCCGAGTCCGGCGCGGCGGGCGACCAGTCCAGCACAAAGAGCGCCGCCGGGATTCTTTCGCCAATAAGCCGCGCGGCGGGGTATTCCTTTGGCCCGTCCGCGCCGTTCAGCAGCGCGGGGCAGAGCATGGCGTAGGGCGGCGTGGTGTCCATGGCCGCCGCGAGGTGCAGCACGTCGCCCGGCTTCGCGTCCGCCGCCGGGGCGTCGAGCCCCGCGTCCGTGCCTGTTTTCACCACGACCGGGGGAAGGCCGTCCGGCGCGGCGAAGAGTCCCGCCCGGTCTTCGCGGGCGGCGACAAGGCGAATCCTGTCCGCGGGAACGGCGGGTCTGGAGAGGAAATGGGTGTACTGCGAGGCGCTGTCGGCGAAGCCCAGTGCCACCGCCGCCGACCAGGGCGCGCCGCCCGACTCGAGCGCGGCGAAGGGAAACGCCTCCGAGGCCGCGTCGGGGCAGAGGCACAGCCGCGCCGCGTTGCCGGTTTTTTCCAGGAGCGGCGCGGCAATACGCGCGTGGAGCGACTCGGCCAGCACCTTCCGTTCCGCCGCGGGCAGCGTCCAGAAGGACTCGGAGGCCGCCGTCAGCTCCGGGGCGGCCGCGTCCAGCAGGACGGAGTCCGCGCCGTCCTTCCGCACCACAACGGCCACGCCGCCGTGCGCGTCAAAAAGGAGATCCGCGAGCGCGCCGTCCCCGGGAAGGGCGGCGCTTACGGCGTCCAGCCCGGCGGCCTCAAGGCCCTTGAAATTGAGGTTTTCCGGGGTGATGAACTCCACCTTCTTTTCCAGCCATGCCGCGCGGCGTTGATCCTTGTCAAGGAGCGCCGCGATGCGCCCGTCCTCCGGGGCGTTGCCTGCCGCGCGGGCCGCGGCGAGGCGCGCCTCCAGCTGGGGGATGCGCCGGTGCAGGGCCTCCAGCTCGCTGGCGGCGTCGGTCCGGGCCGAGTCGTCCACAATGCTGCTGCCCAGCAGGTCCAGAAGCCGCCGGGACTTGTAGGCCTCCACTGCGTCAAAGGCTTTTTCATGGTCGCCAAGCCGCGCCAAAGCGCGGGCCCGCGCGGCGGCCACACCCCGCAGCAGCACGCCGCCACCGCCTCGGTTGAAGGCTTCGGCGTCCACAAACTGCCGTGAAAGTTCCGCCTTCGCCGCCGCGGCGTCCGCCGCCTTGAGCGATTCGGCGGCCTGCCCCAGCAGGAACCATGCGTGCGCCAGGGAAAGATTCAACTGCACCGCGCGCTGGTAGTCGCTCAGGTAGTTGGACTGCTCAAAGTAGGGCAGGGCCATTTCCAGGAGGATGCGCGCCCCGGCGGTGTCGCCCTCGCGCAGGCGGCATGCCGCCTCGCCCGCCACCGCCTCCGCCGTGGAGTACTCGTTCACAGGCCCCTTCCAGGGCACTTCCTTGTCGTTTTCCGCGCGGAGTTTCACCACCTCGGGGTCGTCCGGCGGTCGCGCCGCGGAAAGGGCATCCAGCAGGCGTCCCCGGGTGTAGCGGGTGTACACGGGATCCTCCAGCTCCACGGCGACCGCCATGGAGGCGCGCCATGCCGCCAGCACCCGCTCCATCACCTCCGCGCTTTTCGCGGGGGCGCGGTCGTAAAGCATGCGCCAGGCCACGGCGAGGTTCTGGTGGCTCCGCATCACGTCCGCCCGCAGCCCCGCCTTTTCCGCGACGGCGAGCGCCTGGAGGAAATAATCCGCCGCAACCTCGGGCTCCTCGATGTAGTTGTGCTGCGTGCCCATTTCCTGGTTCAGCCACATCAGCCGCGCGGCCTCCTCCTTGTTGCCCTCCGCCGGGGCGGGGGCCACCTCCAGCGCCGCGGCGTACTCCGCGATCTGGCGGCGCACCCGCCGGTTGTTACGGTGCCGCTCGGCGAAGTCCACGTGCTGGGCGAGGTTTTTCCAGGAGGGCGCGCGCTCGCCCAGGGTGGCCGTGTAGTCCACGTACTCCTGAAGCTCCTGGCGCTTGTCCTGGGGGGCGACGTCGCGGGACTTTTCCATGGCCTTCAGCGCGTCGCCATAGCGGCCCAGCAGGCGCTGGGTGTCCGAAATCCACCACCACACGTAATAGTCGTCCGGCTTCTTTTCCACCACCTTCTCCAGGATGGCAAGGGCCTTTTCATAGGCTCCCGTCTCCTTCAGCGCAAAGCCGAGCCTGCCCGCCACCTCCATGTCTTCCGGGTCAATCTTGTGCGCCGCCGCGAGGTACTCCGCGGCCTTTGCCAGCTCGTTGTTTTCATAGGCCTCCATGCCCATGCGCTTCGCCTCGCCCGCCAGCGCCGCGTTGGGGCCGGGCGCGGTTGCGGCCTTTTCCTGTGAGGCCACCGCCTCCGAGGCGCCCGCCGGGGAGCCGGGATCGGGCGCGGCCCCCGCCGCCGTCAGGCAGGCAGACAGCATCAGTGCGGCGGCAACGGTGAAAGAGGGGAGCATGCGGGCAGGTTTCATGGGGGCTTCCTTGTTTGGGGTGTCTGCGGCACAGTATGCCCCAATCTCCGGTGGTTAT
>JBHEKP010000079.1:0-14380 GCA_041859375.1 Candidatus Hydrogenedentales bacterium | reverse complement strand
GCCAACCCCTACGGCGTGCAGATCAACACGACCTACACCGACCCGGGTTACACCGCCAGCGACTCCTGCCGCGGCGATCTGACCTCCTCGGTGGTTGTGACGGGCTCCGTTGACATGGCCACCGCCGGCACCTACACGCTGACCTACACCGTCAGCGACGGCGTGAACGCCCCTGTCAGCGTCACCCGCGACGTGGTGGTCGGCAACCTGGTGAACTTCACCACGAACCCGGTCGGCGGCGCGCTGTACAGCAACGCCCCGGCGTCCGCCCCGCTTGACCTGACGGCGGTCTTCGCCGACGGAATCAACGTGTCCACCTACCAGTGGTTCTACACGCTGAACGGCGGCGCGGCCGTCGCCATCGGCACGCCGACGGCGGTCACCGGCAACACGCTGACCCTGTCGGTTGACCCGACGGTCTACGCGAACGGCGCCTACACCTTCTACGTGAGCGTCAATGACGACACCGGCGCGACCAGCTCGGCCGCCGCCAGCGTTGAAATCGACTCCCACCTTGCGGTTGGCACCGGCCTCACGGACATCTCGCTCCTTGAGGGCGCGAACTACGACTGGGCTTTCGCGGCCTCCGGCGGTCTTGGCACCATCACCTACCAGTGGGCCAAGGACGACGGCTCCAAGGCCTTCGTGGCCCTGTCCGACGGCGCGGGCCTGAGCGGCACCGGCACCAGCACCCTGACCATCACCGGCTTCCTGCCGGATATGGCGGGCACCTACCAGGTGACGGCCGAGGATGACGGCGGCGACAGCGTCTCCAGCTCCGCCTCCATCACCTACGACGTGGGCGTGCCCCTCGCGGGCGGCCTTGGCCTTGCGGCCCTGGCCCTCATCACCGCCCTGGGCGGCGCCTCCGCGCTGCGCAAGCGGGACAAGTAAGACCTGACATGCCATCCGGGGCCCTCCGGGGCCCCGGATGAAAGGATTCGGACCGCCGGTTTCGAAAGAAACCGGCGGTTCACTTTTGTTTAAATCCATGGAGTGTTGCACCGCGAAATTGAACAGGCGGGCGCGGAAAGATACAATGGGCGTGTTGCTTCATTTAAAACATTCAGGCACGGACACCGCATGAACATTCTAGGCATCTCGGCTTTTTACCACGACAGCGCGGCAGTGCTGCTCAAGGACGGTGACATTTGCGCCGCCGCCCAGCAGGAGCGCTTCTCCCGCAAAAAACATGATCCGCGATTTCCGGGGGAGGCGGTGGATTACTGCCTCGCCGAGGGCGGACTCACCATGGATCAGGTTGACCATGTGGTCTTTTACGACAAGCCGTTCATAAAATTTGAGCGCCTTCTCATGACCTACCTGGCCACGGCCCCCGCCGGCATACGCTCCTTTTACGAGCAGCTTCCCTCCTGGCTGAAGGAAAAACTGTTCATGCGCGGCACCATGCGCAAGGCGCTGGACTACCAGGGCAGCGTTCTGTTCTCCACGCACCACCAGTCCCATGCCGCATCCGCCTTTTTCCCAAGCCCCTTTGAGGAGGCGGCGTTCATCACCGTGGACGGCGTGGGGGAGTGGTCCACCACCACCTACGGAACAGGGATAGGCAACAAGATTAAGATTCTCAAGGAGATTAAATTCCCCCATTCCATCGGCCTGCTCTATTCCGCCTTCACTTATTTCACCGGTTTCAAGGTCAACAGCGGCGAGTACAAGCTCATGGGTCTGGCCCCCTACGGGCAGCCCAAATATGTTGACATCATCAAGCGCGAGCTGATTGACCTGCGGGATGACGGCTCCTTCCGGCTCAACATGAAATACTTCGACTATTGCGCCGGCCTACGCATGACCAACGACAAGTTTGGGGAGCTTTTCGGCGGCCCGGCCCGCCGTCCCGAGTCCAAAATCACCGAACGTGAAATGGATCTGGCCCGCTCCGTGCAGGTGGTCACGGAGGAGGCGCTCATGAACATCGCCCGCAGGGTGAAGGCGGAAACGGGCATGCGCAACCTCTGCCTCGCGGGCGGCGTGGCGCTGAACTGCGTCGCCAACGGCCGCCTCCTCCGCGAGGGCCCCTTCGACGACTTGTGGATTCAGCCCTGCGCGGGCGACGGTGGCAACGCGCTCGGCGCGGCGCTCTTCGCCTGGCACCAGATGCTCGGAAACGGGCGCGTGGCGGACGGGCGCAGGCAAAAGGCCACCTACCTCGGCCCCGCCTATTCCGACGATGAGATTCAGGCCTTTCTCGACGCGAAAAAGATACCGCACAAGCGGTATGCGCCCGGGGAAATCCCCGGCGTTGTCGCGGAGATTATCAGCAGCCAGAAGGTTGTGGGCTGGTTCCAGGGGCGCATGGAATTCGGGCCGCGCGCCCTGGGCGCGCGCAGCATTCTCGGCGATCCGCGCTCCCGTGAAATGCAGTCCGTGCTGAACCTGAAAATCAAGTTCCGCGAGTCCTTCAGGCCCTTCGCCCCGTCGGTGCTGGTCGATCATGCGGACGAATACTTTGATCTGCGCGGCCACCCCAGCCCCTACATGCTTCTCGTCGCCGATGTGCTGCCGAAGCATCTCCGCCCCCTGGATGAGCGGGAAAAGGCGGCGGCGGGCTTTGACAAGCTGCGCGTGCCCCGTTCCTCCGTGCCCGCCATCACCCATGTGGACAATTCCGCCCGCATCCAGACCGTGGACCGCGCGGACAACCCGGTCTACTACGACATGATCAGCGCCTTCCACCAAAAGACGGGCTGTCCGCTGGTGATAAACACCTCCTTCAACGTGCGCGGCGAACCCATCGTGCGCACCCCCGAGGAGGCGTTCACCTGTTTCATGCGCACCCACATGGACTTCCTGTGCATGGGCTCCTTTGTGCTCGACAAGACGGCGCAGGAGCCCTGGAAGGATGAATCCGACTGGAAAAAAGAGTTTGAGCTGGACTGAGGCCAACCCCACTGGAAACACGCCCCGATGATCAACATAGACACGTCAAGCAGGAAAGAACAGCGAAAATTCGGCCTTGTGATGGCTGCCGCCATCTGTGTGCTTGGCCTGGTGCGCTTCGCCCTCCACGGCTTTGCCCATTTCCCCGTGTGGTTTTTCGCCGTTGCGGCGGTTTTCGCCGCCTTTGGCCTGCTCCTGCCCGGCGCGTTGCGCCCCGTTTTCGTGGCATGGATTAAGTTCGCCGAGGGGATGAACTGGGTGATGACCCGCCTTTTCCTGGGAATCGCCTTCTACCTCATCATCACCCCGATGGGCCTGGTCATGCGCATGGTTTCCCCCGATCCGCTGAAACGCGCATGGCTTCCCCCCGGACAAACCTACTGGGAGGATCCCGACCCCCAGCCCGAGGATTTGGAGAGCTTCAGGAACATGTTCTGAGCGCCGTGCCGCTCAGGCGGTGTCCAGGTGTTCCGCAAGCCCTGTCAGGGCGGTGTGGCTGGTTAAATCCCGCTGCAGCGGCGTCACGCTCACCCGGTTCCGCTCAATCGCCTCAAAATCCGTGCCCGGCTCCGAGTAGTGGTCCGGCGTGGCCCCGCCAATCCAGTAATACACCCGTCCACGGGGGTCCTCCCGGGTGACAATCTCGTCCTGATAGTTGCGCCGCCCCATCCGCGTCACCGACCAGCCCGCCAGCGCCTCCGCGGGCATGTCAGGCAGGTTCACGTTCAGCATGACCCCGGCGGGAAGTCCGTGTTCCAGCACATGCGCCGCCACCCGCGCCGCCGCCATGCCCGCCGTGTCCCAGTGGACGGGCTGGTTTGCCGTGTTCGACACCGCGATGGAGGGAATCCCCAGCAGCATGCCCTCAAACGCGCCCGCCACCGTGCCGGAATAGGTCACATCATCCCCCAGGTTGGCCCCGGCGTTTATTCCGGAAACAACCAGCGCGGGGCGTTTACCCAGCAACCCGCGCACGGCCAGCATCACGCAGTCCGTGGGCGTGCCGTCCACCATGAACCACCGTTCCCTGAAGGAATCCACCCGGAGGGGGCGGTGGAGGGACACCCCGTGCCCCACGGCGCTCCGCTGCCCGTCGGGCGCAAACACCCACACCTCGCCCAGGGGTTCAAGCGCGTCCGCCAGCGCCCGGATGCCCGGCGCGCGGATGCCGTCGTCGTTGGTCACAAGTATAACCGGCTTTTCCATGGGTGTGTTCAGGGCCTTTATTGAGGGGTTGAACGAGGTTCCAGTCTAAACCATTCCCCCCGCCCCGGTCAAAGAATCCGCCGCCGCCGGGGTGTTTGGTGTCCGTTTTCGGAACAACATTTGACTTGGACGCCGGCAAATTGTACACTATTCATCCCTGTGCTTGCGGGTTGCCGCCGCCCATGTGCGGTGTGCTGTGCAGCCTGTCCCGGATCATGCCTTTAGATTCCAGCCGTCGGGCCGGGGAAAACGCATGCCGGCGGACTGTTTGAAAACTGTCATAGGAGAGAACCGGAAGTGAAAAGAACGTACCAGCCTTCAAATTTGAAGCGCAAGCGCACCCATGGATTTCGTGCGCGCATGGCGACGCCGGGCGGGCGGGCCGTGCTTTCCGCGCGGCGGCGCAAGGGCCGCAAGCGCCTGACGGTCTGACGCCGCCGGAGGAAGCGAGCCTTTTGTGCCGGGCCAGAATGAGTTTCCACGCACTGCGCGCCTCACGCGCCAAAAAGAATACCAGCGGTCCTTCAAGGAGGGCCGGCGTGTGGCGGGACGGTGTTTTGTCTGTTTTTTGGCCCGGCGGGAGGGTGGTTCCCCGCGGCTTGGCCTGGCCGTTTCCCGCAAGGTGGGAAATGCGGTCAGGCGCAACCTGGTCAAGCGGCGCGTGCGCGAGTATTTTCGCGCCAACCGCGCGGGCATTGAGCCCGGAATTGACCTTGTGTTCGTTGCCAAGCCCGGCGCGGCTGAATTGGAATGGGACGCGCTGGTCGCGGAACTCGAACAATTGCTGCAAAGGGGGGGGGCTTTCCGTGGGTAGCCTGCTGGTTGCGTGCATCCGGCTCTACCAGCGGTTCGTGTCGCCCCTGCTTGGGAACAATTGCCGTTTTTACCCCTCCTGCTCCCAGTATGCCGCGGAGGCCATCCGGACGCACGGCGCGCTAAAGGGCGGATTTTACGCCTGCTGGCGCATCCTGCGTTGCCAGCCTTTTTGCAGGGGCGGGCATGATCCGGTGCCCCCCAGCAAAAACGGCCCGGCGGCCCGCTGAAATGGCCCCGGAAGGGTCCGTCCTCCTCCCGCGCAACGGGCGTGCGATATTGCCGTCCGTTCCCTGTTTTCACGGAGAACCTGCCAGTGCTTGACGACAACCGTGACAAGGAAATGCAGCGCAACCAGCTGGTGGCCATCATACTGATGGTCGCGGTCGCGTTGGCGTGGATTACTTTTTTCACGCCCACCCCGCAGCCAAAGACCGCCCAGCGCGGTCCCGCGCGGGAAAACGCCGCCGGACAGCAGGCCCCCGCGCCCGGCTTCCCGGACAAGGCGGCCCCTGCGGATTCCGAAAGCCCGGTTGCATGGCTGCCGCCGCCCGCGGATGCGCCCGCAAGTTCCGGGGATGATGAGATCTCCCTGAAAAACGACGGGGTGGAGCTTGTCTTCACCCGGGTGGGCGCGCGCCTGAAACAGGCCCGGGTCATCCTCGGCAGGGACGGGGAAAATTCCGCGCAACTGGTGCCCGATCAGGGCGGTGTTCCGGACGCGGAGGCGGATTACCCGCTCGGTCTGCGTTTTCCCGCGCAGTTTTGGGGTGACGCGCTCAACAGCCGCCGCTGGGACGCGTCCCTCCAGCCCGACGGCAGGACGGTGGTCTTCTCCCTTGATGCCTCCGGCCGCGCGCGGATCTCCAAGACCTTTGAACTGTCCGAAACGGGCCATGTGCTCCGCACCCGGGTGGCCGTGGAGAACAAGTCGGACGGGGCGCAGGTGTTTGGCATGGACACCCGCGAGCCGGCCTTCTCGCTCACCTGGTCGCCCCAGGTGGCGTCGGGCGACCTCACCAAGGGCGCCTACCAGCAGTTTGTGTGGCGCAAGGACGGGGACAACACCTACACGCCCACCTCGGGTCTCAAGCCCCCCGCCGCGGGGGAATACTCCGAGCGGGTGCCCGCCCCGGAGTGGGTGGCCGTGTGGAGCGCCTATTTCGCCGTCGGCATGAGGGCGGAATTCGAGGGGCCCACCGGCTGGATCAGCGGCGCGCCCCAGCGCTTCGCCATGGGGCTTGGCGCGCCCCGCACCGAGGTGGCCCCGGGCCAGTCCGCCTCCTGGGACTACCAGGTCTACATCGGCCCCACCTCCCGCAGGGAC
Source organism: Candidatus Hydrogenedentales bacterium (assembly GCA_041859375.1). Taxonomy (GTDB): domain Bacteria; phylum Hydrogenedentota; class Hydrogenedentia; order Hydrogenedentales; family CAITNO01; genus JBHEKP01. The sequence continues at coordinate 8,136 of JBHEKP010000079.1, read as the reverse complement.
CTGGGCGCGGCCTGGGAGGGCTTCGGCACGGTGCAGCGCTTCTTCACCAGTGTCGACTTCATGGACACCTTCGCCAAGTGGCTCCTCGCCATCCTCAACTGGTTCCATGACCACACCATCGCGAACTATGGCGTGGCAATCATCCTGCTCACCGTGCTGGTGCGCGTGGCGGTGTTCCCGCTCACGTGGAAAAGCATGATCAGCATGAAGCGGATGAGCATGCTCGCGCCGGAAATGGAGAAGATCAAGCAGGAGGTCGGCGACGACCAGCAGGAACTTCAGCGCCGCACGATGGAACTGTACCGCGAGCGCGGCATCAACCCGCTCAACGGCTGCTTTCCCATCCTGCTGCAAATGCCCGTCTTTTTCGCGCTGTACCGCATGCTCTGGAGCGCGGTGGAACTGCGGCGGGCGCCCTTCCTCTGGATGACCGACCTCTCGGAGCCGGACCGGCTCATCTCCCTTCCCTTCGCGATACCGATCCCGTTCACCAGCACCCCGCTGGACGCGATCAACCTGCTGCCCATTCTGGGGGCGGTGGCCATGCTGGCCAGCCAGAAGATCATGCCCCCCTCCGGTCCGGCCCAAAACCCACAGCAGAAGATGATGCTCACCATCATGCCCGTCATCTTCTCCGTGTTCATGTACAACCTGGCCTCCGGCCTGAACCTGTACATCTTTGTGAGCACGCTGCTGGGCATCGCGCAGAGTTTTGTGATTCAGCGCGCCAACATCAACATTGAACCCACAAAGAAAAAGAAGCCCGCAAGCCGCCCCAGGCATTTCTACGACGCGGCCCAGGCCAAAAAACGCGAAATGGCCAGGGAAATCCGCAGGGACAAGGAACGGCGGCGCAAACCGGGTCGGGACGACTGACCCGCGGGCTCCGGCATGCCGCACAGGCGGCATCCGGCACCCGGGCCCCAGGGGGGCCCGCTCTCAGGAGAAGACAATGAAAGCGGTTGAAACCAGCGGAAAGACCCGCGAAGAGGCGATTCAAAACGCCCTGAAGGAACTGGGCGTTGAGATGTACGAAGTCGACAAGATCGAAATTCTCGACGAGGGGAGCAAGGGCCTGTTCGGTTTTGGCGCCAGGCCGGTGCGTGTGCGGCTGGCGGTGGAGCATTTGCAGGACGACAAGTCCGCCCGTGATCGCGGTCGCGGCGGTGGCGGTGGCGGACGGCCCCAGCGCCCCGACCGTCCTGAGCGTGCCGAGCGCGGACGGGGAGACCGCCCACAACAGCAGCAGCAGCAGCGCGGTGGCAGGCAGGAACAGGGCGGCGAGCGCGCGCAGGAGGGCCAGGAAGGCAGGAACCGACAGCAGGGCGGCAACCGTCAGCAGCAGCCCCGCAAGAACGAGCAGCGCCGCGACGGCCGGCCCCAGGGCGGCGGCCAGCAGTCCCAGCAAAACCGCCCCCAGCGGCAGCAGCAGGCGCGCACCCAGGCCGCCCCGGCGGCCCGCGAGCAGTCGGAAACCCGGCCTGACGGCATCCCCCCGGAGAAACGTCCCGAAAACGTCCATGCGGAGGCGCTTGAGGCGCTCCGCCGCGCGGAGCAGTATGAACAGCAGCTCGCCTCCGGCGCCTTTGACGACGCCGTGGACGGGGACAACGCGCCCGCGGCCGTTGAACTGGACGACACCGGCGCGATTGAGGCGGAAATCCGCCCCGACGAGGCCTGCGAGCCCATCACCGACGAGCAGGGCGCGGAGGCGGCCTCGCTGCTGGGCGAAGTGATCGCAAAGATGGGAATCACCGCGACGGTGGACTTCAAACGCGGCGATGACGGCGGCGCGCGGCTCCAGGTGGAATCCGAGGACAGCGCCATGCTGATAGGCCGCAAGGGCCGCACCCTCGGCTCCCTCCAGTATCTCATCAACCGCATGATCAACCAGGGCGACACCGCTGAAAACACCGAAAGGCTCATGGTGGACGTGGCCGGCTATGTTGACCGCCGCCGCGAATCCCTCCAGGACATGGCCCGGAATTTTGCCGAAAAGGTCCGCAAGACCGGCCGTGTGGTGCGCCTCAAGCCGCTCAGCCCCCAGGAACGGCGCATCATCCACCAGACGTTGGAAAAAGACCCGGATGTCCGCACGGCCAGCCTGGGCGAGTCCCTCTACCGCAGCATCGTGATCACGCCGGTCAATCCGAAGCAGCAGTCCCAGTCTTCACGCCCCTCCGGCGGCAACGGCAGCCGGCGCGGCGGACGCGGCGGACGCAGGGGTGGCGGCGGACGCAGGGGCGGCGGCGGCGGGCCGCGCCGTGATGTGGAAATCGACGCGGGCCAGTTCGGCGACTGATTCATGTCCCCCGGGACCGAAGACACCATTGCCGCCGTCTCCACCCCGCCCGGCGAGGGCGGGGTGGGGATGGTGCGGTTGAGTGGTCCTCGGGCGGTTGCCGTAGCCGCAGCCGTATTTCGCTCCCCCCATGGCCGCGACATTCAGGCCCGCACCCGCCAGCGCGTGTTCCACGGGCATGTGGTGGACTGGGAGGGGCGGGTGCTGGACGAGGTTCTGCTCCATGTCATGCGCGCGCCGCACAGTTACACCGCCGAGGATGTGGTGGAGATTACCGGCCACGGCGGCATGACTCCGCTTGCGGCCATTCTGGACGCGGTGCTGCGCTGTGGGGCAAGGCCCGCGGGTCCCGGCGAGTTCACCCGGCGCGCCTTTCTAAACGGGCGCATTGATCTTTCCCAGGCCGAGGCGGTGATCGATCAAATTCGCGCCCGCACCACGGAGGCGCTGCGCGCGGCCGGCGTTGCCGCGTCTGGCGCGCTTCTCCGCGAGATTCGCGGCTTCCGGGAAAGCCTGGCGGGTGTGCTCGCCCATGCCGAGGCCGCGGTGGACTTCCCCGACGAGGATTTGCCCGATCTGGTGAACGACGCGCTTTATGCGCGCCTTTCGGAGGCGCGCGGGGGCATGGCGCGCCTGCTTGAAACGGCGGAACGGGGCAGGCGCTACCGCGAGGGCGCCATGGTGGTTGTCGCCGGACGGCCCAACGTGGGCAAGTCCAGCCTGTTTAACGCGCTGCTCCGCGACCGGCGCGCGCTCGTCTCCGAGCATCCCGGCACCACCCGCGACACCATCGAGGAAACAGCCGACATCGGGGGCGCGCCGGTGCGCCTGGTGGACACTGCGGGCATCCGCGCGGACGGCGGCGAGGTGGAGCAGATGGGCATCCGGCTGGCCCGTGAAAAATTGTCCGAGGCGGACGCCGTGTTGTTTGTGATTGACGCATCCCGCCCCGCGACGGGGGAGGATGGCGGCCTTGCCCGCGATGCGCTCGCCGCCGGGGTGCCCGTCCTGCTTGCGCGGAACAAGTCCGATCTTGGTGTTTGCCCCCTTCCGGACGACTTTCCGGGGGGATTCTCCGGCATGGTGTCCGTGTCCGCGACAACGGGGGAGGGCCTTGGGGAACTTGAGGAGACGATGGGCCGCATGCTGCTCGGGGTCGCGCCCCGCGCCGGCTCCCCGATGCTGTCGCGGCTGCACCAGGCCGACAGTCTCCGCCGCGCCCTGGAATGTACGGACCGCGCATTGGAGGTTCCGGCCGCGTCCCCCGAGCTGCTCGCCCTGGAACTGCGCGAGGCCCTTGCCGCCCTGGGGGAAATCACCGGGGAAACCACCCCCGAAGAACTGCTCGACAGGATATTTTCCGAATTCTGCATCGGAAAGTAGCACGCGCCGCGTTTCCGCGCCTTCCCTTGCAGTCCGTTGCTCAGGGAGCGTCCATTGCGCAACGGAACCCGTAGTCGGCACGTTTCGCGTCCATCCGGTCAAAATGACGGGCCGGGCACCGCGCCTCGAATTTGTCGCTCAAATACGAACCGCCCCGCAGCACGCGGAAAATCTGCCCGTAGTCCTTGGTGACGTACTGGTTGCCGGGATACGCGTCGTACCAGTCCATCACCCATTCATAGGCGTTTCCCGACATGTCCACACACTTGTAGATGGAGTTGCCGTTGAAGTACTTGCCGACACGCACGGGCCGCCCCAACCCCGAATCCTGGTTGTTGCACCGTCCGTTCTCAAACATCTCCCCCCAGGGATACTCCCGTCCGTCCGTGCCCCGCGCCGCCTTTTCCCACTCCGCCTCGGAGGGCAGGCGTTTGCCCGTCATGGAGGCGTATTTCACCGCCTGCGCCCAGGAAACGCCCAGTGCGGGGAAGTTTTCCTGGCCGTCGGGGAATTTGTGCTCGGGGAAAATCCGCACAAACGCCTCGTTGGTCACCTCAAACTTGTCAATGTAAAACGGTTTCAGGTTCACCACCCGTTTCGGGCGCTCGTCCGGGGCGCGCTCGTCCGTGCCCATGGCGAAGTCGCCGCCGGGCACCAGCACCATGCCCACCGGAACATTGCCCGGCTCCATTTTCAATTCGACGGTTTCAGACTCGTTTTCCGTCAGTTCCACGGTCTGCTCCGTCTGCACAAACCCCTGGGTGTGCGCGCTCACAAGATAGGAGCCCGGCGGCAGGGTGAACTTGGCGGGGGAGAGCTGCGCCTGGAGAATGTTGTTTATCCAGATTTGCGCGCCCGTCGGCCGGGAGAACACCTGGATCTCCGCCTCCATCGGCTTGAACTGGTGGGTGAACTCATGGCGGAAGTTTTCCTCCACCATGAAAGTGTTGTTCAGCGGGTAATAGTTCTCCAGCCGGAGCTCGTAAGAGTGCTCGCCGATTTGAAGGGGCAGGCTCAGCAGGGGGGTGGTGCCCGCCTTTTCGCCGTCCAGAAAAACTTCCGCGCCGATGGGGCTGGACTCAATGCTGAGATAGCCCGTCAGCGGCTGCATCTCCACCGTCACCTGCTCCTCGGGAAGCCCCTTCACCTCGATTTCCTGGATGGTCCTCTTGTACCGGCTGTGCCGCAGCACCACCTCGTATTTGCCCGGGGCCAGCCCCTCCACGGTCACCGGGGTGGGCCCCCTGTCCTCCCCGGCAATCAAGACTTCCGCGCCCTGCTCGGGCGTGCTGTCAATGGCCAGCTTGTTCAGGATTAGCGGCTCTTTGGAGCCCGAAGAGCGCACCACGGCAAGCGCGGTGACCAGCAGCACAAGCACCGCCCCGGCGCCCACAGCCGCCCAAATCATTTTTTTCCTGCGTCTTCGTCCTGAATGATGGTGATGCCGATGATCATGCCCCATCCTAAAACACCTTATAAATACCGTTCATCATGCAGCCGCAAATAAATAAATGAAAAACAGAAAAATAACGGCCACGTAAAGATTATACCATCTTTGCCGGTTGTGTAAAGGCAAAAAAAAGCCCCCTGTTGCGGGGGCAAATGCGAGAAAAGGCGGTTTTGGGGTCAGCGGCTGGCCCAGAGCATTCCCCGGCGCATGATTTCCGCGCACTCCGGCACGTCAAAGTCAGAGGCCACATGCCCGAGGGCCGAATAGAAAACCCTGCCGGCACCGTAGGGGCGTTTCCACACGACGGGCATGACGCACCCCGCCACCCAGGGAACATGGTCGCCGGTGAAAACCGTTTCGGCAAGCACCTCGTTTGAGGGGTCCACATGCATGTAATAGCATTCCGTGCGCACTTGGAAGCCGGACAGTCCGGCCATGACCGGATCCTCCGGCCTCACAATGCGCACCGTGTACTCGATGATGCCGCCCGGATGCTCCACAAACTGGCCGCCGGTCATGAACTGGTAGCCGGTGCTGTCGCGGAAGGCGTCGCCCATGCCGCCGTGCCATCCCGCAATGCCCGCGCCCGCGCGCACGGCGTCCAGCAGGCCCTGTTCCTCCCCGCCGGTGAGCCGGCCCATGGTCCAGCAGGGGACGATCAGGTCAAAACTTTTCATCCGTTCCGCGTCGGCGAACACGTCCAGCGTGTCCCGGACGTCCACGTCATATCCCCGGTCTTTCAAAAAGGGTGAAAACCGCGCCACGCACTGTTCCGGCTCGTGGCCGTCCCAGCCGCCCCAAACCATCAAGGCCTTTTTCATCCGAATCTTTCCCCGCCGGCACGGACCGGGTTATTTGGTTGCGATGTACACGAAACAGGGGGGGACGTTTTTCCAGATGGGCCCCACCCGCCGAACTTTTGCGAACTTGGCGGGCAGTTTTCCCGCCAGAAAGCGGCGGCCCGAGGGAATCATGGGGCTCATGGCGTAGGCAAAGGTGAGGAAACGCCCGCCGGGGGCCAGCGCCTCGTGGGTCGCGTTTAAAATCTCGTCCTGCAGCCCCTCCCCGAAACGGGTCCAGGGAAGGCCGGAAATAATCACCTCGCAGGAGTCGTGCCCCGCCTCGCGCAGGTATTTGCCCACGTTCGCCGCGCTGTCCTGGACCACGTTGGCCCGGGGGCAGCGCTTTCGCGTGGCCGCCACAAGGTGGGGGTTCACCTCCAGGGACACGAAGAACGCGCCGGGATCCAGTTTCTGAAGGATTACCTCGGTGAAAACGCCGTTGCCCGGGCCGTATTCGGCCACGGCCCGCGCCCCGCGCAATTGCGCGAGGTCGGTGATGGCGTCGGCGAGTTCCCGGCTGCTGGGGGCAAAGGCGCCGGTGGTCTTGTTCTCCCGGATCACCTCTTTCATGAACGTCATCCATGACATGAATCAAACCCTCCACCCGGCTTTTGGCCGCGTTGGCTTCCGGGGCGCGGAGTCATGCCGCCGGATCATTCCACCCTTATTCTTTCACATCCGGGCTGTCACGCACAATTCCGGGCTCAGTGGTACTCGGGCAGCCAGCCGCGGTGCGCCTCGAAGAGATCGTCGCACATCGCGGTGATTTCGTCAATGGTCAGTTCCGCGCCGGTGTGCGGATCGAGCATGGCCGCCTGGTACACATGCTCCTTTTTCCGCGTGAGCGCGGCCTCGATGACCAGTTCCTGCACGTTGATGTTGGTGCGGTTCAGCGCGGCGCACTGGGGCGGCAGCGCGCCCGCGCGGGTCGGGGTGATTCCGCTGCGGTCGGCCACGCACATCACCTCCACGCAGGCGCCCTCCGGCAGGTTGGGGATCAGGCCCGTGTTCAGCACGTTGCCGCCGAAGGTGAAGGGCGTCCCCGTCTCGCAGGCCTCCAGGATGTGCGAGGCGTACTCGTGCGTGCGCGTGTGGGGCAGCGGCCTGTCGCCCACCAGCTCACCGCGCATGGCGGCCCAGCCCGCCATCTGCTCGCGGCAGCGCCGGGGATACTCGTCCAGGGGGATGCGGAACCGTTCTATCAGCTCCGGCGCGCGCGCCTTGATGAACCAGGGCATGTACTCCGCGGAATGCTCGCTCGACTCGGTCACGTAGTAGCCGAAGCGTTTCATCACCTCAAAGCGGACGGCGTCGCGCTCCGCGTATTCGGGCAGCAGCGCCCGGCGCTTAATCTCCGGATACAGGTCCTCGCCGTCGCGGGAAATCTCCAGCAGCCATCCCTGGTGGTTGATGCCCGCGATTTTCCAGCGCAGGTTGTCCGCGGGCAGGTCCAGTTCCTGGCAGAGGCAGGGTGCGCAGGCCTGCACGCTGTGGCAGAGGCCCGCGGCGCGCACCGAAGTGGCGCGCAGCACCGCGCCGGTCAGCATGGCCATGGGGTTGCTGTAGTTCAGCAGCAGCGCGTGCGGGGCCGCCCGCTCCATGATGCGGCAGTAGTCCAGCAGCACGGGGATGGTGCGCAGGCCCCGGAAAATGCCGCCGATGCCCAGGGTGTCCGCGATGGTCTGGCGCAGGCCGTACTTCTTGGGGATTTCAAAGTCAATCACGGTGCAGGGCTCGTAGCCGCCCACCTGGATGGCGTTCACCACATAGTCCGCGCCCGCCAGCGCCGCCTCCGCGTCCGCCGCCAAATGGGCGCTGACCCGCGCCGCCGCGCCCAGCGTCCTGTTCAGGTTGTTCACCATCGCCTCGGAGTCCTTCAGGCGGACGGGGTCCACGTCCACCAGCGCGATCTCCGCGTCCCTCAGCGCGGGCGCGTGCAGGCAGTCGCCCAGCACGTTCTTCGCGAACACCGTGCTCCCCGCGCCAAGAAAACATATCTTCGCCATGCTCATAATTCCTTATTGGTGGCACCCGCGGCCTTACTCCCTGTAATTCTTCGCGGCGGCGGCGAGTTCCCGCTCCAGCTCCTTCCGCAGCGATTCGGGCTCCAGCAGGGTGGCCGCGCTGCCGCAGCCCATCACAAAGGCCTTCACCTCGGG
>JBHEKP010000301.1:0-15938 GCA_041859375.1 Candidatus Hydrogenedentales bacterium | reverse complement strand
TTGCCGTCCTCAAACATCAGCGAGGGGCGGTGGTAGTCCATCAGGTGGGCCGTGTCGTCCTCCGCCTCCGCCGTTGCCGCCTCCTCAATCATGAGCGGCTGGGCCGTTTTGGTCCAGTGGATGCCGTCGGCGGAGGTGGCCCCCATGATGCAGCAGAGCATTCCGTCCAGGTGGCCCCGGGTCTTTTTGTGGAACGGCCCGCTCGTGGCGCTGTAGGCCATGTGGTAGATTCCGTCGCGGAAAACCACCGACGGGTCGCCGTTGTGCCAACTGTCATAGGGACGGTCTCCCGCAGTGAGCACGGGCCGCCAGAGCGCGGGAGTCATGGTGGCGTCCCATGCACCGTTGCCGCACCAGATCTCCCATTTTTCCAGATCCCTGGACCGGGCGTGAAAAACGGCGTCGCATCCGGCGAAGGCCGTGTTGGTGTCGTCGGTGGACCAGCCGAAAAACCACATCAGGAAGGGGTGTTCCAAGCCGGGCCGTTCCACGACGCAGGGCTGGTACATGTTGTTGAAGTTCCAGATCAGATTCGTACCGGACCGCTCCCAGCCGGTGATGTCCTGTGTGGGACGCCCGTATCCCCCGTCCGGCGCGGTGATGTCGGGAAGCGGCGCCGCAGGTTGCGCAAAAAGCGCAAAGACCGCGAACAAAGCGGCTGGTGCCGTCATTGACTTCTCCCTGCCCCGGCCTCAGGCCGGTGTCACCTCCACGAATTCCGTCGTGATTCTGCCGTCGGGCTGGAGGTGGAATAACCGGAACCCCTTTTGCGGGGTGCCGTCGAAGTTGTCGCGGGTGGGGGTGCAGCAGGCGGTGGTGGTGAAAAGGACGCCCTTGTCCGCCTCCACCTGGTTGCCGTGCCAGTGCCCCGCCGCCGCGAGCCGGAGATTGTGCCTGGCGAAAAGTCCCAGAATCTCGTCGGCGTTTTTGATACGGTATTTTTTGGTGTGCGGGTTCAGGGGATGATGGGAGAAGAGGGCCAGGGGGCGCGCGGGATCGATGGGCGCGAGCTGTTCCTTCAGCCAGGCGAGTTCCTCCGCGGCCACGGTCACATCGCTCTTCGTTCCCTCGCAGGAGTTGAAGCCGATCAATGTCCACCCGGCGACTTCTCGGGTCCAGCGGGTTTCGCTGAAGACCTGCCGGTACTCAGCAAAGGGATCAGGGGCGCCGGGGTTGACATCATGGTTGCCCGGCAGGATTTTGCAGGGGACCTTGAGAGCCTCCAGCGCGCCGAAGGCCGGGGTCATTTCCTGCCGTTTTCCGGCGGTGGCAACGTCACCGAGGACGGCGACGAATTGAAGGCCCTCCAGGGTGTTCAACCGCGCCACCGCCCTTTCCAGCAGCGCGGCGTCGCCCGCATCCTTAATGTGGATGTCGTTGACTGCGGCGATGACGGCGGGGGCGTTCCCGTCGGCGCGCGCCCCGCGCGCGGCGGCCAGCGCTGCCGCCGTTCCCGCAAGAAAGGCCCTTCGCGTGATTGTGCGCGTCATCCGCCCGCCTTTGCCATGACGTCGGCGATTTTCACCGGCGCGCCGCCCTGGCGCTTGCTCTCGTCGGCGGCCTCCATGAAGGCGAAGAGGTTGACGGTCTCCTCGGGGGACACGGGGGCGACGCCGGACTTGAAGAACTTCATGATTTCGGCCACCAGGGGCGCGTAGTCGCCGCTGTTCTCCTGCTCGGACACGGCCTTCTCCCCGAAGATGATGACCTTGTGGGGCGTGCCGCTGGTGCGGATGCCGTAGAGCACGCCGACGCGCCCGTCCTTCCACACGCCGGTGACGACGTCCGTGTCGGCGGCGCTGGTGCGGCTCACGGTCTCGCATCCCGCGCCCATGACGGTGAACAGGGCCTCGGTGGCGTGGACGCCGTACCAGAACAGGTCGGGGTGGTGCGGCTCAAGATGGCACGGACCGATGGAGATGCAGCTTTTCACCGGGCCGGTGTCGGCGGCCTTGGCGTCAACGAGCGATTTGTAGTAGCGGTAAGAGGAGGAACTGAAGCAGGGTACCTTCGCCTCCGCCGCGAGCCGGAAGATTTCAATGGCGTCCTTCAGTGAGCCTGCCACGGGCTTGTCGATGAACACGGGCTTTTTCGCCGCAAACACCGGCTTCACCTGCTCCAGATGGGGGCGTCCGTCCACGCTTTCGAGCAGCACCGCGTCGACGTTTTCGCACATCTCCGCAATGGTGCCGTAGAGCTTGACGCCGAACTTGTCCTGGAGTTCCTTTGTGTACTGGTCCACGCGGGAGGCGCTCAGCTCGTTGTCGGGCGAGCCGCCCTTGAACGCGGCCGTCACCTTTCCGCCGGGGACGTGCTGGGGATCGGATGCGTCGTTGATGAGCTTGGTGAAGGCGAGCACGTGGGACGTGTCCAGGCCGATGATGCCGATGCGCAGGTCCTCGCACAGGGCCGCCGGGCAAATCGCCGCCGCCGCCAGCACCGCCGCCAGGGTGTGTTTCAGGGTCATGATGTGTTTTTCCTTTCTTTTATCCGTGTTTCCGCGCCAGCGCGGGCAAAACCACCCGGCGGAGCGCCAGCACCACCACGCCCGCGGTGAGCGCGAGCATGATTGCCGCCGTGACGGCGAGGGTTGTGTTCGACTCCCGGGCGTACTTGGCCAGGAGAATGAGGAGCGAGGCCACCGTGGTGGTGAGCATGAAGACGGCGGGGGCCATGACGAAGAAGAATTTGCGGCCCTTGATCATCAGCCACGCCGTGACCGTCACCAGGCCGAGGGCGGCAAGGAGCTGGTTTGCCGCCCCGAAGATGGGCCAGAGCGCGGTGAAGGCGTTGGAGTAGGCCAGCACCCACATGAGCGCCACCGCCAGGCCCGAGTTGAACCAGTGGCTTTTCAGCAACGCCGGGGGCGCCTTGAAAAGCATGTCCCAGAGCTCCTCGAAGAGGTAGCGGTTCAGGCGCACCGCCGCGTCGAGGGTGGTGACCACAAAGCCCTCCACAAGGAGGATGCCGAAAACCGTGCCGAGGTCGGTCCGGATGCCCAGGGTCATGTTGAACAGGTGCCCCGCGGCCAGGCTGAAGGCGAGGATTGGGTTGGACTTCATCCCGGAGTCGAGCGCGGGAAACACGATGGCCTTGTAGTCGGAGAAGGCGAGGCCCACGCCCAGCGCCAGCAGCACGCACACCGCCAGCAGCGACTCCAGCAGCATCGCGTTGAAGCCGATGCGCCGGGCGTCGCGCTCGCTGCTCAGCTGCTTGCCCGTCGTGCCGCCCGCCACCAGCGAGTGGAAGCCGGAAATTGCGCCGCAGGCGATGAGGATGAACATCATCGGCCAAACCAGCCCCAGGCTGGAGGCACCCTCGGCGATGTTCGATGCGGGCATGGAGAAGGGAAGGTTCATGAGGCCCGCCGCGCCGAGCGCCACGGCGAGGAGCGCGATGCCCGCGTAGAGGATTTGCACGTTGATGAAGTCGCGGGGCTGAAGGATGATCCACACCGGCACGCCCGACGCGAAGAAGACGTAGACGGTGATGATGATCATCCACCAGAAGCTGTCCAGCACAATGGGCTGCCAAATCCCGGCGATGATGGAGCCCACGCAGACGAGCGCCGCCAGGGGGTAGGCCGCGGCGGCGCGCAGGTTCCTTTTGAACAGCAGCCAGCCCAGAAGGGGGGAGAAGAGGGTGATGATCAGCACGGAGGTGGAGGCCACGCCGCCGATGCGGCCCATCACCACGCCGTCAACCGTCTCGGTGCGCAGCAGGGTCTGATCCGCGGACATGCCCAGCTTGTCCATCGGCCAGGTGGAGGTGAGCGAGGTGGACACGGCGCTCAGGAACGCGGAGGTGACCAGCACAAGCATGACCAGCGTGAAGAGGATGAACAGCATGAAGCCCGCGTTGCCCAGGGTCTTTTTCGCCACCTCAGCCACGGATTTGCCGCCCTCGCGCATGCAGATGAACAGCGCCATGAAGTCATGCACCGCGCCGATGAATATGCCGCCGAAAACCACCCACAGCCATGCGGGCACAAAACCGTAGAGGATGGCCACGGTCGGACCCAAAATCGGCCCCGCGCCCGCAATCGCCGAAAAATGGTGGGCAAAAAGCACGCCGGTTTTCGTGGGCACATAGTCGCGGCCGTCGTTGACCACGCACGCCGGGGTGGGGTTGTTCCCGTCCTCGCCGAGTGTGCGCGCCAGCCAGGTGCCGTACAGGCGCATCGCAAGGACGAACAGAAGCACCGCCAGTCCGAGATAGAGAAGAACCGTCATCGCCGTTCTCCCGTTTTGGGGCCGGAAACCGTTTCCGAATTTCGGTTATCATACCCTGAAAACGGTCCCGCAGGGCAACGGCAATGAACCGGAATCAGGGTTTCAAGCCTTGAACTGCGGCCAGGGGGCGCGGTTGTCCCGGCCCGAGAGGGCCGCGGCCTCCGGATGGTTCACGATCACCTGGGCCGACGGGTCGAATTCAATCCGGCCGTTCACCTGCGCGGCGATGTTGGCAAGGTGGCACATGGCGGCGGTTTTATGGCCCTCCACGACGGGCGCGGCGGGTTTTGATTTTCCCTGGATGCTCTCCACGAAATTCACCGCGTGGGGTCCCTCAATCTCGGTGCCGCCGTGTTTTTCCGGCCTGCCCTCGCGGGGGTGGAAGGTCCAGCCGCCCCGCGACAGGACGAGCGAGCCCTCCTCGCCGCCGAATTCGACGCCCGACCCCTCGCCGTTCAGCTTGAAATTGGTCCACAGCCGCTGCTCCCAGAGCACGGTCAGCCCGGGGAACTGGTAGAGGGCGGTCTGGGTGTCGGGTGTTTCCTTCGCGTCCTTCACCACATACTGGCCGCCCATGCCCGTGACGGCGGTGGGCAGGTCGAGGTCGAGGCACCACCGGGCGATGTCTATCCAGTGCGCGCCCCAGTTGCCCATCTCGCCGGTGCCGTAGTCCCGCACGAAGTGCCAGTTGTAATGGCACATTTCCGGGTTGTAGGGGCGGAAGGGCGCGGGGCCCACCCAAAGCTCGTAGTCCATGGTCGCGGGCGGCGCGGTGTCGGGCACTTTTTTCAGCGTGGCCCGGCGGTGGGTGATCCAGGTGCGGACGAAGCCGATTGTGCCGAGTTTTCCGGACTTGATGAAGTCGCGGGCCTCCTGGAAGTGCGCGCCGCTGCGCTGCTGCGTGCCCACCTGCACCACCAGTTCCGGACGCGCCTGCGCCGCCGCCACCATGGCCTTGCCGTCGCGGATGTTGTGCGAGGCGGGCTTTTCCACATAGACATGCTTGCCCGCCTCCAGCGCCATCACCGTCATCAGGCCGTGCCAGTGGTCCGGCGCGGCCACCACCACCGCGTCAATGTCCTTGTCGTCCAGCACGTGCCGGAAGTCCTGCACGAAGACGGGCGGGGTGGCGAAATTTTTCCCCGACTTCTCCATGCCCGTGTCGTAGCTGGCGCGGTCGCAGTCGCAGAACACGGCCACATCGCACATGCCCGTGGCGTTGAGGGAATCCGCCACCTGGTTGCCCCGGTTGCGCACGCCCAGCACGCCCACCCGCACCCGTTCGTTGGCGCCCAGCGCCCGTGCCGGGGCCAGCGTCGTGACTGCGGCGGCCGAGGCCGCCATGAAAGCACGCCTGCTCATTTGCATTGTTCCCGCTCCTTTTTCCGTGCGTGTTGTGTGTGGTTCACCATGGCTGTTTTGCGGCGCGTCAGGGGAGGATGACCAGCATGGGCCGGTGGGCCACCCGCTCTCCGCCGCAATAACCGCTTCCGTCGGCCTGGAAGGCCTGGGAGGAAAAGAATTTCACCTTTGACGGGGGCGTGTCAACCGCCCAGACGCGGATGCCATGGTTTTTCGCCGGATTGGCAGCCCATTCCCGCACCGTTTGCGTCACGTCAATGCCCGTCCACGTTCCGGCCGCCGCGCCCGCCGCCACTGCCGCGAGGGCAAGGGCACCCGTTGCCGCCGGGGCGTTGTTCCAGCATACCTCATCCCCGTCCCCCGCGCGTCCGTCCGTGCCGTTGTGTGGATCGCTGACGCCGCCGCCCTCCGCCCAGGGCGTGGCCACCGCCGCCGCCGCGAGGTTCACCGTGCCGTCCTGCGGCGCGGGATTCGCCAGCGCAAGCCACAGGATGGCGGATCGGAAGGCCCTGTCCGCCGGAAGGGAGGCCAAATCAAAGCGCAACAGCGCGTGGCGCTGTTTTCCGGGCGCGCCGCCCACCTCAAGCAGGGATTCAGCGCCCGTGTTGTTTACGGGAAGGTCTTCGGCAACCGTCGCGTCGGTGACGCCGAGATATGGCTGGTATCCGCCGTTCCCGCGAATCCAGGGTGCGTAGGCGGGCATCTGCTGGAGGCATTTGCCGCCGGTGATGTCCGCGTACCAGTACCGGCACCAGACCGCGCAGGCGGCGGCGCCGTGGCGCATGCCGCCATAGTAATAATCCTCCACGTGCGCCACACACCAGGGCATGGATTTTTTGAGATCCTCCGCCTTGAAAAAACCAACGGCAACGCCGCCCCAGAGCACAATGTTTTCGCGTCTCATGCCCGTTTCCATGAGCCGCCGTTCCACCTTCACCCCGGCGCGATCCATTGCGGCCATGATGGTGTCCACCGGGGTGTAATCCACCAGCCGCATCAGATGCGCCAGCGGCTCGCGGCGGTAGCGGATGAGGTCGGAGCCAATCTCGGCCAGGGTGTGGGACGCGCCGTCCTCGCGCTGGGCCATCTCCAGGAAACTCGGGTAGCCGGGTTCGCCGAAGTGCCAGGGCAGGTCGGCAATGTTGTGGCACACCGCGCCAAGGAAAAAGGCGGCCTCCTTTTGGGCGTCCCCGTCCAGCGGTTTCCGCCCGAATTTTTCCCCGAGCACATCCGCCCATGCGCGCATGAAGGGATGCCAGTGGCTGGCCTCGCCCGCATCCTGGCTGATGCCGCCGTAACCCCAGTCTGGAAACACACAGGCCCGGTACAGGATGTTTTTGATTTCTACGGTTTTGAACATTTCCCCGATGCCCGGCAGCATCCGCTCCGAGGGAATGAGATGGTCCTCCACGCAGCGCAGTCCGATTTCGGCGTGGATGCGCCCGCCGATGGCAAACGCACCCTGGCAGGCCAGGGCAAGAAAAAGAAGGGGAACGCAAATCCGCCGCATGGGGAAATTTCCTTCGATTAACGAAAAACCGCCCTTCAGACCATGAATCAGGGGCGAAGGTTTCCCCCGTCCGGGGAGTATGAAGGTGCCGGCGGGGTGTTTCAGGTACACTATGCGCCAAAAATCAGCGGGAGATCATGCATTGAATTCGACAAAAACACGCCCCGTGGTGGGACTCGTCACCCTGGGTTGCGACAAGAACACCGTGGACATGGAGCATGTGGCGGGACTGCTGGCCCGCGGCGGCTGCGACGCCCTTCCCCTGGGGCTTGAGGTGCCGGAGGAAGGCGCGCCCGCCCCCGACGCGGTGGTCATCCTGACCTGCGGCTTTGTCGCCGACGCCAAAGTCCAGTCCGTGGAGACCGTGGTGGAATGGGCGGAACGCAAGAAACGGACCGGCGCGCCCGCCCGGCTCTATGTGGCGGGGTGCCTGGCGCAGCGGCACGGCGCGGATCTCTTCGGCGCAATTCCGGAGATTGACGGAATGCTGGGGGTGGGGCAGATGACGCGGCTGGCGGAAATGGTGCGGAAGGACCATGATTCCCGGCGCATGGAGGTGCCCGACACGCCGGACATGACCCCCCCGGGTCCCTTGCCCCGTCGCGCGCTGGAAACCGCGCCGCACCGGTACCTGAAGATAGCGGACGGGTGCGACCACACCTGCGCCTTCTGCGCGATTCCGGCCATGAAGGGCGCCTATCACTCCGTGCCGAAGGGGCATCTGCTGGACGAGGCGCGGCGTCTGTTGAGGGACGGCGCGCGGGAACTGGTGCTCATCGCCCAGGACACCACCCTCTACGGGACGGATCTCTACGACGATTACCGCCTGCCGGAGCTGCTGGGTGATCTTTGCGGTATCCGGGGGGATTTCCGGGTGCGCCTGCTTTACGCCTATCCCGGCGGCATCAGTCCGCGCCTGCTTGAGGTGATGGCCGACGAACCGAAGATTGCCCGGTATCTGGACATCCCCCTGCAGCACCTGGATCCGGGGGTGCTGCGCAAGATGCGCCGACCCGGCCACCGCGCCAGCGTGGGGGGGCTGGTGGCGCGCATACGCCGCGCCCTGCCGGATGCGGCGCTGAGAACCACCATGATCACCGGCCTGCCGGGCGAGACGCCGGGGGCTTTCCGCGCACTGGTGCAAGGGGTCAAGGAATTGCGCTTTGAATGGCTGGGGGCCTTTGCCTATTCGCCGGAGGAGGGCACCCCCGCGGCGGTGATGGGCGACCAGGTGCCGAAGGCCACCCGCGAACGCCGCCGCGCGCGCCTGCTGGAGGCGCAGGCGCAAATCACCGCCGAATTCAACGCATCCCGTGTGGGCAAAACCCTGCGCGTGCTGGTGGAAGGGGTGGATTCGGCGAGCGGGCGCGCCTGGGGACGGAGCGGCGCGGAGGCCCCCGACATAGACGGGCAGGTTTGGATTGCCAACGGCGGGGCGGTGCCTGTGGGTGATTTCGCGGAGGTGAAAATCACCAGGGCGGACATCTATGACATCGAGGGGCGCGCATAACCCCCGTGTTCCCCTCAGGAGGGGGTGTTTTCCGCCACGGCTTCGGGCTGGGGTTCCTCCTGCCTTCCGCCGAGTTCCCGGATGATGGTGAAGGGCGCGGAAATGGTCTGGCGCACGCCCGCGGCGGTGGACACCTGCCGGACGGTGCGGGCCATTTCGGCAAAGAACGCCTGCCTCACCACGGATTCCTTCACCTCGCCCTCCTCGCGCACCGAGAGAAGGCGGTGCATCGCGTACAGGCCCATCACAAAGGCGATGAGGAACAGGAAATCCAGGCCGCGGAAGTCCATGGCGGGGAATTCCATGCCGCCCTCCGGGTTCAGTGTGGAACCCGCGTGGAGCGTGAGGGTGATCACCTTGGTCTCAAACCAGTCGGCGGAGAAGCCCGCGATGACCGGGGAGATCATGGCCGCCAGCCCGGAAACCATGGAATTGACCGCCAGGTAGTTGCCGCCCCGGCCGTAGGGGGCCAGTTTGAGCGCCAGATTGTTGGCGCAGAGGTTCACCCCCGCCGTGCCGATGCCCGCCATGATGTGGGCCACGATCAGGATGGGGATGGTCAGGAAATAAGGCCCCGGCATGGTGGTGAAGGGCCAGAGCAGAAATGAAAAGATGAAGAGCGGCACATTGAACATAATCACCGACTTGTTGCTGAACCGGTCGGAGAGTCCGCCCCAGAGGCGGAAAAAGAGCACGTTCACCAGCTGGCTGAACACGCTCAGCCCGATCACCCAGGCCATGCTCATGTCGAGGCGGCGCAGCAGGTACACGGCGAAGAAGGGCGCGGCAAAGTTGATGGCGAAGTTCCAGGAGCCCAGGAAGATGAGCAGCTGCCGGAAGTTGGCGTCACCCAACGGCTGCCAAAGCGCCGCGAGAAAACCCTGCCCGTCGGCGGCGGGCATCTTCGACTCGGGGGTGCGCACAAGGTAGTAGACGCTCATCATGCCCGCGATGGTCGCCACGACAAACACAACCCCGTAGCCGCCCACCTCGCCGCCGGGCAGCTTTTCCGCGAAATTCCTCCATCCATCCACGGTGAAACCGCCCAGCAGGCTCATCAGCGCGCCGGCAGCGGTGGCCATGCCCAGCCGCCGCACAAAGAAGGAACTGAGCCGCTTTTCCGGGATCAGGTCGCGTATCCATGAGTTGAAGGCGCAGCCGCCGATGTTGCCCGTGCCATAGTGGAACAGCAGCAGCGCCAGAAACGCCGGGATGACGGCTTTTTCCGGCAGCAGAAAGGGCAGAAAGGGGATGGCAAGCCATACGATTCTGCTCAGGGTGCACATCACCACCACAATCAGTTTTCTGCGGCGCAGGCGCTGCACCAGGTAGACGGCGGGCACCTGCATGGCCAGTGCCAGGGGGCCCAGGCCGGACAATATGCCGATGACGGCGTTGTTCGCGCCCAGCTGCAGGGCGAAACCAATCAAAAACGCGCCGGTGGTGAGCACGCCCATGGTCTGCCCGTACATGGCGTCGAGCACCAGCGTGCGCATGCCGGAGTTAACCTCGGCATCCGACAATTCATCTTTGGGAAACAGGGCGGAAAACATGGAAATCCTGATTTTTTGGGTGTTTCAAATGCACCCGTGGCCGCATGCCGGTGGGTGTTTCGCATATTCTACCATGCAACCATGAATCCGTGCCGGGCTTCGGGGGTTCCAGGGTTACTCCAGGTCCCTGTCGAGGGGATGGGGAACAACCGGAAAGCGCACGGGGGGGGCGGAATGGTTTTCGAGGCTGTTCACCGCCTGGGCAAGCTGATCGGGCGCAAGATCGGTGTGAATAAAATCGTACACCCAGTCCAATTCCCGGAGAAGCCCGGCCTGCTCCTGGTTGGCGCAGAAGGGCCGGGGCTCCAGGGTGATGGTCAGTCCGCCCTGGTGGATTACGCGGAGTTCGACGCGCGGTTCGCGCAGGGACAAGCGGCCCTCCTGCGGAATGGGTCCGGGCACGCGCGACTGGAACAGGGGTGGGGTTCCGAAAACGGTCACCGCCATCCGTTTTGCGGGCACCCGCCGCATCATGCCGTCGAGGGTTTCCCGGTCGCACTCCAGTGAGAGCGTCACCGCGTCCGCGCCCCATTCGGAAAGCTGGGCATGGCAGGCGCTGTTCAGGCACCCGATATTGGGCAGGGAAAGCACCTGGATGCGGCGTTTCCCCAGATTGCGCAGCACGGTGAAGTGGCCGGGATTGGACAGGGTCACGGCGCGCGCACCCCCATCCAGCGCCTTGTGCAGCAGTGTTTCCACCTCGGTCTTTTTGTGCGGCTCAAAGTAGAACGGCGGCAGTTGCACGCCCGCGGCGGCCCCTTCCCTGAGGGAGGCGGCAAAAGCGGCAAACCGCGGATCGGCGGCCGCGGAAAGGGGCAGCATCCAGTAGGTGGCGCGTTGTTCCGCGCCCGTCCTGAAGGCCGGAAGTTTTGCCAGCGCCTCCGCCTGCGCCAGCGAAGCCGCCAGCACCCAGCGCGCGCGTCCGTCGTCGCGTGGGCGGATTTCCACGGGGGCGGCCGCCTGCCCGAGCGCGGCGTCCCGTTGCCGGTCCAGGGCCGATTCAATGCGGTGGAGCAGGTGGTCACGGAATTTCTCCGCATCCTCCGCGGAAAGATCGAGCGTCTCCGGGGCCCCCGGGTCCGGCACCGGCGCGAGACGGACGGAGGCCGCGCCGCCGCCAAGGATGGCGGTCAGTTCCGCAGGGCTGAGTTCGCCCCGGTGGGTGAAGGGCTGACGCGCCTGCACGGAAACGCCCCACGGTTCCGCCGAGGCCTGAATGCCCCGGCCGTCCACGGCCAGCCGCACCGGCAGGGCGGTCCGCGCCGGTTCCGTCATTTCGGCAACCAGCGCCTCAATGCGCTTTTCGAAACCTTTGGGTTTCGCGTCCGTGTCCGCCGCCTTCACCACGCCGGCCCCCTCCGGTATGTCGAAGGGCGCAAGCAGCTCCACGGGCACATTGGCGGGGCTGCGCTTCACCACACGGTCGCCGCGCACGATTTCGCGGATGGTGAAGCCCTTGGGCGGCTCGTTGGGCTTCACGCGCACCCGCAGCCGGTCGCCTGTCTTGAGTTCGGCGGTGGGGCGCAGGGAAAAATAGCCGGGCCGCGCGGGGCCGGTGGTGCCGAGCCAGCGCCCCGACTGCGCCTCAATGCCGCCGAGGATTGTGTCGGGCCGGGTGTTCAGGTAAAAGGCGGTGGTGGGCGCGCGGCCGATGGCGGTTTCGAGCAGCGCCCGCGCCTCGTCGTTCACCTCGCGGCTGATGCGCGGCCACGCGTCAATGAGCAGTCGGTAGGCCCGCACGATTTGGGAGATGGTTTCGGCGGGCTTGAGCCGCCCCTCGATTTTCAGGGAGCACATGCCCGCGGAAAGCACCCGGTCCAGCACCGGCGCGGCGCACATGTCGCGCATCGAATAGGACGAGGCGGGGCCCTCCGTCTCATGGTCGTAGATGCGGCGGCAGGGCTGGAGGCAGCGCCCCCGGTTGGCGCTCTTGCCGTGCAGCCTGCGGCTGAAGAGGCACTGGCCCGCGATGGAATAGCACATGGCCCCGTGCACGAAACATTCCAGTTCGATGGTGCTCGACGCGCGGATGGCGCGGATTTCCTCCACCGACAGCTCCCGGGCGAGGATGGCCCGCTGGAGGCCCATGCGCTGCGCCTGGAGCGCCCCGTCCAGATTGTGGATGGTCATCTGGGTGGAGGCGTGCAGCGGGATCTCGGGGCAGATGCGCCGGGCCAGCCGGAACACGCCGAACTCCTGGATGATCAGGGCGTCCGGTCCCATGCGGCGCAGGTCGTCCAGCAGCCGGGCGAGATCGCTTAGTTCACCCTCCTTCACCAGCGTGTTCAGGGTGATGTACACCCGCCGGCCCCGGTCATGGGCGAGTTTCACCATGCACGCCAGTTCCTCGCGGGTGAAATTCTTCGCGCGGAGCCGCGCGTTGAACTGGTGCGCGCCCACATACACCGCGTCCGCGCCCGCGTCTATGGCCGCCGCAAAGGCTTCAAGGGAGCCCGCGGGGGCAAGCAGCTCGGGCTTCGCCACAGGGGCGGCAGGCTTGGCCGCCTCCGGTTTTGGCCGGTGCGCGGGCCGTCCGGCAGGCTGCCGTTTGGGTGTGTTCTTAAAATTCTTGTCCGCCATCAAATTGGTTCCTTGGCCCCTCCCGTGAAATGTCCCCCGGGTATTATCCCAGATTTCACCCCCCAATTACCCGTATTTTTGAAAAGCGGCGGATGGCGGCGGGGATTGCATGTGGAAACACCCGGACGGTGCGTGTCCGTCCGGGTGTTCGTGGAGGGGAAAGGGGCGGTCAGGGGCTGTAAATCTGATCAAAAACACCCCCGTCGGCAAAATGCTCCTTCTGCGCCTTTTGCCATCCGCCGAACACATCGTCAATGGTGAACAGTTCAATTCTTGGGAAGCGTGCGTTGTCCGCCGGATCGGCGTGTTCCGGCAGGCGGGGCCGGTAATAGTGCTTTGCCGCGATGCGCTGTCCCTCCGGCGAGTACAGGTACTCAAGATACGCCGTGGCAACCTTGGTGGTTCCATGTTTCTTTGCGTACTTGTCCACCACCGCCACGGGCGGCTCGGCAAGAATGCCCAGGGAGGGGACGACAATATCCACCTCGCCGTTGCCAAGTTCCTTTATGGCAAGAAAGGCCTCGTTCTCCCAGGTGAGCAGCACATCCCCGATGCCGCGCATGACAAAGGTGGTGGTGGCCCCCCGCGCGCCGGAGTCAAGGACGGGCACGTTTTTATAAACCGCTTTGACAAATTCGCGCGCCTGTTGCTGCGCCTTGGCAACTTCTTCCGCCGCCGCCGGGTCCTTCAGGCGCGCCAGATCCCCCAGGGATTTTTTCAGTGAAAAGCCCCAGGCGGCGAGGTGGTTCCACCGGGCTCCGCCCGAGGTTTTCGGATTGGGGGTGATGACCTCGACACCGGGCTTCACAAGGTCATCCCAGTCCTTGATGCCCTTGGGGTTGCCCTTTCGGACCAGGAACACGATGGTTGAGGTGTAGGGTGCGCTGTTGTGGGGCAGGCGCGTCTGCCAGTCCGCCGGCAGCAACCCCGCCTTCTCAGCAATGGCGTCAATGTCATAGGCGAGCGCGAGGGTGACCACATCGGCCTCCAGCCCGTCAATCACCCCGCGCGCCTGTTTGCCCGAACCGCCGTGCGACTGTTGTATGGACACATCCTCCCCGGCGCTCTCCTTCCAATGGCGCGCGAAGGCGGCGTTGAAGTCCGCGTACAGTTCACGGGTCGGGTCGTAGGACACGTTTAGCAACTGTGTTTCGGCGGCTGCAAGACCCGCCACAAGCAGAAAGACCGCCGCCAAAAAGGCGGGAATGTTGTTTGTCGTTTTCATTGCGCGGTTCCTTGTGTGTTTTGGTCAATTAATTGTTGCGGGGCCTGCCGGGCCGGTGAAGGGGACCGCCCCGTCCACCGGCCCGGCGTGTTGCCTACTCCTTTTCATCCCCGCCCGCGAGGCCAATCCATGCGCCCACGGATTCGGCAAGTGTTCCGATTGCGGCGGCGAACGCCGCAAAGATGGCAACCTTCTGGTTGGCCACCAGCAGGGATTCCGCCCTGGCCGGACGCTGCTTCGAGATGTTTTTCGCGTGTGTCATGGTGTTCTTCTCCTTTGCCGTTTTCAGGCGGCTTTTGTTGTTGTTTCGTGTCTAGAACTCAAATTGGAAGCGTGTCTGGAAAATGTCGAAACTGCCGTCGTAAAGATCGTGGTCCACGTTGTTGTGCGTGTAGTTCCACGAAATGCGCGCGTTCGGGTTGAGGTACCAGTTGAGGGCCAGCGACGCGTTGTCATGGCGGCCGCCGCGGATGGGGCCGTCCTGCAAGTCGGCGCTGGAGTAGCGGGCGGCGACTTCCCACGCACCCCATCCCGACCCGGCCTTCCAGCCGAAATTGTGCTTGGGGGCAACCCGCTGGAACAGGCCCCGGTCGTTGCGGTAGGGGCGGTTCTCGCCGGTGATGAACCATCCCGCCTGGGCATACCAGCCGTCGAACTCCACATTACCGCCGAAAGTGGTGTCCACCGCCGAATGAATGTACTCGCTTTGCAGCCACACCGGGCCCAGCACCCCGGCCAGTTCAAGACCGAGCAGGTCCGCATCGTCAGCAACCGCATCCTGCAGGCGGAAGCCCTTCGGAAGATTGTCCACGTCCGCATAGCGGAACAGGGCGAGGCGGGAATCGGAACGGGCGCCATAGTTAAGGCGCGCGCCGTCCGGGTTCCGGTGGCTGTAGGCCAGGCCGAGGTGGAGCAGTTTGCGGCCCTCGTCGGCGTAGACCGGCAGGCCGGTCACCCGGGCGGTCACCTGGTAACCCTGATCCTCGTCCGAGTCGTTGGCACTGGGCCAGTTGTCCGTTTCCTTGAAAAGGCCCAGCGCCCAGGTCAGGCGCTCCTGCTTCGCGTCCCCCAGCAGGGCGTCACTCACCTGCAACCCGGCATTGTAGCCGGGCACAAAGACGTTCGCCAGTGAGCGCTCGTTGAAAGTGCGGTAGGGCACGCCGATGAGTTCTTCCATGCTGAAGGGCTCCCGGAAATGCCCGGCCCGGAGATCAAAGCCCCGGCCGCCGCCGTAGGGGATGTTGTCTATCTGGAAGTACACCTCCCGGAAACTGGGGGTGTCCTGTCCGTTTTCCCCGGCAAAGTCCACCTCAAAAACACCGGTGAGATAATCCCACATTTTACCGGTCAGCTGGAGCCGGGCATAGGGGAATCCTGTGCCGTCCTGTTCCCTGCCGACAGCCTCCTCAAGTTCCCGGTCTTGTTTGAAAAAGGCCAGGTCGTAGGCCGCCCTGCCGGAAATTTTGAGCTGGAAGGATTTGTCGGCGGAGGCAAAGCCAAACCCGTCTGCTCCGGCGCTGACCACCGGCGCCGACTTGGCCTTTTGTTCCGCCGCCTGTTTGTCGTTTTCCGTCTGGACTTCAAGCTGCCGGAGCCGTTTGTTCAGCTCGTAAAGTTGTGTTTTAAGCGCTTCTATTTCAGCCGTTTGGGCCGTTGTTGCGGCTTCCCCAACGGGGGGAGCGGGTTGCTGTGCGGGGGCGCCTGACTGCCATGAGAGCGCGCCCAGGGCGATTGCGGCGGTTATCCGCCATGCGGTTTCCTTCATCATGGGATCTCCTCTGCTTCGGGGGAGATCTCCGGTGGTCCGGTCGAACTGCCGCTCCTAGTGTTGTGGTTGGCCTGCGTGCCTCCGGTTTTCCGGTGGGCCAAGAGAACGTTATTTTGTCGGGTCCACGCGGATGCGCTCTTTTCGGTCTATCTCCACCACCTTGCCATCGTGGACAATCACCTCAACAGAGCCGTATTT
>JBHEKP010000177.1:0-6982 GCA_041859375.1 Candidatus Hydrogenedentales bacterium | reverse complement strand
GTCGTTGCTCTTGTTGACCAGTGTGACCTCGCGGCCCACGTATTTCTCCATGAGCTTTTCCGGGCTCATGAGATCAAATTCGAAATTCTGCTCCAGGATGCGCAGGTTGCCCGGATCGTTCAGCGAGGCCAGGCTCACCGTCTCCGGGCGGATGCCCTGCGCCACATCCATGAACTTCAGCGAAATCTCGCCCGGTGCCAGGGTGATCTTGCGCCGGTCCCGCACCAGCGCGCGGTCGTTGTTGTACACGGTCACCGCCACGTCCGTCTGGTCCGCCAGCGTGGTCTGGCCCGCGCTTACCGAACCCAGGTTGTCCTTCAGTTTCAGGTCTCCCGCCGGCGCCGCCACCGGTGCGGGCGCCTGCGCCGTGGCCTCCTGGGCCCCGGCTGTCGCACCCCAAACCGTCATCAAGGCGGCAAAAAGCGCCAAAACCGCTGTTTTTCTCATGTTCCGTCTCCCTGTGGTTGTTTTTCCACATGTTCCGGTGTCGTACCGGACATGACACTAGTATAACGCCCCGTCGGCGGAAAATATTAGGGAACACGAAAAAATATCCTCCGGGGATTGATTCACCGTCCTTTTGGGGTTACCCTAAACTGAATCTAACCGGGAGGACCGAAATGGCAAAAGCGACCACAAAACCGGCAAAAACGGGGCTCGGAGGGGGGCATGCCCGCCTTGGGGTGTTGCTGTTGCTGGCGGCGGCCTGCGCGGCCCTGGCTTTCCCTGTCCGCGCCGAAGACCCCGCCCTGCCCCAATCCCTTGCAAAATCGGCTGAAAACGAGCAGGAGTTCGCCGCGAAAATACGCGCTTTCGACAAGCTGCAGCAGATGGCCGGGGAAATGAAAATGAAGATGGCCGAGGCGCTGGCAAAGGCCGGACAAAAGGAGGAGGCGCAAAAAACGGCGGAGCAGGCCAACCAGATGCTTCTTCTGGCGCGTCAGGCCTACGAGGAGGGGCTTGCCAAGTATCCCAAGAACGCGGAACTGCTGAATTATTACGGTGAACTGGTTTATGACTGGTACGGCGAGGAGGAGGAAGGGGTGAAACGGTGGCAGGCGGCGCTGGAAATCCAGCCCGGCCTTTCCCGCGCCCACAACAACCTCGGCATCCACCTGTGCCACGTTGGAAAGTATGAGGACGGAATCCGCCACCTTGACGAGGCCATCAAACTGGAGCCGGACAACCCCGATTACCTCTTCAACCTGTCGCAGATGTACCTGGTGCACTGGCCGCAGGTGATGAAAATCCGCCTGTGGGCCGGGCGGGATGTGTTCGAAAACGCCCAGTTGCTTTCGAAAAAGGCAGCCGAACTGTCCCCCCGCGACTTCCCGCTGGTTTCGGACTACGCCCTCAATTTTTTCAAGGCCGAGGATTTGGGCGCCCTTCCCGCATGGGACCAGGGGGCCAAGGCGTGGCAGAAGGCGCGCGCCGCCGCCCGCACCCCCGACCAGCGCTTCTACACCCTCCTGAACGAGGGCCGCTGCTGGCTGCGCGCCAAGAAGGCGTCCAAGGCTGCCGCATGTTTCGAGGAGGCGCTGGCCATCTACCCCGACAAGCCGGTGGCCAAAAACCTGCTGGAGGAGGCCCGAGGGGCGAAAACCCCGGGCAAACGCTGAGCCATGCCCCGCTCGGCGCTCTATGACTGGCTGCTGGGAAAGAAGGCGGGCGCTGTCGCCCTGGTCCTCCTGACCCTCGCCTGTGTTTACCTCTTTGTGTTCCGGGGAACCCGCTTTTTCATGGTGCCCAGCGGCTCCATGGAACCCACCCTCATGCCCAGTGACATGCTCGTCACCATGCGCGAGCCCGCATACCGCCGGGGCGACATCGTGGTGCTCCGGCACAACGGGGAATATCTGGTCAAGCGCATTGTCGGCCTGGGCGGTGACTCGCTGATGGTGGTTGACGGGGCCCTCTTCATCAACGGCAAGTACGCCTCCGAACCCTATGTGCGCGAGCCCATGCGCTACGCCATTGACAGCCCTGTGGCGGTGCCGGGGGACGGCGTGTTTTTTCTGGGGGACAACCGCAACCAGAGCGATGACAGCAGCCTGCCCAAGGAGTCATGGGACGCGAAATACTATTACGACCTGGCAAGCGTCTCCGACATTGTCGGGAGGGTGGTGTTCCGCTATTATCCCTACGACCGATGGGGCCCAGTCGCATCCTATCCCCTCACCAACTCCGACGGAGCATGAACACCACGCCCGGAATCTCACTTTGGCAGGTCCCCCTTTTGAAGGTGGATTTGGGTTGATGTTCCACCTTCGTCCACTTCGTCCATCTTGTCCGCCTCAAAAATTTCCCTTTTGAAGGGGCCTTTCCGGGGATGTTACCCTGTGTCTTGCCTCAACAGGCGCAATCAACGGCCACATGGGAGACAGGGAGATGTTTCGTCATTTCACACTTTCGGTTTCTTTCTTGCTGATGCTCGCCGGTACCGGCCTCGCCGCCGACAACCGTCCCGACAGCGCAAAGGTGGGCGCGGTACTTTCCGGCGCGCTGGCCGAGGCTAATGCCGCATGGTGGGGCTTTGATCCCGCCGATGCCACCCCCGCAGTCCAACAGGCGATTGACTCGGGGGCCAGGAGGGTGGTGGTGCCCTACATGGGCGAGCCTTGGGTGGTCAGGCCGCTGAGACTGCGCGGCGGCCTGGAACTGGTGCTGGAGCCGGGTGTGGTGCTGCTTGCCAAGGCGGGGGAATACCTGGGCACGGGTGATTCCATGCTCACCGCCGTTGACTTGGAGGACATCACCATCATTGCCCATGGCGCGGTCATGCGCATGCGCAAGGCGGACTACACGCGGCCGCCCTACAAAAAGGCGGAATGGCGCATGGTGCTCGACATGCAGGGCTGCCGCCGGGTGCGTCTGGAGGGGGGCCGTTATGAAGGCAGCGGCGGCGACGGCATCTATGTGGGCGCGTCCGCGAAACTGCCCCGCTGCGAGGACGTGGTTATCCGCGACGTGGCCTGCCATGACAACCACCGCCAGGGTATCAGCGTCATCAGCGCCCGCAACCTGCTCATTGAGCGCTGCGTCTTTTCCGACACCGGCGGCACCGCGCCCGAGGCGGGCATCGATCTGGAGCCCAACAGCGAAAACGAATGTCTGGAAAACGTGGTGGTGCGCCGGTGCAGGATGGAGGGAAACGAGGGCGCGGGCATCCTGCTCTACCTGAAGAACCTGAAAAAGACGGGCGCGCCCGTGTCCATCCGTTTTGAGGACTGCCATGTGGCGGGCGGAAAAGACGTGGGCATCGGCGTGGGGGCGCTATGCGACGACGGCGTCGCCGGAACAGTCGAATTCATCCGTTGCACCGTCGAAAAGACAAAAGGCGGGGCCGTGTACCTCTATGACAAGTCCCCGGAAGCGGCCCTTGTGCGCTTTGAAAATTGCAGTTTCAACACCCGCGAAATGTCAAAGGGTGCAGACTTCGCCCCGTTGCGCTTCCATATCCGCCGCACCTCCATCGCAAAGGACATCGGGGGCGTGGAATTTTCAGCATGCCATGTGTATGACGATGGAAAACGTCCGGCCCTGCTGGTGGAAATGGAAAAAGGGAAAAAGGGCGCGGCGAAGAATATCACCGGAAACATATATCTCCACAATTCCATTGGTTCTCCCGAAAAATATGAAATGCCAAGGGAAAATTGCGGCAGTATGGTTCAACCCTTTTGACATGCTGTCCAATTAATGGACAAACTGGAAATAATGAACGAAAGCCTTGACAAAAGTTAAGGCGGCGGGTACTCTTTGATTGTAAGGTTCGGGCTGTTGTTTTTCCCCCAAGGGCGGGCTGATCAATGAAGTCCCTAATGTTGGCATTCCCGTTGAGTGTGTCACGGGAAAACTCATTTCCAGGAGATCGCATCATGTTTGCTTCCCTCCGTCGTGCGGTGTGTCTTGTCGTGTTTTTGGGACTGGTTCCGGCCATGGCCTGGGCCGCGCCCCTGACCCACAGCATCACCCACGGTGACGGCCGGATTGTCATTGACGTGGCATGCGGCGATGTGACACTCACCGAACAGGACGGCGGCATCCTGCCCCAAATGGAGGGCTGCGAGCCTTCCTCCTCGCCCGGCGCGCCCGTGCTGCCGGTGAGGACATTCACCCTGGCCCTCCCGCCCAACGCCGATCCGGCGTCGGTGTCAATTGAATTGACGGATGCGAAAACGGAAACCTTGCCGCTGCCGGAGGGAAAACGGGTGCTGCCCGGTCCTCCCGCCATGGAATGGAACGGCTCCGCCGCGCTGGAGGACTGGGGCGGCGCGGTGGGCGTGGTTGACGGTTTCAGCGTCCCGATATACACCGCCGACGCCTTTTATCCGGCCGAAGCCGTCTCGGCAGGGATGCCCGGGCAGATGCGCAAATGGAAAATGGTCACCGTGCGCTTCTGTCCCGTCCGGTGCAATCCCGCGGCGGGAGTTTTGGAGGTTGTCCGGGACGGGCGGATTGTTCTTTCCTATGGGTTGGAAAAGGCGGAAACCCCCGCCGAATTGATGGCGGACACGGCCTTGGATGATTTTGCGGCGCAGGCCTTTGACAATTTTGACGGGGCAGCCGCGTGGTATCCCGCGGGCGGCGAAAAAAGCGGCGGCACCTATGACTATGTGATTATGACCACCGAGACCATCCTGGCCAGCACCCAGTGCCTCGGCAGCCTCGAACTGTTCCATGAAACGGAGCATGACGTGCTGACTGTCACCGAAACCCGCACCTATGACAACCTGTTTGGGGGCGGTTCCGTGGCGGGTGGCTGGGGTGGCGGTGCGGGGGACGTGGCGGCGGAAAATCTGCGCTCCTGGCTCCAGTCCCATTGGGTGGGCATGGGCATCAAGTATGTCCTTCTGGTGGGGGATCCGAACCCCGACACGGGGGATTTGCCCATGAAAAGGTTTCACATCCTCCTGTCGGATCTCGCCGAACCCAAGCCCCCCCACCATGGGAAACCCTCCGACACCTATTACGGGGAAATGCACGGCAACTGGGACCTGAACAACGACAACCACTACGGAATGATTGGCATTGACGACAAGCCCGGCGGGCTGGACACGGTGCTTGACCTGGTGGTGGGCAGAATCCCCGTATATTCCGGTGACGCGCTAAGGGTGCCCCGCCTGGAGTCCATTGTTGCGAAAACTATCAGATACGCCACGGAGGCGGACATCAACTGGCGTAAAAAAGTGCTGCTTCCCTCGGAGGATTTGGATGCGGAAACCACCGGCGTCCCTTTGATGGAGGCGATTCGGACGGAATACGCGATTCCCGCCGGCATGAGCACCTACCGTGTTTACAAGGATCCCGCGGACGGCGGCGATATCAGCCCTGTGAACTATGACAACGTGCTGAATGAGTGGAAAAAGGGCTATGGCGTGGTCTGCTGGAGCACCCATGGAAACACGACGTTTGCCACGGATGTGTTTGACTGGTATCTTTGCCCGGATCTGGACGACACCAAGCCCGCCTTTGTCTTTCAAATTTCCTGTGACAACGGCGCCCCCGAGGAAATAAACAATCTGGGCGTCTGTCTGCTGAGAAACGGCGCCATCGGGACCGTTTCGGCCACACGCAATCTCCAGTACTATTCGGGCTCTTGGTTCATGACAGCCCCCTCTGCGGCCTTGATGGGCCGCCATTTCACAAAGCGCATTATCGCGGGAAGCAACGCCGGTGACGCCCTTTTCCTTGCGAGGGAGGATTCGGGGCTGCGCTCTGAGATTGAAAAAGCCAACAATCCCATGGGATGGACCAACTGGCTGGCCCTGAACCTCTACGGCGACCCGGCCGTCAGCCGTTTTGACAGCGGGAGCGGCGCCCCCGCAATCATCGTGAACCCGACCAAAATAAACATCAGCACCGCAGCCGGGCACAGTTTCGCCACCACCACAGCCAAAATTCTGCCCATGAGTCCGGGGGCCTTGTCCTATACCATTACCGATGATGCCTCATGGCTGTCAGTGGCGCCGGATTCGGGGGACACCCTGGGCGAGTCGGACACGCTTACGATCACGGCAAGCAGCGGGGGGATGGCTGTTGGCGTGTATAACGCCACTCTCACCGTCACCGCCCCCGGCGCCCCCAATTCACCCCTGACCGTGCCCGTCAGGCTTTCTGTCACCGAATGGGACAACAATCCCCCTTCAATCGCGTGCGATGTCAGTTCCATTGACCGCACCATCAGTGCGGGCGAAAGCCTGCCGTCAATGGAGATTAATGTGAGGGCGGTGGGGCAGGGGGTGCTCCATTGCAGCGCCTCCCAGGGGGCCGCCCCGGCGTCCTGGCTCTCCCTGAGCCCGGATTCTGGCATCGCGCAGGATGACCAGGAGTTGGCCGTTGGCGTTTATTTCGACACGGCGGGGCTCGCGCCGGGGACGCACACCACGGTCATCAGCATCACGGGCGCGCAGACTCCGCCCCCGCCCAACGCGCCGCTCTCCATTCCGGTCACCGTGCGCGTCGCGCCACCCCTGGCCGAGGTGCTGGACGCGCCTGGTTATGAGTGGACGACCGACGGCGACGTCAAATGGTTTGGCACCAGGGCACTGAGCCATGACGGGGTGGATGCGGCGGTGCCCGGCTTCAAACCCTCGGGAGGCTCCAAACTGCGGACCACCGTCCAGGGGCCGGGAACAGTTCGTTTTTACTGGATGGCCAATCTGGGCTCGGGTGGCTTCATGCAGTTCCTGGTGAACGGCGTCGCCGAAAAGACATACATGTCATCATTTCCCTGGACGGAGAGGACCGTTGAGGTGGCAACGCAGGGGACGTGCGTCCTGGAATGGCTGCATGCCGGTGTCGTGGACAGCCAGCGTTACGGGCTGGTTGACCAGTTTTCCTTCACGCCCTTCACCGGACCGTACATGTCTGTGAACCCAAAGAAGATTGTCGTAAGCACAACAGGCGGAGAGGTGTTGCGCGTGCCTGTTGTGGTTTCCAATTCCGGCGGGGGAACCTTTGATCTCACCGCATCGGAGACAAG
>JBHEKP010000336.1:0-2949 GCA_041859375.1 Candidatus Hydrogenedentales bacterium | reverse complement strand
CTGTATTCCCCGGAGAAGGCCCAGGGGTCCGCGCCGGGACTGCTGCTGTTTTACGGCGGCAGCTGGAAGCAGGGGCGCAAGGACCAGCTGCGGATTTACGCGCAGCACTTCGCGCAGCACGGGTATGTGGTGGCGACGCCGCAGTACCGGCTGAAGGAGGCGGGGCAATGGCCGAAATCGGTGCAGGACGCGAAGTGCGCCGTGCGCTGGATGCGGGCGCATGCCGCCGAGAACGGGGTGGATCCGGGGCGCATCGGCGTGATGGGCAACTCCGCGGGCGGCTACCTTGCGCTGATGGTGGGGTTCACCGCCGGGATGGCGGAATTTGAGGGGGACGGCGGCTGGCCGGAACAGGGCAGCGCGGTGCAGGCGGTGGTGGACATTTACGGCCCGACCGATTTCACCGAGCCCGTGCGCCGGGACCACCCGGCGATCCGCGACTACATGAACGGCACCTATGAGCAGGATCCGGCCCGGTTCGCGCTGGCGTCGCCGTTGCAGCATGTGACGGAGAAGACGCCGCCCACCTGCGTCATCCACGGCACCGTGGACATGCTCGTGCCGGTGGAACAGAGCGACCGGCTCGTGGAGAAGCTGAGGGAGAAGGGTGTGCCCCACCACTACAGCCGCATCAACGGCTGGCCGCACGCGATGGACGCGGTGGAGCTGGTCAACCGGCACACCCGCGCGCTGGCGGTGGATTTCTTCGACAAGCACCTGAAAAACACCGCCGCGAAGTGACGCGCCGCCGTCCGCGCCGCCTTTGTGCTAAGATCCTGGCCGGATGGTTTAACGCGGCGGGTTCCGCACGAGGCGCAGCAATGAGCACAATGAACAGGCGCGGCTTTACCCTCATCGAACTTCTTGTGGTGATCGCCATCATCGGCATCCTTGCGGCGATCCTGCTGCCCGCGCTGGCGCGGGCGCGGGAGGCGGCGCGGCGGTCCTCCTGCCAGAACAACCTGAAGCAGTGGGGGCTGGTGTTCAAGATGTATTCCAACGAGGCCCGGGGCAACTTTCCGCCGCTGCAGGCGGGAAGCTACCCGGCGATAGCGGGCGACCCGGACGCCATTGCGGGCTACCACGGCGCGTTTGACCTCGGCCCGAACGTGTTCGCGCTGTACCCGGAATACCTGACCGACCCGATGCTCCTGTTCTGCCCGTCGAAGGCGGGGCTTGAGGAGGCCATCACCCTTTCCCGGAATGAGCTGAACGGGAACTGGTGCATGGGAAACGCGGCACGGCACACGGGCCGGTGCGCCCGGACGGTGGACAACAGCTACTTTTACTTCGGCTGGGTCATTGACAAGGCGACGACCGCCGACTGCGAGCCGCTGCTGGGCGCCAGCGCGATTCCGCTGCTGCCGGTTGTGGAGCTTTCCCTGCCCGCCGCGGGCCCGCCCGACCCCCTGATGCCGCGGCAGGTGAACGCCGCGCTGTACACGGCGCTTTCCGACCCGAGCACGGACCAGTATTACCAGTGCGCGGCGCACGGCAACGCGCCCGCCGCGGACCGGGACGCGGACATGACGGACCCCGGCATGAACGAGCCGGCGGGCGCTGGGAACGGCGGCGGCAACACGGTGTACCGCATGCGCGAGGGCGTGGAGCGCTTCCTGATCACCGACATCAACAACCCCGCCGCGTCGAACACCGCCCAGAGCGCGGTGTGGGCCATGTTTGACCATGTGTCCACGATCACCGCAATGTTCAACCACCTGCCCGGCGGCAGCAACGTGCTGTACATGGACGGGCACGTCGAGTTCATGGAGTATTCCCGCGACGGCGCCGCGCCGGTGAACGCGGCCATGGCGACGTTCCTCGGCGGACTGGCCCTGTAGGGGTGGAAGGCGCCGGACGGGCAGGCATCGCCCCAACCACGGAAACGGAAAAGGCATGAGCGCGCTTGGAAAACAAATTCGGCTGAACCGCATTTTCAGCCATCCATCGGGCCGCATCCTCGCGGTGGCGGCGGACCACATGATCAACTATTCCATCGGCATGCCCGAGGGGCTGCGCCGCATCGGGGACACGGTGCGGCGGATCATCGAGGCCCGGCCCAGTTCGATCACGCTGAACAAGGGCGTCGCCGCGCGCTGCATGGGGGAGCTTGCGGGGCGCGTTCCGCTGATCATCCAGCAGATGGCCCCCAGGCCCGGCTGCGACGGCTTCGCCGATCACGCCGAGGTGGAGGAGGCGGTGGCCATGGGCGCGGACGCCATCGCCGTCGCCATGTTCGTGAAGGACCCCGGCGAGTTTGAATTCCTGAAGCGGCTCAGCAAAACGGTGCGCGAGGCGGAACGTTTCGGCCTGCCGGTCATCCCGCACATCTATCCCGTTCTGCGGGGGGAAAACGGCGCGGGCTTCATCAGCGACAGGGCCGAGGACATCGCCTACGCCGCGCGCGCCGGGGTGGAGATGGGCGCGGACGTGGTGAAAATCCCCTACACGGGCGATCCCGCGTCCTTCGCGGACATCGTTTCCGTGACGCCGATTCCGGTGGTGACGGCGGGCGGCCCCAAGTGCGACACCCTTGAGGACGCCGCCGCCATGATGCGGGACGTGGTGCGCAGCGGCGCGGCGGGCAGCACGGTGGGGCGCAACGTCTGGGGCTTTCCCGACATCGGGGAGGCCATCGCGGTGCTCAAGGCCGCGCTGGGGATTGACCGGTAGGCGGCACGCCGGGCATGGTGTTAACAGGAAGAAAAAGTGAAGCTGACTCGGGAAAAGGCGCAGGCGCTGCTTGAGGCGCACGGCGGGGGCGCGGGCTGGACGGGGCACTGCCGCGCCGTGGCCGACGCCGCATCCGCGCTGGGCCGCGCGCTGGGGCCACGCCACCCTGTGGACCACGATTTTCTCTGGCGCGCCGCGCTGCTGCACGACATTGGCAGGTGCGCCACCCACGATCCCGTCGGGCACGGCGTCGAGGGCCACAGGCTGCTTTCCGAA
>JBHEKP010000070.1:0-21422 GCA_041859375.1 Candidatus Hydrogenedentales bacterium | reverse complement strand
CCCGCGTGCCGTTCCGGCAGCAGGGGGGGCTCTTCCTGTTCGGGGTGCGACATTTCAGCCTGTTTGGGGGCGGACGCGCCCCCTCCGGTTACGCCAATGGGAACGCACAGTGTAGCGAAAAACCGCCCCGCAGGCAAGACGCGCACGGCGGTCCGGGCGGGCTATTCCTCCCCGCCGCCCCTGAGCGTCCGCACATGGGCGTCAATGGTCTGGCCCCCGGCGGTAATCCCCCTGGTGTAGGCCGTCACCGCGTCCAGGAAGGTGAAGGGGCAGGGCTCCGGCGCGGCCACATCGCGCAGCACCTTTGCCAGCCGCGTGGTCCATTCCAGCCGGGGCAGGATCACCTGGTAGGTCTTCCCGGGGGACAGGGCCGACTCAAGGGCGTCCGGGTCCGCGCCCGCCAGCGCCGTGACGCCCAGACGCCCCTCGCGCAGCCCCTTGAAATAATCAACCACCTGCGCGCCGGTCAGTTGCGCGCGCACCAGCTCGCTGCCCCGCTGCCCGCCGGTGCGGAAGAGGGCGTTCGCGTCCACCTCGCCCTTGGGAAGGGACCCGCGCATCACCTGGCGGGGATGGCAGAAGGCAAGATCCGCCCCGCCGTGCTCCCGCAGGGCCGCCGCCGCCAGCCACGCCATCCGTATGCCGCTGATTTCCTCGGCGTTGCGGCCCACCACCTCGGCGGCCTCGGGGCAGACTTCCGCCTCCCTGCCGCGCAGCCAGGCGAGCATGGACCCGTCGCAGGGCACCTTGTCGTGCGCCAGGGGAACCACCTCGGCGTTGACCACGCGCACGTCACGCCGCTCCGTGTCGGCGGTCAGCTCCACCCGGCCCGCGTGCTCCGCGTACTGGCCCGCCTGCACGATGACCGCGCCGCCCGGGGTGCGGATCGGTTCCCGCAGCAGCTCATGGGTGTGCCCGCCCACAAAAAGGTCCACCTCCGGCGCGGCCTCCGCCAGCGTCTGGCACTCCCTGCCGCCCAGGTGCGCCAGCACGATGAGCACGTCGCATTCGCCCCGCAGACGCGCCGCCTCCGCCCGGACCGCCTCCACGGTTTTTGCGAAGGCGAACACGGGCGCGTCGTTGGTGCCAGTGGTCACGCCGATGACGCCCGCGCGCAGCCCGTTCACCTCGAATATCTTCGAGGCGGGAAACACCTCCCCGCCCTCCCTGTCGCGCAGGTTGGCGCAGAGCATCGCCGTGCCGCCGAGGAGCGCCGCGTGGCCCCGGAGCGCCTCCAGCCCGTGGCTGAAGTCATGGTTGCCCGGCACCACCGCCTGGTAGCCGATTCTTGCCATCGCCTCGTAGCTAAGGGTTCCCTGCGTTTTGAACGCAGCAAGGTCGCCCTTCTCCGTCACGTCGCCCCCGTCCAGCAGCAGCACGTCCGTCCTGTCCCGGCGCTGCGCGGCCGCATAGCCCGACAGGTGGGCGAAGCCGCCCGTGCCGTCATAGCCCGGCCGCAGATGGTCGTGGAGATCGTTGGTGTGCAGGATGAGCAGCGTGCGCTGTTCCGCCGCGCACGAAAGCGCGCACAGCACGGCAAGGACGGCGGGCAGCATGCGGGAAACGGGGGTGCGGGACGGCATGTGAAATCCTTTCCTGGTGGCATCCCCGCGCCCGGCGGGGTGAAACCAGCATAAACGGGACGGGTCTAAGATTCAATGCGCCGTCCGGAGGGACGGCGCCGGGCTCTTGTTTCGGGTGGAGGGTGCTTTCATGAAAAAAATCATCAAACGCGTGCTTCTGGGCCTTGCGGCCCTCGCGGTGCTCCTCTGGTTTGCCGCGGGCTGGGCGGGCGCGCACATGCTCCTGTTCAAGCCCGAGCGCGCCTCCTTTGAGGATCCCGCCGAATTCGCCGGTTTCCCCGTGGAGCCGGTGGAACTGACGACGGCGGACAACGTGACCATTTCCGCGTGGCACGTCAACGCGGGCGGCGGCCGCGCCGTGGCCCTGTTCCACGGCATCGGCCCCAGCAGGCGGCAGATGGAGGACACCGCAAGGTGCTACCTCGATCTCGGCTACTCCGTGCTGCTGGCCGATCTGCGCCGCCACGGCAAGAGCGGCCACGCGCCCACCTTCCTGGGGCTCACCGAGCGGCACGATGTTGTCGCGTGCATGCGGTTCCTGCGCGAGCGCTACGCCATAGCCGGGGCGCACGGATTCTCACTGGGCGCGGCGGCGGTGGCCTTCGCCCTGCGCGAACCCGAAAAATTCGACTTCACCGTGCTCGCCTCGTGCTATGACACGGCGGAGCACGCCCTGTATGACCGGCTCGACTTCGTGAACGCACCCCACTGGCCGGCCTTTCCCTTTGTGCTGTTCGCCGAGTGGCGTCTCGGCGTGGGCATGCGCGATCTGCGGCCGCTGGACTGCATGGCCCACGCCACCGCGCCCATGCTCGTGCTCGGCGGGGACAGCGAGGACATCCTGAAGGCGGGGGAGACGGTGGACCTCTTCAACCGCTGCACCTCGGAGAAAAAGAAGCTGCACATCTTCCGGGGCGGAAAGCACGTGCCCATCGCAAAGGGTCAGGAGGAGGGGTTCCGCGCCGTGCTGGCGGAATTTCTCGCCGACGCCACGGGGGCGTGAGAGGAAAAAGGGGAAAAGGGCAACGGGAAACGAAGTCGGGGGGGAGGCCTCAGGGCTTTTCCTCGAAATGGGCGGGCGGCGTGATCTCCACCGTGCCCGCCTCGACGCGCCCCTTCCAGTTGTCGGCCATGGGGCGCACCACCATCGTGTAGCCGAGCCAGCCGAAAAGGATCACCGCGCAGACCGTACCCCAGGTGATCGCGTCGTCCAGCCAGCGGGGCCGGGGGCCGATGCCGTCGTCGCCCGCGTTGCGGCTCACAAAGGCGAAGGTCCGCTGGCCGCGCCCCTGCCGCAGGCACGTGTTGAACTGGTCGATGAAGGGTTCGGGGGCGAGCTCAAGGAAGCGGCAGTAGGTTTGCAGAAAGCCCACGGCGTAGGCCTTCACGGTCAGGGACTGGAGGCTGCCCTCCTCCAGCGCGCGCAGCGCCTCCACGGGGACATGGATGCGCGCGTGCACGTCTTCAAGCGTGCAGCCCATCCCTTCGCGCTTCTCGCGAAGTGTCTGGCCCGGAAAGCGCATCTCTTTCACGCCACGTCGTCCCTTGGCCCTGGATCAACCAGAATTTCCCGCGCCTTGCTGCCGGTGTGGGGGCCCACAATGCCCCGCAACTCCATCATGTCGATCAGCCTGGCGGCCCTAGTATACCCCACACGAAGCCGCCGTTGCACCATTGATATCGAGGCCTGCCCCGTTTCAAGCACCACGCGCACCGCGTCCTCGAACAGGGGATCATCCTCCTCCGCAAGCTCCGCCAGCGAGTCCTTGCTCTTGCCGAAGTTCTCTATTTCGTCACGATACTGCGGCGGGGCCTGCCGTTTCAAGTAGGCGATCAGCGCGGCCATCTCCTCGTCGCTCACAAAGGCGCCCTGGATGCGGTCCGGCTTGCTCTGGCCCGCCGGCAGGTAGAGCATGTCGCCCTGGCCCACCAGCCGCTCCGCGCCGATCTCGTCCAGGATGCACCGCGAATCCACCCGCGAGGACACCTGGAAGGAGATGCGCGCCGGGAAATTCGCCTTGATCACACCCGTCAGCACGTCCACCGACGGGCGCTGCGTGGCGATGATCAGGTGGATGCCCACGGCCCGCGCAAGCTGGGCCAGCCGGGCGATGGCGTCCTCCACCTCGGCCCGGGCCAGCATCATCAGGTCCGCCAGCTCGTCGATGATGCACACGATGTACGGGAGCCGCCGCACCACGCTCAGCGACTGCCCCTCGCCGTCTATCATCTCGATGGAGCCGTTTTCCACGCTCTCGTTGTAAATCTCGATGTTGCGCACCCGCAGGTCCGCGAAGAGCTGGTAGCGCTCCTCCATCTCGTTGATCAGCCAGGTCAGCGCCGTGGCCGCCTTTTTCGCGTCCGTCACCACCGGCGTGATCAGGTGCGGAATGTCGTTGAATATGGACAGCTCCACCATCTTCGGATCAATCAGCATCAGCTGGAGTTCGTCCGGCGTGTGCTGGAGCAGCAGGCTCGCCAGCAGCGACTTCACGCACACCGTCTTGCCCGCGCCCGTCGCGCCCGCCACCAGCAGGTGCGGCATCCGCGCCAGGTCCGCGATGCACACCTCGCCGCTGATGCCCTTGCCCAGCGCAAGGTTCAGCCGCCCGTTGTGGCCCTTGCCGAAATGCGGGTGCTCAAGCAGCTCCCGGATCATCACCGGGTCGCGCTCCTCGTTGGACACCTCGATGCCCACCCGCGCCCTGCCGGGTATGGGCGCCTCCACGCGCACGCCCCGCGCCTCCAGCGCCAGCGCGATGTCGTCCGTCAGCGCCAGAAACCGGCTCACCTTGATGCCCGGCGCGGGCTCCAGCTCGAAGCGCGTCACCGTCGGCCCCCGCGTCACGTCCGTCACGTGCGCCTCGATGCCGAAGGTGCGCAACGTCTCCTCCAGCCGCTGGCTCATGCGCCCCAGCTTCTCCCGCAGGTTCGGGATCATCCTGGGCACGGCGCGCTCAAACAGGTCCAGCGGCGGCTTGGCGTATTTCTTCGGGTACACATAATCGTCCGGAACCTCGTCCGGGGTCAGCGTCTTGCGCCGGGGGCGGGGGGCCGGACGCACCGCACGGGCCGCCTCCTGCGAGGAAACGTCCGACACGGCGGGCGCGGCCTTGCGGCCCGCGGGAAACACCGGAAGTTCCGGTGCGGCGGGGGCCGGCTCCGGCCTCACATGCGGCGCGTCCCCGCGGTCCGCCGCGTCACGCAGCAGCTCCGCGCTCTTCCGCGCCTCCTCCTCGAAGGGGCTGCACCCGAAAAGATCATCCTCCGCCTCCCCCGCAAAGACGGCGGCGGGAACCGCCGGGACCGGCGGGGCCGCCTCAATCCCCGCAAGGGTGTCGTCAAAGGGGGACGGCTTGGCGTCGCTCAGCAGCGGCAGCGGACGCGCCGCGGGCCTCGGCGCGGCGGGCGCGCGGCCCTTGGCGGGCTGGCGCGGCGGCACGGGCAGCACCTCGTCCTCGTCTTGGAACAGCGGCTCGGGCAGGTGTATCCGGGGCGGCTCCACCGCCACCGCCGGGCGCGCCGCGGCGGGGGCCGCAAGGGGCGGGAATTTCGGAAGCACGTCGGTGGGCTCCACCTCGGGCGGCTCGTCCAGGGGGAACTCCTCGGAGGGGCGGGGGGCCACCCGCGCCTGGGCGCGCCTTATGCGGCGCTGGGTGCGCCAGCTGCGGTAGCCGCCCGACATGCCCACGCACGCCGCCGCAACCCCCACCACGGCGCGTGTCACCGCCGCCATCGCGTGGCGGCCGTGCCAGACTATCTGGAAGAACATCAGGTCCGTGGCCAGCAGCAGGCCGATGAGCGCGATAAACAGGCCGAGCACGTTGGCCGCCGTCCAGCCGAAGCGGGGCAGCAGCAGGCCGTCCGACAAAAAGGCGCCGAACGCGCCGCCCGCCTGCGGGTTGGACCCGCCGGAAGAAAGGTTCAACTGCAACAGCGCCCCCGCCGCCCCCGCAAGCACAAGCATCCCCGTCACGCGCCGGAGCAGCCGGTCCACCCGCATCTGGCTGAACAGCATCAGCGTCCACAGGAAGGTCACCGCGTACAGCACATGCGACGCGTCGCCAAACAGGAAGGCGAGCGCCCCGGCCACCACCGCGCCCGGAGGGCCGAAAAGGTTGGGAATTTCCGTCATGCCGTCCAGGGGGCGTCCAGGCTGGCCATCCGCCACAAAGCCGTCCGTGAAAAGGACCAAAAACAGGAAGATGGTCAGGCCAAGTGTGCAAACCCCCAGTGCCACGCATTTCCACTCTGTGCTGCAAATACCGATTTTACCCACAGCGCACACTCCCTAACGGGGAGAAATACCCCAATATATTGAGGTCATACTAGCAGAAGATTAGGAATTTTGCAACAAAATATTGTGGGCAAAATGGCAAAATTTGGCATATTTGCCGATATATGGCGATATTTGAGTGGTTTTTGTGTTGCCGGGCCGGATTTAGGCCGGCACAAAATATGGTATTCGTCGCCCTTTGGGGTGGTTTCCGCATTCTCTTTTACCGCTCTTGGATGAAGTGCGCCCAACCTGCCAGATATTGTGGAAGAGGGCTTGTGGAAAACCACTATCGGGGTGTGAATAACTTGGTGAAAAACCGGGGGAGACGGTGTTAATTGTTGACGTAATTTTGTGTGTAAGTCGTTGTTCCAGAAAATTTCATAACGCATAAACCGTTATTTTATAGTAGGTTATATTTTATGATCTTGAAACGGGAAATTCTGCGGTCCCCGGTGGAAAACTTGTCCAAAAAGGGGGTGGAGCCTGTGGAAAACTTGTGAATGAAGCCTCCAGATGGCGGACACAAGATATGGGGTAGGGGAGAAAATGCGGCTTAGGCAGGCCCTGAAAAGGAAAAGTTGTCCACAACTTTTCCCCGTCCTATAATCCCCCCGGCAACACAGCGCAAAGGAGAAGCCCATGTCCCCGGAAAAACGGAAGAAAACAGTGCTTGTGGTGGTCGCCCATGCGGACGACATGGAATTCATGGCGGCGGGCACCATTGCCCGTTTCGTGGATGAATTCGGCCACGATGTGTACGAGTACATCCTTACCGACAATTCCAAGGGTTCCTACCGGCTTTCCGGCCCGGAGCTGGCGCGCATTTCGGCAGAGGAGGCGCGGGAGGCGGGGCGCATACTCGGCCTGCGGGAGGTGCGCCTGGAGGGCTGGCCCGACGGCGAACTGGACCGGATGCCCCCGTGGGAGCTGCGGGGCAGGATTATGGCGGTGATCAGGGAGCTGCGCGCCGACGTGGTGATGTCCTGGGATCCCTTCGCCCCCCATGAGGACCATCCCGACCACCGCGCCGTGGCCATGGCGACCCTGGAGGCGGCGGCCTTCGCGTCCAACCCGCTTTTTTACCCGGAACACGCCCACGCGCCCCACATGGTAACGGAGGCCTACTGGTTCGCCAAGTCGCCGGTGAACGCGGACCTGTTTGTGGACATCTCGTCCACCATGGACAAAAAACTGGAGGCCCTGCTGGCGCACGAGTGCCAGATGGAGCTGACCGTGGACGCGCTGGCCCTGGAGGCGGAGGCGGTGGGCGCGGACCTGCCCATGCTGCGCGGGCTCGACGCTGCGGCGCGGCGGGGACTGATAGAAACGGCCATCCGGGGCCATTGCGCGGAGGTGGGCGCGGCGGGGGGGCTGGCGGCGGCGGAGCGCTTCCGCCATGAGAAGCTGGGCATGCTGGACAAGGCCCTCGGCACCTCCTTTGTCACCCCCGACTTCGCCTGACCCTCACCCGGCCAGCAGGCGCGCCACCAGCGCGGGCAGTTCGGTGACCGAGGCGATGCGCGCGTCCGCGCCGGCGATC
Organism: Candidatus Hydrogenedentales bacterium; assembly: GCA_041859375.1. Taxonomy (GTDB): domain Bacteria; phylum Hydrogenedentota; class Hydrogenedentia; order Hydrogenedentales; family CAITNO01; genus JBHEKP01. Next base: position 14,020 of record JBHEKP010000070.1, on the reverse strand, counting down.
TCCGCGTCGCCGCCGAAGCCGTAGGCCGCGCCGACGGACACCATCCCGTGGGCGCGCGCCGCGTCCACATCGTCGTGGCGGTCGCCCACGAAGAAGGCGGGCCGCGCGGGAATCAATCCCAGGATCTCCCCCGCCATCACCGCCTTGTCCACGCGCCGTGAACCCCGCGCGCGCACGGCGGCCATGAGGGGCCCCACCCCGTGGCTGTCGAGAAACTCGTCCACATAGTCCTGCGGCCCGTTGGAGCACACCGCCAGGCTGTGGCCCGCCGTGAGCAGCTCCGAGAGGGTTTCCAGCGCGCCCGGGTAAAGCCTGCCCTCCGAGCCGATGAGGCGCAGTTCCAGCGCGTTCGTCTCCGCCACAATCCGCGCCGCTGTTCCGGGGGGGCACTGTTCCGCCAGCCAGGCCTCGTAGGCCTCCACGGGCTTGCCGAAAAAGGAGCAGATGGTCGCCGCGTCCGGCTCGGGCAGGCCGTGGGCCGCGAAGGTGCGCTGGACGGCGGGCACGGTCACGCGCTCCGTTTCGAGCAGCGTGCCGTCCACGTCAAAGATGATGAGCGCGCCCATGAATCAGGCGGACGCGCCGCGCCGCGCCATGTGCTCGTCCATCAGCCGGGTGAACTTCTCAAAGAGGTAGCGGCTGTCGTGCGGGCCCGGCGACGCCTCGGGGTGGTACTGCACGCTGAAGATGGGCAGCGTCCTGTGCGCCATGCCGGAGCAGGTGCGGTCGTTCAGGTGCAGGTGGGTGAACTCCACCTCGGCCGGGTCGAGCGATTCCGGGTCCACCGCGAAGCCGTGGTTCTGCGCCGTGATTTCCACGCGGCCCGTGGGCTCGTGGCGCACCGGCTGGTTGCCGCCGCGGTGGCCGAACTTCAGCTTGTACGTGGTGCCCCCCAGCGCGTGCCCGAGAATCTGGTGGCCGAGGCAGATGCCGAAAATCGGTATCTCCCGGTCAATCAGCGCGCGCACCGTGGGGTACACATAGGGCAGCGCCGCCGGGTCGCCCGGGCCGTTCGAGAGGAACACGCCGTCGGGGTTGTGCGCCAGCACCTCCTCCGGCTGCGCGGTCGCCGGGAGCACCGTCACGGCGCAGCCGTGCTTCGCCAGCAGGCGCAGGATGTTGTGCTTGATGCCGTAGTCCATCGCCACCACGCGGTACTTCGCGTCCGCCGGCGCGGGCCACTCGTAGGACGCCTTCACCGACACATCCTTCACAAAGTCGCTGCCCGCCATGTCCGCGCCCGCGCGGGCCTTCGCCACCAGCGATCCGTGGTCCGCGTCCACCGTGCTGATGATCGCCTTCATCGCGCCCTTCGTGCGCAGCAGTTTCGTGATTTCCCGCGTGTCCACGCCGTCAATCGCCACGACATTGTGCTTTTTCAGGTATTCCGGCAGGGTCATCACCGACCGCCAGTTGCTCGGCTCGAAGCAGCACTCCCGCATCACAAATCCCCACACGTACGGGTGGTTCGACTCGGTGTCCTCCGGGTTGCAGCCGTAGTTGCCGATGTGCGGATAGGTCATCGTCACAATCTGCCCGGCATAGGACGGGTCCGTCAGGATTTCCTGGTAGCCCGTCATGCTGGTGTTGAACACCAGCTCTCCCGTGGACTCGCCCTCCGCGCCCACGGCCCGGCCCTCAAACACATGCCCGTCTTCTATCGCGAGTATCGCTTTCACTTGTGTGGTGCTCCTCAGCGGTGTTTTACAGGGGATTTTGCGGAGTATACCACATCCCCGCCGCCGTTTTCCGCACCGGAGCCCCGCGCGCGGGCCGAAACGCCCCCCCGCATCCTGCGTCGCCGCCCCGCCGGCCCCCGGCTTTCCCTTGCAATGGCGGCGGCCCTGGGTTAAGTTATTGTCTGGCGCACATCCGGTGAAAAGGGAGAAGCCATGCATTCCAGGGACAAATCCTCGCGGCGCGGGTTCTTGGGGGGCGGCCTCGCCGCGCTTTCCACGGGGGCGCTCGCCGGGGGCGCCCGCGCCGGGGAGACCGGCGGCAACGCGGAGGAAACCATGCGCCCCTTAAACGAAGTCTGTTACGCGCTACTGCTGCCGCACGAATTCCGCGCCCGCCTTGCCGCGCGCCCCGTCGCCTACCTTCCCCTGGGCACCCTTGAATGGCATGGCGAGCACCTGCCGCTGGGCGCCGATGCCATTCAGAGTGAGTGCCTCATGGTGGAATGCGCCCGTCGTTTCGGCGGCATTGTGCTGCCGCCGCTCCACCTCGGTCCCGACCGGGCAAAACCCGCGGCGGATGGCTCCCTCCTCGTGGGCATGGACTACGCCGCCACCACCACGCCCGAACGCAGGCTGGACGGCAGCTGCTACTGGGTGCCGCCGGGGCTGCACCTGCAAATCGTGGACGCCGTGCTGGAACAGTTGGCGCGCGCCGGTTTCCGCGCCGTCTTCGCCGACGGCCACGGCCCCTCGCGCTGGTCGTGGGTCGCAAACATCCAGGAGCGGGAGGCCCGCTTCGGCATGCGGCTTCTCGGTGTCACGGAGGATGTGTCAAGGCGCTGGAAAAGCCAGATGGACCATGCCGCCCGGAACGAGACCTCCCTGATGCTCCATTACCGCGGCGACCTTGTGGACCTGTCCCGGCTGCCCGCGTCCGGTGACGCGGTGTTGCAGGGCGTCGGGGGGGAGGACCCCCGCACCGCCACGGCGGAGCACGGCAGGGAATGCATGGAGGCCTCCGTTGAGATTGTCGGCCAACTGCTCGCCAAGGCCGGGTTACTCTGAGGGCGGTGTCGGCGGCACGACCCAGCTTCAGCAGCAGGCCTGCGCGGTTGGGCTGGGGCGCAAGGTATTCTATGGCGTTGGTACAGTTATAATTGGTATGGGACAACCATCGCTTCTAAATTTTTGTGGGCCACTATATGGAATTTGACGGTTAATGTAAATAAGTATTGGAATACTCGGCATTTCTACTGAGTTATTGGAGTCAAAGAATGGCCATGAAAATGATTCGCCATCAATTATTTTGGTTCCATCCACATTGCGCAAAAAGAGAATACGCCATAGTTGATTATCACCATAATCAATGGTCAAATATGGCTCATCCTCCTTGTAAGCGGAGATTAGTTCTAAGCCAGATGAAGTTTTGTTTTTTATTAGCAAAAATGCATATTTTGACTGTTTCTTTTTTGAATTGCTTATATAAAATGAGTTGTCTGCGCAACCGTAAAACACGGACTTTATATTATTATATTTATTATCATTACTCATTAATGACGTGTCGCTCATTATTATATCGTTTTCTTGTGGCTCAAAAATTATTCCATTTTTATATAAATCCCACTTAATTGGTCCCACAAAACTACTTTTTTGAATAATTGGTGGAAAATCATCCATATTATATTTTATATCGCCGGATTTAAGTAGTTTTCCGAAATAGTATCTCTTCGGGTAGTCATAAATGACCAGATCGTATCCATACAATTCATTTTTTAGAACTTTTACACATCCAACTCCTTCTTTTCCAGAATAATGATATTTTGGCAGTATTAACTCCCCATGCATTCCAAAATACAATTCTGCAACTAAATTATTATCAAGTATATCAGATTCGTTGTTAAACGCCTGCTCTTCTTCTGTGGGTATAATATGTCGCGCAAAAGAGATGCCATTTGTAAAAATTATTAATAAAACAAAAAACACCAACAACCGGCTTTTGGGTGGAGTAAAACTACTTGTACGTTTATTCATACACTCTACACTCCTCCAATTTGTAGTAACGATGTTCAACGTGGGAAACCCACTGCTCATGCATTAACCTATCCCCAGTCCCTGAAAAAGTCAAGGAACAATTCTTATCCCGCCTGTTGGACCATGCCGGGTTTCCGGTTCATTTATCCCTATTCCCGGTTGCCGCTTGGGCTTCGCCCATCGCCCCGCGCAGGCGGCGGACTTCCGGGTGATCCGGGGCCAGGGCTTCGGCCTCGCGGAGGGCGGTTTCGGCGTCGGCGGCGCGGCCCAGCTTGAGCATCAGGCCCGCGCGATTGAGCCGGGGCGCAAGATACTTCGGCGCGGCGGCGGCGGCCTTTTCATACCAGCCCAGCGCGGTCTCCGCGTCGCCGTGCTGTTCCAGCCGCCAGCCGAGGCCGTTCATCAGTTCCGCGTTGCCGGGGGCGAGGGCGATGCCCTCCTCATACACCGCCACCCCCTCCGCGAAACGGCCCGTGTCCATGAACAGGTTGCCCAGGTTCGCCCGCGCGAGGGTGTAGTCCGGGTCGGCCGCCAGGGCGGCACGGTAGGCCGTCTCCGCCTCGGCGGTTTTCCCCTGTTCCGCACACAGCAGCACCAGGTTGTTCCAGGCGCGGAGTTCCTTCGGATTCAGTTCCAGCGCCCTCCGGTAGGCCGCTACGGCCTCGTCCGCGCGCCCCGCCAGCGCAAGGTGCCGCGCCAGGTTGTAGTGGTGCTCCGCCGAGTCAGGCGCGGCGGCGACGATCCGCCCGTATTCCGCCACCGCGCCCGCCGTGTCGCCCTCCTTCGCCAGCACCTCGGCCAGGTTGACCCTCGCCAGGATGAAGTCCGGGTTTGCCTCCAGCGCCGCCTGGTAGCATTGCTTCGCCCCGGCGGTGTCGCCCTCCTTTTCCAGCAGCACCCCCAGATCGTTCCGCGCGCGGGCGTCGCGCGGGTTCAACCGCAGCGCCTCCCCAAAGGCGCGCTTCGCCTCCCCCGTCTTGCCCGCCCCGGCCAGCGCCGCGCCCGCGTGGAACAGCACGTCCTGCCGGTAGGGCGCGGGCTGATCCGACTCGTCGGGGCTGAGGGAGGCCATGAGCAGGCGCGCCGCCAGTTCGGGGCGTTTTCGCGCCGCAAAGGCATGGCCCAGCCGGAAGGGCATGTAATAGGAGTAGTCCAACCCCAGCATGATTTCCGCCTCGGCGGCGGCCTTGTCCACCGCGCCCGCGTTCAGCCACGAGTCGGCGCGGTCATAGCGCCAGCGCGCCTCGTCGGGCCGGTAGGGAACCCAGTCCACCGCCGCCAGCGCGGTGAGCGCCGCGAACAGCGCGGTTCCCGCCAGGCCCGCCCGCATCCGCCTGCCGTGGAAGGCCTGAAACACGCGGAACACGCCGTAGGCCCCCGCCAGCAGCATCAGCGGCACAAGGGGATGGCGCGCGCGGGCGTTCACAAAGAAGGGGATGAAGGAGGCGTAGTACACCAGGATGAAGGCCAGCATCAGCAGGATCATCTGCCCGGCCGTGGGCCCCCGCCGCGGGGTGTCATCACCGGCGGCCCCATCCGCCAGCCGCCCGCGCAACATGTCAGAGAGGATGAACAGGCATCCGCCCAAAAAAAGGCCGAAGACCAGGGGAAAGCCCGGCATCAGTTTCAGCGGGGGGTAGTGGTCCTTCTCGCACTGCACCACCTTGTTTTCCGTGATCTCCCAAGGCGACCAGAAAAGCACCATCTTTTTCAGCGCCAGCAACAGGGTGCGCCGGGGGTGCGCAAGCGCGTAGTCCAGCCCCTTCCGGAAGAAAATCTTGGACGCTTCGGAATGGGTCAGGTGCCCGTTGCCCACCTCCCTGCCCAGGCCGCGCACCATGTTGTCATACTCCCACACCGAAAACCTGCCCGTGCCCTCGAGTTTCTGGAGGTAGGGCGTCCACGATGTGTAGCCGTCCGAGTCCTCGCCGTTGCCGATGAGGAAGTTCTGGCCGAAATAGGTGGACACGGGCACAAACTCGCCCGACACGGCGTAGTTGCGCACAGTGACCGGGGCTATCACCAGGAAGGTGGCCGCCGCCAGCCCGGCCCATGCGGCGGGCACGCGGCGCAGCCGCCCCGCGCCCCACGCCACCCAGAGCATCCAAGCCGCCATGAAGGGACCGAAGAGCAGGATGTTGGGCCGCATTATGGCGTAAAACCCCGTGATCAGCCCCGCCAGCAGCGCCCACCGCGCCTTGAACGACACCCCCCAAAACCGGAGCGCCCAAAACAGGCAGGGGATGAGAAAAACGAACACGGCGGGGTCGTTCACCTCGCCCTCGTAATAAATGAACCCCCAGTAGCCCGCCATGCCCGCCGCCGCCAGCAGCCCCACCGCGCGGTGGCACACCGCCCGGCCCAGCAGAAACACCAGCACGATGGACAGCAGCCCCAGCGCCATGTTCAGCACCCGCGGGGCCAGGTAACTCCCGTTGGTGGCCAGGTACACCAGGGCCAGCAGGTAGGGGTAACCCGGCGGGCGGTAATAGGGGGTTGTGGCAATCTTTGGATCGGAACGGCCCTCCGGAACGGTCCAGTCGCCGCTGAGCATGGCACGCGCCTGGTAGTCCTGCACCTCCAAATCCTGCCGGAGCGCGCGGAAATCCGGGGCCTGCACCACCTCGGCCAGGTACCACACCCGCAGCAGCGCCGCCGCCAGCAGGATCAGGGTCAGCCAAAACCAGTCCTGCCGCCACAAAGGCGGGGGGGTGTCATGGGGTGTTGGGGATGTGCTCGACAATACCATTCACCTGAAGCGCCTAATTGCCCGGTTTGTTCACCGGATTCAGCATACCCGCAAGGCCGTGCGCCCCGCAAGATGGCAGGAGGGGGGGCACATTCCACTCCGGGGTCAAACCAATTTTATGTTGACTATTTTGCTAGTATGTGCAAAAATTGGACACAAGATGGTTTGGCTGTGTCCAATTTCTGGATTTATAACTGTCCAAGGACTAGTTTCAATGGCATCAAATGATCAAACCGGCTGGCGCGGCTTCACCCTCATTGAACTGCTGGTAGTAATTGCCATTATCGGTATTTTGGCGGCGATTTTGCTCCCCGCGCTGGCGCGGGCGCGTGAGGCGGCGCGCCGTTCCTCCTGTCAGAACAACCTCAAGCAGATGGGGCTCGCCTTCAAAATGTACGGCAACGAGGCGAACGGCGAGCGCTGGCCCACCATGAAACGGAACGAGACCCCCTGGTCCACGGGCGATCCCATCGTTGTGTCCAACCAGTGCTCCGTGCCGCAGGCCCGTTCTTTCGTGCCCGATGTGCAGTCCATGTACCCCGAATACCTTGCGGACCTGGAGGTGCTCCAGTGCCCCTCGTCGCCGGACTACACCGAGAACGACTGGAACTACGACAACGACCCCTCGAAGCCGGTGGATCCCTGCGCCGCCGACACCAAGGACAGTTACAACTATTTCGGCTGGGCCATGCTCAGCGAGCATGTGGTGCTGCCCGGCGCCGCGCCGAACGCGAACCCGCCGGAACCCTCGATTAACCCCAACTTTGTGAACAAGCTGGTGGAGGCGCTGTCGCGGCATTACTTCCCCGCCACGCCCGAGGACGCCCTGGCGCTGGACCAGGACATGAACTACCAGGACCTCGGCTCCGTGGAGGGCGAGCGCACGCTCTACCGCCTCCGCGAGGGCATCGAGCGCTTCCTCATCACCGACATCAACAATCCCGCCGCGTCCAACATGGCCCAGAGCACCCTGCCCGTCCTGTGGGACCGGGTGTCCACGCGGCTCAAGAGCAGCTACGTGTCCGACGGGTTCAACCATGTGCCCGGCGGCGCGAATGTGCTCTACCTGGACGGCCATGTGGAGTTCATCCGCTACCCCGGCGACCATCCCGTGACCCGCGCCTTCGCCTCCGCCGTCAACCAGTTGTACATGACCATCTGGCCGGAGTGAGGCCGGGGCGGCTCAGTACAGCCCCTGGGGGTCGGGGTCTATCTTCAACTGCACCCTGCCCGCGGGGTGCTCCTCCATGAAGCGCGTCCGGGCGAGGCGGGCCAGCCCGTTGATCTGTTGGGCGGACCGTGAGAACACCGCAAGGTTCCACCGGTAGAGGCGGTTGACGCGGCGGATGACCGAGGGCGCCGGGCCGACCACCTCCACCCCGGCCTGGTCCGGGGCGCGCAGCGCGGCGGCCAGCAGGTTGCGCAGGCGGAAGCCTTCCCGCTCGGCAACCTCCGGGTCCTCCGACTCGATCAGAAAATGCAGCATGCGCCGGAAGGGAGGGTACCCCGCCGCGTGGCGCAGCGCGATTTCCTTCTCGTAAAAGGCGGGGTAGTCGTGCGTCGCCGCCGCCGCCACCGCGTAATGCTTCGGGCGGAAGGTCTGGATAATCACCTCGCCGGGCCGGTCGCCCCGGCCCGCGCGGCCCGCCACCTGGGTGAGCAATTGGAAGGTCTGCTCCGCGGCGCGGAAGTCCGGCAGCCCCAGCCCGCTGTCGGCGTTGATCACGCCCACCAGGGTCACCCCCGGATAGTCGTGGCCCTTGGCAAGCATCTGCGTGCCCAGCAGGATGTCCACCTCCCCGGCGGCGAAGCGCCCCAGTATCTTCGCGTGGCCCCCCTTGCCCGCGGTGGTGTCGGCGTCCATGCGGGCAACGCGCGCCCCCGGAAAGGCGTGCATGAGGTAGTCCTCCGCCTTCTGGGTGCCCATGCCCAGGTAGATGAGCGGGTTGAAGTGGCACTTGCCGCAGATCAGCGGCTTGGGCTTTTCGGCGTTGCAGTAGTGGCACTTCAGCACCGAGCCCGCGCTGTGGTAGGTGAGGCTCACCTGGCAGTTGTCGCATCCCGCCACCCAGCCGCACTGGGGGCAGAGCACGAAGGGCGCGAAGCCGCGCCGGTTGAGCAGGAGGATGACCTGCTCGCCCGCGCTTACCCGGCCCTTCACCGCCTCCTCCAGCGCCTGGGACAGCACGAGCTGGCCGCTGGTCTCCCGGGCCTCGGCGCGCATGTCTACGATTTTCACGGCGGGCAGTTCGCTCCGGGTGGCGCGCTTGAGCAGCTCCAGCCGGACGGACTTGCCCGTTTCGGAGTTGTGGTAGGACTCCACGGAGGGCGTGGCCGACCCGAGGACGCACACGGCGTTGAGCGCGCGCGCGCGCATGATCGCCACGTTGCGCGCGTGGTAGCGCGGCGCCTCGCCCTGCTTGTAGGAGCCGTCGTGCTCCTCGTCCACGATGATGATGCCCACATTCGGCAGGGGCGCAAACACGGCGGAGCGCGCGCCCACCACGATGCGCACCTCCCCCTGCCGCGCGCGGCGCCACTCGTCGTAGCGCTCGCCCTGGCTGAGGCCGCTGTGCAGCACGGCGATGCGGCGGCTGAACCGCGCGTAGAAGCGGCCCACCGTCTGGGGGGTCAGCGAAATTTCGGGCACGAGGATGATGGCGTCGCGGCCCAGCTCCAGCACGCGCTCAATGGCCTGGAGGTACACCTCGGTCTTGCCCGATCCCGTGATGCCCCGTATCAGAAAAGTCTGGTATTTGCCCGCCTCCGTCGCCCCGCAGATGGCGCGGTGCGCCGCGCGCTGCTCCGGGTTGAGCGGGTGCTTCTCCTGCGCGCGCGGGTCCGCCGTTATCTCCGGGCTGCGGTAAATGTCGCGCTCAAAGCGCTCCACCAGCCCCTTCTTCTCCAGCGCCGCCAGAATGGTGCTGTCCGCCTGGTGCTTCGCGTACAGCGCCGTGGCGGCGGTTTCCCCCCCGCCGTGGAGCAGGTCCAGGTAGACCGCCGCCTGCTTCGGCGCGCGCCGCTGCATCGCGGCGAGGGCGTCGTTGCCCGGCACGGCGGACTCCGCCACGCGCACCCAGGTCTCGGTGAGCACGGACACGCCGCCTCCGTCGGGGGCGGATTCCGCCGTGACCACACCGCGCCGCACCAGTGCGAGCAGGGTGTTGCTGAGCGCCCGCCCCCCCGCGGCGGCGGCGAGCTGCCGCTCCGTGAGCGGGCCGCGCGCGTGCAGCGCCGCGATGATTTTGCCCTGCCGCTCCGACCAGCGCCCCTCGGAAATACGCTCCGGCGCCAGCCGGTACAGGGTGCGCGCCGAGGACTTGGCCCCGGCGGGCAGGGCGCACTGGAGCGCCTCGCCCCAGGAGCAGCAGTAATAGTCGGCCATCCACCGGCAGAGCCGCAGCATCTCCCCGTTGAACACGGGCTCCGCATCGGGCAGGTCCACCAGCGCCTTCACGGTTTCCACGTCCGTGCGGTCCTTCACCGCCACCACATAGCCCGCCGTGACCTTGTTGCGCACCGGCGCGAGGGCGCGCATGCCCGGCGCGGCGCGGTCCCGCAGTGATTCCGGCACGGCGTAGGTGAAGGGCTGGTCCACCGCGATGGGAAAGACGATGTCCGCGTACAGGGGCGAAGCGGTCATGGCACGTTGCCGGGCGCGGGGGCTTCCGCGTCCCCGTGGCGCAGCACCACCATGGTCATGTCGTCAAAGACGTCCTCCTTGCCGCAAAATTCCACCACCTCCGCGCTGATGCGCCCGGCGATGGCCTCCGGTTCCAGGCCCGCCCCGGCCAGTTCCGCGAACAGGCGCGAAAGGCGGTTCTCCCCGAAGGACTCGCCCTGGGAGTTGCGCGCGTCCGCCACGCCGTCGCTGAACACCAGCAATGCCGCGCCGGGCGGCATCACCAGCGTGTTCTCCCGGTAGACCGTCTCGCGGGAGAGCCCCAGCGGGAAGGCGGGCTCGCAGGGGACGCGCCGCGCGGACTCGTCGCCCGGCAGCACCATCAGCGGCGGGTTGTGGCCCGCCACGGCGTAGCGCGCCACCCCGGCGTGGGGCTCCACGCGCAGGCAGAACAGCGTCACAAAGCGGTAGGCCGCGCCCATGCGCCGGCTGAGTTCGCGGTTGGTGCGCCGCAGCAGCTCGGCGGGCTCCTGGAAGTCGTTTGCCAGCGTGCGCAGCATGCTCCAGCACTGCGTCGTCAGCAGCGCCGCGGGCATGCCCTTGCCGGTGGCGTCGCCCAGCACCACGCCCACCGCCCCGTCGGTCATGGGCATGAAGTCGAAAAAGTCGCCGCCCACCGTCTTCGCCGGGCGGCAGAGCCCCGCCATGCGGAAGCCGGGCACCAGCGGCGGCTCCTTGGGCAGCAGCATCTGCTGCACCTCCGCCGCGATGCGCAGCTCGCTCTCCAGCCGCTCCCGGTCCGCCGTCTGCCGCCGCACCAGCGCCACCTGCCTGCGCAGCGACGCGGCCATGTGGTTGAAGGACTGGGCCACCCCTTTGAATTCGTCGTTCCGGCGCAGCGTGATGCGGTAGTCCAGGTTGCCGTCGCCGAAGGCCTTCGCGCCGCGCATCAGCGCCTCCAGCGGCTGGGACAGGCCCCGGCTCAGGATGATGCTCGCCACCACCCCCAGCACGATGGCCGCCGCGCCCACCACTGCGATGAGCAGCACGTACTGGTAGATCAGCAAAATGCCGACGCTGGTCTGGTGCTGGATGAACAGCGCCAGGGGCACCCCGCCCGCCGGGGTGAGCGCCGAAACCACGCCCACGTCCCGGCCCACAAGGGCCGTGCGGAAGGGCTCGCCGCTTTTCAGAAAGTCCATGCAGAGCCGCCGCAGCTCCGCGTCCACCACGCCCTGCCCCCGGTACCGGGGCGATCCGGAGGCGGCAATCACCCGGCCCTCCCCGTCCACCACGGCGATGCGCTCGAAGTTCATGCCGGTCATGAACCGCTCCACCACGTTCCGCACCTCGAAATCGGCGGTGATGGAATTGATCAGCTCCGCGCCCGCCCCCACCTGCACGATGCGCGGCGCGTCCACTCCGCCCACGCCGACATACTGGTAGGGCGCCTTGTCCAGCGCGCGCGGCCCCATCTCCTGCTTTACCGGCGGCGCGAAGGGCTGCTCCAGCAGGCCCAGGAAGGGCCTCACCTGCGGATCCCTGGCCGCCGCCTCCACAAAATTGAATTCCGGGCCGCCGCCCGGGTGCAGCCACGCACGGCCCTGCTCGTCCGTCACCCACACCTCGTCGAGCAGCGGAAAGCCCCGCAGCGCCGCCGAGCGCTCGCTCACCCGGTGGATGATCTCCCCCGCGCCCAGCTTTTCCGCGCTGCCGCCCGACTCCGAAAGCGCCACCAGCTCCGCCACCAGCAGCGCCTGCACCACCATCTGGTCGGAGACGCGGTCCATCACCTTGCGCGGCAGGTTCAGCCCGTACTCGATGTTGCGCTGCGCCAGCAGGTTGAGCTGCACCCCCGCGTGGTAAAACAGCGCACCCGTGCGCTGCGCGTAAATCGAGATGACCACCACGGCCATGCCCGAAACGGCCAGCACGACAATCAGGCTGACAGTCAGGCTCAGCCGGGTGCGGAACCGGATCATCATCCCCCGCCGCCCCCGGCGGGATCATCCCAGCCGTCGTCCTCTCCCGCCACGGCCAGCGCCCGCTCATAGCGCGCCAGCGCCGTGTCCAGCGTGTCGTCCTTGTGCACCGAAAAAAGGCCCGCCAGGTTCGTGATTTCAAACACCGTGCGGATCGAGTCGTTCAGCCCGCACAGGCGCAGCATCCCCCCGCCGGGGCGGCACGCGTCCCGGATGCGGAGCAGCTCCGTGATGGCCGCGCTGCTCAGGTACAGCACGTGCTGGAAATTCAGCAGCAGGCGGCAGTCCGGGCGCTCCGACACGTGGCCCAGCACCTGGTCGCCGAAATCGCGCACATTGTTGTCGTCCAGCATGTCCGCCGCGTGGATCGTGCCCACCGTCACGGGGCCAACCTCGTCAAAGGTGAGATACAGCGCCATTTCCGCCTCCGTTCTGTCCGTTCGCGCCGCCGTCTCGCCGCAGCCGGTATGCCATCACCAGCCGCCGCCGCGAACGGTCGTACACCACCCGCTCCATGTAATGCTTGATCAGGCATACGCCCCGCCCGTGCAGATCCCCGCAGCAGGGCATGGACACGCTGTCCGGGTCGAAGCCGCCCCCCTCGTCGCCCACCGACAACAGGCCCAGATCCCCGTCCTCGGAGACTTCCAGGGTCACCCGCGCGTCCGCGCGGCCCTTGTTGCCGTGCTTCACCGCGTTGCTCAGGGCCTCCTCAAGGCACAGCCACAGCGCAAAACGGTCCTCCTGGGACTGTATCCACCCCCGGCCCTCCAAAGTTTCAAGAACATTGGACAGCAGCGCGTGCGCCGCCTCGGGGGTGCTTGCGATTTCCGCCTGAAATATCGTCCCGCGCATTGCCGAAATCCGTCCGCAGTTTCGCCGCCCAACCACCCCCATAGACTAGCACAGTCACACTTTCCGGGGGAAGACACCCCCGTAGGGCGGGTGAAACAAAGCGAAACCCGCCATTCTTCGTTCTGCCTCTGCCTCCTTGCCCGGTTTTTCGTAAGAAAATTCTCACACGGAGGCACGGAGCCACAAAGAATGCATCAACACAAGATTGTCCCGGCCTCCCATCCCCCCCCTCATCCTTTGCGTCTTTGCGCCTTTGCGTAGAACCATCCAACCTCATCCGCCGTGCCGCCACGCCTTCGTGTGAGAACCCTTCCCGGCAGCCATCCACACCCCAAACACCATCGATTCACCCCTTGCGGTTTCCATGTTTTTTGACTACCATTACCCATGGAACAGGAATCATCATGCCAACACATTTGATGGAGGGGCATAAATGACAGTCAAGAACCTTCCAATGGCGCTGTCGCTGGCCATCTTGGCGCTTTTTATAGTTCCAATGGCATACGCCGGGCCAGATTCCGCCTCCTCCACCGAATCTGATGCAAAAAAAACCGCCAAAAACACAACCCAGAATACGCCCGACACCTCGGAGCATATGGTCGCGTTTTCATTCATGAGCATCTCTTCGGATGGAAGCAAAGTATTGTCAAACGCCCCTGGTGGAAAGGTAACGCTTTGGGACACCGAAACGGGAAAAGTGATCCACACGTTTGCCGCGTATGCCGCGGAAGATTATCTCGACTATGACAAATCCCTAGTGGAACAACTGGTTGATGAAATGAATGCGGATCCGGAAGCGGCGGAAAACTTATTTGAAAAATTATCCATATCAAAGCAACCACCGGTCGCATGCGGTGCTTTTTCTTTGGACGGCACAAAAGCGGTAACAGGCACTTTGTTTGCCTTGAAACTGTGGGATGTGGGCACCGGCGAGTGTCTGCGCACTTTCAAGACATATCCCCTGCAAGTGTTTTATGCAACCGTATCCCCGGACGCGAAAGTGTTGTATTCGGCAGGCCTGCAATTTTACAGCGCAAATGTGGACCGCTGGGATGTGACGACCGGAAAAAGAATACCTCCTTTAAAAATGGCCGGAACGATA
>JBHEKP010000257.1:0-4808 GCA_041859375.1 Candidatus Hydrogenedentales bacterium | reverse complement strand
GCGGGGCGTAAGGGCCGCCGGTCAGGGTTTTTCTGCGATGAGTTTGCGCACGTCGTAGTGGCGGTAGGGGCGGTTGCAGGCGGGCTGGCGCACGGTGGAGTTGGCCACCCAGAGTTCCATGGTGCGGGGCTTGAAGAGCGCATCGTGCATGTTGCTCTCCATCGCCACGCCGCGCGCCATCAAATCCAGCGCCTCCTGCGGGGTGAACTTTCCGTACATCTTCAGGGCGCGGTCCACCAGGCAGTTGTACCGGTCGCCGGCGGAGAGGAGCACGGCGTCCTCCACGGGGCGGGGAAGGCGCTCGTGGGATTCGTTCGGCCCGATGAACTGGATTTCCTTGGGGAAGGCCGCCACGCCGTAGGCCATGCCGCGGCCGTTTTCCGCCTTGGCGTCGCTGATGACGTAATAGTACTCGCAGGTGCGCGGCGTGTCCGTCATGATGCGGCGGACATCGTCGAGGGTCTTGGACGATTCAAGACACTCGCTGATCAGCAGGGTCATGGGCATGCCGTCCCACTGCTCGGCGCCGTGCCCGCCCATCTCGCCAATGGCGACCTGCTGGTCGTTCATGCCGGTGACGCTTCCGATCATGCCGGAGTAGGCCACGTTCACAAAGGCCGCGCCGCCCTCCGGTTCCTGGATGATGATGAGGGCCCACTTGTCCAGTCCGGCGGTGCGCATGTAGTCCAGCACGCGCCCGTGCAGCAGTTCGCCGTCTTTGGTGGCCCGGCCCCACAGGGCGAATCCGCTGCAGTGAAACAGTTCCGGAAAGATGGTGAAGTCCTGCACATAGTCCAACGGCAGGCCGGTGGCGTCGGACATGCCCTTGATCTCATCCTTGAACTTCTGGGGGATGAAGGGGTCGCAGCGCCGCCACGCCTCGCCCAGGCTCGCCTTGAAGTCGCCCTCCCAGGACAGCGAACCCACGGCGCGGAGCCGCGCGGAGGCGGCGATGACTTCGTCCTTCATCAGCGTGCCGTGCTGAAAGCCCATCTCATAGTGGGTTCCCTTGAGGTGGAGCACCCGCTCAGCGCCAATCTGCTCCAGGTAGGCCGGGCCGTATTCGCGCAGGAGCGTCCGGGGCGCGTCGGCGGCGATGGTGGCGGGCACCATGTCCGGCACGGCGCTCGTGCCCACCAGCCAATGGTCCGGGGGCAGGGGCGCAAGGGGCTCCTCCGGCGGGGCGGTGGGGGCCTTTGCGGCGTCCTTCTCGGCGGTGGTGGAGGTGTTGAAGGACTGCGCGGGAGCCTTGCCCCCCTCTCCGGACCCGGCGGGGGTCTGGCATCCCGTCTGGAACACCAGCAATACCATCAACGCAAGCAGGGAGATTCGGAACAGTTTCATCGGACAGGCTCCTTATGTGAAACATGGCACCCCTTAGAGGACCGGAAACGGCGGAAACAGGTTTCATCGGGGACGCAACCGGGATGGTCAGGGGACGGAATCATCGGGCCGATCAGCCCGGTTCCCGCACGGGATGGTCATCCGGTTGACGTTATTTGGGGCGCATCGCCCTCCTTGGGGAGGTCCTCCCCCCCGCCGCCGGACGCGACCACAGCCGCCGTCTCCGAAGGCGCGGGCCGCGGCCCGGGCGGGGGCTCCGCCGCCGAGAACACCTGCTCCAGGAACTGGGCGGCCCGGGAGAAGACCTCCGCGCTGCCCTCGCCGTTCACAATGCCGTGGCGGCCGCGCTCGAAGATGGTCAGCTCCTTTTGTACAGAGCCGAGCTTGGCGAAAATGTCGGGGCCGCTGTCGGGGTGGACCGTGGTGTCCCGGGAGCCCTGGATGATCAGGGCGGGCGCGGCGACCCCGGCCAGGGCGCGCTCCGTCTCCGCCATGACGGCGCGCAGCTCGCGCACGCTTTTGAGCGGGTTGCGGCTGTAGTTGATGTGCGTGTTTTCGGGGTGGTTCTCCACATAGTCGAACTGGAACCGCTTGATGCCGATGCGCTTGAGCAGGCTGCTGATGCCCACGATGGAAGGCACGAAATGGATGCCGTGGTCGCGCACATAGAGCGGCGCGCAGACGGAGACCACGGCGCGCACCCGATCCCGGAGCCGCGACGCCGCGATGAGCGCCAGGCAGCCGCCGGTGGAAAAGCCCGCCACGGCCACCTTCGGTGTGATCGCCTCCATGAGCGCGCAGCCGCGCTCCACCGCCCGGTACCAGTCCTCCCAGGTGCGGTTGGACAGGTCCTCCGGCGAGGTGCCGTGGCCGGTGAGGCGCACGCCGAGCACCGCAAAGCCCCGGCGGCGCAGGTACTCGCCCAGGGCGCGCACCTCAAGCGGCGCGGCCATGTAGCCGTGGGCCAGCACCACCCCGCCGCGCACGCGCCACGGCATGAGCAGGAAGGGGCGGCCCACGTCCGGCGGCTTGGTCAGGCCGGGCGTGTAATTGCGGGTGTAGTCATCCTCGAAAAGGCGCAGCTCCTCCGCCCACAGCGCCCGCCGCAGGGCGCGCCCGCGCAGAGCCGCGCGCACCCGCCCCCGCAGCGCCTCCGGCGCGTCCGCCAGAACGGCGCGCCACCGCGCCAGCAGACCCGGCACCTTCCCCGCCAGCGTGCGCAGCAGGTTGCGCGGCGTGGGCGGCGGCGGCGGCGCGGGCCATTCGGACTCCTCCGAGGAGGGCTGCGGAATCACAATGACTTCCGTTTCCTCCGCGGGCGGGGCTGTCTGTTCCTTCTGCTCTTCCATGACGGTTCCGCGTGTTCCGGGGCGGGGACGCACCCGCGGCGCGCGGGTGTCGAAACCTTCCCTGCAAAAAGGATACCATCAACGCGCCTGAAAATGGGAACAATCCGCGTTTTGGCGCGCACCGCACAGAAAGGGCCGGGCATGGGCGGAATGACACGCAGGGGGTTCATCGGCGCGGGGCTGGCGGCGGGGATGGCCGTTCAGGGGGGGTGCGCCCCAACACGGGAAAGGGGGCTCCCGCGCACCACCGGCAATAAACGCCCCGCACGGACGCTGCGGGCGGATGTGGTGATCATCGGCGGCGGGCTGGGGGGATGCGCCGCCGCCCTCACCGCGCTGGAGGCGGGCTGCACGGTGGTGATGACCGAGGAGTCGGCCTGGCCGGGCGGCCAGGCCACCTCCCAGGCGGTGCCGCCCGATGAGAACCGGTGGGTGGAGACCTTCGGGGCCACACGCGCCTACCAGGACTACCGGAACCGGGTGCGCGGCTATTACCGGCGCAATTATCCCCTGACCGACGCGGCCCGCGCGGCGAAATTCCTCAACCCAGGCAACGGCGGCGTGTCCGCCCTGTGCCACGAACCGTGCGTCTCCGAGGCGGTGCTGCGGGAGATGCTCGCCCCCCACATCGCCGGGGAAAGGCTCACGCTGCTGACCGGCCACGCCCCCCTGGCGGCGGAAACGCGGGGCGACACGGTGGCCGCCGTGGCGGTGAGCGGCATGGAGGACGGCGAAACGGTGTCGCTGGAGGGAAAGCTGTTCCTGGACGCCACCGAGACGGGGGAACTGCTGCCCCTGGCGGGGGTGGAGCACGTCACCGGCACGGAGGCGCGCGGCGACACGGGCGAACTGCACGCGCCCGCACAGGCGCGGCCCGGCAATATGCAGGCCTGCACCTGGTGCTTCGCCATGGAACACCGCGCGGGCGAAAACCATGTGATTGACCGCCCGGAAAACTACGGATTCTGGAGGGGGCGCACGCCAAAGATGAGCCCGCCGTGGTCCGGGCCGCTCTTGTCGCTGGACACGATCCACCCGGTCACCCTGAAACCGCGCAGCATGCCCTTCGACCCCACCTGCCGCACCGGGCCCGGATGGTGGACCTACCGGCGCATCCTGGACCGGGGAAACTTCCGCGACGGTTTTCTGAAGGGCGACGTGACGGTGGTGAACTGGCCGCAGAACGACTACCTTGACGGCAACCCCTTCGGCGGCACTGCGGGGGAAAACGCCCGCCACATGGAGGGGGCGCGGCAACTGAGCCTGTCCCTTTTTTACTGGCTCCAGACGGAGGCCCCCCGGCCCGACGGCGGCGCGGGCTGGCCGGGGCTGCGCCTGCGCGGCGATCTCACCGGCACCCGCGACGGGCTCGCCATGCGGCCCTACATCCGCGAGTCGCGGCGCATCCGCGCCGAATTCACCGTGCTGGAGGGGCATGTGGGCCGGGAGCAGCGCGCCGCGGAAACCGGTCGGGGGGATGGCGTCACGGCGGCGCAGTTCCCCGACTCCGCAGGCATCGGGTTTTACCGCATTGATCTGCATCCCAGCACGGGGGGCGACAACTACATCGACATCGACTCCATGCCCTTCCAAATCCCCCTCGGCGCGCTCATCCCCGCGCGCGTGGAAAACCTGCTGCCCGCCTGCAAAAACATCGGCACCACCCACATCACCAACGGCTGCTACCGGCTGCACCCCGTGGAATGGAACATCGGCGAGGCGGCGGGCGCGCTCGCGGCCCGGTGCGTCCTCACCGGCGCATCCCCCCGCGCCGTGCGAAACACCCCTGAAAAACTGGCCGAATTTCAGAAGGACCTCTCCAGGCGAGGCGTCCCCCTCGCCTGGCCGGAGGAGGTCCGTGCCGGCTGACGGGGTTGACAGTCAGGGGTGATTGTGCGAAAGTACATGCGGCATGAAGAGGAGGACAACGATGCGAACCTGGCCTGCCGCCGCCCTTGCAGTCTTTGCCGTTTTTCCGGGGATGCTTGCCGCAAAAGAACCGATTACGCCGGAATCCTATTCCATCACCGTAAATGCCCCTCCGGCAGTGCCCCCGACGCTTCCGACCCGGTATGAACCGGATACCCTTCGAGACTATCCACCAATAAGCTCAAC